>CALWGL010000051.1 GCA_944380025.1 uncultured Lachnospiraceae bacterium
GGATTTCCTCCAGATGTCCCATCCGCCGGAAGGAAGCGCCCTCGCAGACCAGGAACTCTCCGCCCCAGATATGGCCGTCCGTCCCGTATCCGGTCCCGTCAAAGACCACGGCGATGCAGCGCTCCAGCCCGTGCTCCGCCATCACGGAAGCCGCATGGGCATGATGGTGCTGCACCCGCAGCAGAGGGCGGCCCGTCTCCTCCGCCAGCTTCTGCGCAAGCTGCGTCGTCAGATAGCCGGGATGCAGATCGCAGACCAGCGTTTCCGGCCGGATGCCGAACAGCCCCTCCATCCGGGAAAGCTCCCTCCGGAAGGTCTGGTGCACGCGAAGGTTTTCCATGTCTCCAAAATACTGGCTCAGATAGGCCCTGTCTCCGGCCGCAAGGCAGAACGCCGCCTTCAGATCTCCCCCGAAGGCCAGAAGGGCCGTCCTGTCCTTTTCCCCCGCCTGCGGCGGAAGATCCTGCTGCGGCAAAGCTTCCGGCCGGGCTGACAGAACCGCGTTTTCCCCTCCTGCGGCAAAAAAGACCGGCGAAGGCACGAAGCCCCGGCTCCTTCTGAGCATCTGCACATGGCCTGCCGTGACCCTCATCAGAGAATCGTCTAACGGCGTCACGATCCGCCTCGTATTCCACGCCGCCGCGGACAGAAGCTCCAAAGACCGCGTCCACAGCTGCTCCAGCTCTTCCTCTTTCGTAATGATGGGATCGTCCGTCCGGTTGGCGCTGGTCATCACCAGCGGCCCCGCCTCTTCCGTCAGAAGCTGATGCAGACCCGTGTACGGCAGGAAAGCTCCCAGATACCTGCTTTCCGAGCTCAGCGACGGGCAGATGCTTTCTTCCGCCGCCTTTTTTCTTTCCAGGAGCACGATAGGGCGGGCCGGAGCGGTCAGAAGCCCCTCCTCCTGCCGGGAGACCTCGCAGAAGGCGCGGACGCCGCAGGGGCCGTCCAGCGACGGGAACATCACGGCAAAGGGCTTTTTCTCCCTTCCCTTCAGCAGCCGGAGACGCCGGACCGTTTCCTCCCGATCCGGGCGGCAGGCGAGCTGATAGCCGCCGATCCCCTTCACCGCCAGGATCCCGCCTTCCTTCAGAATCCGAACCGCCTCCGTAAGAGCGGTGTCTGCAAAAGCGGCGTCTGCGCGGGCGGCCTCTCCGGCCGGAACGACGTCTTCCGGGGAAGCTCCTTCCGGCAAAGCGTTTTCTGATTCAGCTGCCCCGGCCAGATCAGTTCCGGTACCGGCCTGCTTCCTGAAATCCTCCCACCCGCTCAGGATCAGCTGCGGGCCGCATTCCCGGCAGGAGATGGTCTGAGCGTGCTGTCTTCTGCCGCCGGGCGTCCGGTATTCCCGGCCGCACTCCGGGCACATCCGATAATCCCGCATGGAAATGTGCTCCCTGTCATAGGGGATGGCCTCCAGGATGCTGTAACGCGGGCCGCAGGCCGTGCAGCTGATGAAGGGATAGCGGAAACGGCGGTTCCTTCGGTCCCTCATCTCCGAAAGGCACGCCTCGCAGATGGGAAGATCCGGCGGGATCAGCGGAAGATCCGCTCCGTTTTCCGTCTCGCTCTCCACGATCCGGAAGTCCTCCGGCTCCGCGCCGGTCTCCGGGAAGCGCCTCCCACTGCCGCAGCAGTCGGACGGCATCCCGCTGCCGAAACAGTCGGACGGCCTCCCGCCGGAAGACGTTTCCCCGGCAGCATTGCCGGATGGCAGGGAGTTCTCTTCTGCGGAGGGCAGGGAGTTCTCTTCTTCCGTTCTTTCCACGATCACCCGGTCCACCCGCGCCGCGGACGGCGCACACGAACGGAGGCGATGGAGCATTTCCTCCACCGCCTCCACGTTTCCATATACTTCAATTCTCACCACGCCCCCGCTGTTGCATACGCTCCCGCGCAGGGAAAGCGCCCGGGCCGTTTCCGCCACAAAGGGGCGGAAACCCACGCCCTGCACCACGCCGAGTACGGTGATCTGCGCCCTCATGCTTCCGGCTTCCCGGCAGGCTCCGCTGCAGGCTTTCCCACTGAATCCGCCGCAGGCTTTCCCACTGAATCCGCCGCAGGCTTTCCCACCGCTCCCGCAGCCGGCTTCGCCGTCTGAACCGCCGCGGACTTCCCGGCAGCCCCTGCCGCGGGCTTCGCCGCGGGAGCCGGCATATTGGTCTTCAGGAAGGTATCCGACGTTTTCTCCGCCCCGGGCCGGGTATAGGCATTTTTCATGGTCAGACACTTTTTCGGACAGGTCTCCACGCAGCAGCCGCACTGGATGCAGTCGAAGCGCTCGATCTTCCAGGTCTTTTCCGCCCGGTTTACGGTGATCGCTCCGGTAGGACATTTTCTGGAGCAGAGTCCGCAGAGAATACAGGTATCGATATCGATCTCCACATGGCCCCTGGTCCGCTCCGGGTATTCCCGGGGCTGTTCCGGATAGGGTCTGGTAACGGGCGGGCTGAACAGGTTTTTTAACGCCGTCCGTGTAAATTTCATGGTCCTCATATTTTTCATGGCGAAATCCGCCTCCTTCTCTCCGCCGCCGCAGGCAGCGATTCCTTCTTCGGGGACGCGCTCCCGGGAACGCGCTCTTTTCCCTTTCGCTTACCTTTCCGTACAGCTGATGCAGGGATCGATGGTCAGGATCATGATCGGCACATCAGCCAGCTGGCACCCCTTCAGCGTCTGGATCAGCGCCGGAAGGTTGGCAAAGGTGGGCGTGCGCACACGGAAACGGTCGATGAACTTCGTCCCGTTGGCCTTCACATAGTAGACGGCCTCGCCTCTCGGCTGCTCCTCCCGCATGAAATACTCGCCCTCCGGGAAGCCCTTGAAGGGAACCGCCACCTCGCCGCCGGGGATTTTGGAGGCCGCCTGGCGGATCAGGTCGATGGACTGGAAGATCTCCCGGATGCGCACGTCGCATCTGGCGTAGCAGTCTCCCACGTCGCTGGTCACCGGTTCAAAATTCAGATCCGAATAGGCCGCATAGCCCAGCTTCCGGTTATCGAGAGCAATGCCGCTGGCCCGCATGAAGGGCCCCACAGCGCCCAGATCGTGCGCCTGCTGTTTCGTAAGAAGCCCTACCCCGCGCAGTCTGGTATTTACGGCCGCGTCCGAAAGGAAGACTCCGCAGAGCTCTTTCAGCTCCGCCTCCATATCCTGGAAGTTCGCCACAAACTGACGCAGCATGGCGGCATCCATATCCTTTCTCTGGCCGCCGATCTTATTTACGGAAAAAATCACTCTGCCGCCGGTGGACGCCTCAAACATATCCAGAACCTTCTCCCGAAGCCGCCAGGACTGCATGAACAGGCTCTCAAAGCCGAAGGCGTCGGCCAGAAGGCCAAGCCAGAGCAGATGGCTGTGGATCCGGCTCATCTCGCACCAGATGGTGCGCAGATATCTGGCGCGGGGCGGGATCTCAATGTTCATGATGTGCTCCACGGCCTCGCAGTAGCCCATGCCATGCATGAAGCTGCAGATGCCGCAGATCCGCTCCGCCACATATACATATTCGGTAAATTCCTTTTTTTCAACCAGCTTTTCCAGGCCTCTGTGGACGAAGCCGATGGAGGGAACCGCTTCCACCACCTTCTCATCCTCCAGGACCAGATCCAGATGGATCGGCTCCGGCAGCACGGGATGCTGCGGCCCGAACGGGACAATACTTTTTGTGGACATTACTTTTCCTCCTGTTTTTCCGGCTGCTGTGCGGCAGCGTTTCCCGGCCTCTGTGCGCCGGCCTTTTCCGGCTGCGAAGCGGCAGTTTCTTTTCTGTATGGCGTCTTGTTTTTCAGCCGGTACAGGGTTCCATGGTAGTCCGTGGACATCATCTTCACCTTCACGCCGAACAGGTCGTGCATCTCATTCTCGTACAGCCATGCCGGAGCATAGATATCGCTGATGCTCACGATCTCATCGTCCGGCAGGATGGAAAGCCGCAGGCCTGCCATCTTGTATTCCTTTCCGAAGGAATAGGTGATATCGATCCCTTCGCCCGCGTTCGCGGCGCAGATCTGAATGAGCCTGTAATCCCGGTGCTTCAGCTGCAGCACCTCCGTGACCAGGCTGTCCGGATCCACCTGCATGATCTCTCCGTCTATCATTTAAGCGCCCTCCTTACCGGCGGCCTTTTCCTGTTTTTTCTCCTCCGCCATCTTCTTTTTCTTTTCGTCCAGGAGCGCCACCGCCTTTACCACCCCGTCGATGATGGCTTCCGGCCTGGCCGCGCAGCCCGGCACATAGATATCCACCGGAATGATGGTATCCACGCCTCCGATGATATTGTAGCATTCCTTGAAGATCCCGCCGCTGCAGGCGCAGATCCCCACCGCAACCACCACCTTGGGCGACGGCATCTGGGAGTAGAGCTGCTGCACCACGGGCTTGTTCTGCTCGTTGATGCCTCCCGTGATCAGGAAAATATCCGCGTGCTTGGGATTTCCCGTATTGATGACCCCGAACCGCTCCACGTCGTACACGGGAGTCAGACAGGCCAGAACCTCTATGTCGCAGCCGTTGCAGCTGGAACCGTCATAGTGCAAAAGCCACGGTGAATTCGATACTTTCATCTGCTTATCCCTCCTACTGTATCAGCATCACGATCATCAGATTGATCCCGCCCGCGGCAAGCGTCACGATCCAGGTCCATTTCAGCATTTCCTGCCATTTCACTCTGGGGAACACATTGTCCACCAGGGTCTCAAACAGGAAAGCGGCGAGACAGACCAGAACGGCGGCGGGAATGCTCACCCAGCTGGAATTGATGATGAACAGCCCCACAACGCCCAGGAGGAACACGTTCTCATACCAGTGGGACAGCGTCACCAGCGCCAGGATATTTCCGGAAAGCTCCGTGGTAACGCCGCGCACCATTTCCTGATGGGCGTGGTGGGAGGTGCTGATGTCAAAGGGCGACTTCCGGAACTTGATCGTGAGGATAAACAGAAAGCCCACGAAAAAGCCGGGCAGATAACAGACGGCGGAAACCGGCGCCTGCGCGATCTGACGGACAGAAAAGCTTCCGGTGGCGATATAGAAGCCGATGGCGGTCAGAAGCACCATGGGCTCGTAGGCCATCATCTGCATCAGCTCTCTCTGCGCGCCCATGGAGCTGTAAGGCGCGTTTGCCGAGCAGGCGGACATGATGAAAAAGATCCCCGCCAGCGTCAGCGCGAAGAATACCAGCAGGATGTCTCCGCCCCAGAAAAACAGAGCGCCGGTAAAGGCCACAAACACCAGAAAGCCGCAGACCAGAAAGTCCTGCACGCTGTTTACCACCACGGACTGCTTGCAGAACAGCTTGTGGATATCATACAGAGGCTGGAGAAGGGAAGGCCCCTTCCTGCCCTGCATCCGGGCCGCCACCTTCCGGTCCAGCCCCTCCAGAAGCGCTCCCAGGAAGGGCGCTCCAAGCAGATAGACAATCGCCAGGATAAGAGAAGTTTTCATACCACGGCACCTCCTATCGTCAGGATCAGAAGAATGATCAGCGCTCCCGCCGCAAAGATCATGGACGGCACGAGCACTCTGTTTTCACTGAAATAATCCGGCAGATACCAGTTGGCCAGATACATCGCCTTCTCCTCTCCGAAGGAATCCGTGAAATGCCGGTCGTCCCCCGCGTTCGCTCCGCTCATGTAGGACATGACGAGCTTGTTTTTCTTTCCGAAGGTCAGGAGCCGTACGGCCACAGGAAGCACCAGGATCAGGCACAGCATCATGATCATGATGTACAGGTTGCCGGTTCCGATCAGGTTCGGCACGTGGGTGTTATACATATCCATCAGGAAGGGCTCGATCAGCCCGGAGGAAACCACCGGGAAGGTCAGGCACAGAAGGACCATCAGGATGCTCAGGGTCAGAAGAGCCGTCCATTCGCTCTTTTTCGTCACATTTTTGATCCGCTCGGAATGATGATGCACCGCAACCAGCGTCCCCAGCCACTTGGTCCAGTAAAACAGGGTGGTGGCGCTTCCGAATACCAGGAAGATCACCAGAAGGATGCTTCCGGAATCCACGTAGGCCTTCAGGGCCGCCCATTTGGAGATCAGCATGCCGAAGGGCGCAAGGAACATGCCCGCGATACCGATGATCATCACATAGGCAAGGCCGGGCAGCTTCACGATCAGCCCGTGCATGTCCTCCACATTTCTGCTTCCGGTACAGTTCTCCACCGCGCCCACGGAAAGGAACATCAGGGATTTGGAAACCGCGTGGAACATCATCAGAAGGATGCCCGCCCATACGGCCTCATGCATGCCCACGCCCGCGCAGGCGGTGATCAGTCCCAGATTGGAAATGGTGGAATAGGCCAGCACCTTTTTCCCGTCGTCCTGGGAAATGGCAAGCACGGAGGTCATCAGGAAGGTGAAGCCTCCGACGGTGGTCACCATCAGCCCCGCCGTATTCCCCTGCAGGGCGGGAGCCAGACGGATCAGCAGGTACACGCCCGCCTTCACCATGGTCGCCGAATGCAGCAGCGCGCTGGTGGGCGTGGGCGCGACCATGGCCCCCAGAAGCCAGCCGGAGAAGGGCAGCTGCGCGCTCTTGGTCAGGCCGGCGAACGCCAGAAAGGCCACCGGGATCACGGCAAGGGCAGCCCGCTCGTCTCCGCTCACGGCGAAGTCCACCAGATCCTGAATGTTGATGATGTCAAGCTGCGTCACGGAATAGACGATCGCCACGGCAAAGCCCAGGCCGCCCAGCAGGTTCATCCACAGGGCGCGGAAGGAATTGTCCATGGCCTCCTCCGTCTGATTATAGCCGATGAGAAGGAAGGAACAGATGCTTGTGATCTCCCAGAAAAAATAGATCCAGATCAGGTTGCTGGAGAAGATCAGCCCCATCATGGCTCCCAGGAACAGGAAAAGCATGGCAAAGAAAAAGGATCTCCTGTCCTTATAATCCAGATGGTGCCTGTTGTAATCTTTCATGTATCCGATGGCATAGACACAGATCAGGCAGCCCACGATCCCCACGATCAGCGCCATGGCTACCGTCAGCTTGTCCGCCAGGATATGGTTGGCCTCGATCGCTTCCGGGCGTCCGCTCAGCTCCAGCCAGGTCATCAGCCCGGTCTGCAGGATGGACAGAAGCGCGCAGTAATACTTCCGGTATTTGAAGCTGAAATAAAATACCAGCGCGACCAGCCCCCATTCCGCCGCGAGCATGAGCATATCGAAGACATGCGTGTGCGGCAGATAGGCCACCGTTTTCCCTCCGATCAGATTGGTGACCGCAAACACGATGACCGAAGCCACGATAATGCCGCAGAAGGTAAACTGCACCGTCCTTCTGAGCAGTCCGTGCTGTTTCATGCAGGACATCACGAGCGCGGCCAGGAATGGAAACAGAATCAGAAAAAGTATGATTTCCATTTGTTTCTCCCCGCTTTCCTTGTAGTAAAAAATGTCGGACAGCCGGTCTCGCGCAGCAAAGCGGCCTTCGGCCGTTTTCCCGAAAAAACGGGCCGGTTGTGCACCCTTTCTTATCCTACTTCCGTTCGCCGAAAGTGTCAAGCAAAAAGGGAGAGAAAAGTCGATTTATAAGGCGCCTTTTTATGGCAGAACTCACAAAAAGAAAAGGCCTTTCGTTCTCCTCTTCCCTTCCGCCTAACGCGGCTGGTATAATGTCTGCAGAAAGGAAATGAGAAAAATGGCACTGATTCAGAAATTCTGTCCGGAATGCGGAGAGGCGCTGACTGAAAGAGAACTGGAAGGAGAGGGCATCGTCCCCTACTGTCCAAAATGCCGCCAGTTCCGCTTCCCCATGTATAATGTGGCCGTCAGCATGATCGTGATCAATGAACAGACAGGACAGATCCTGCTGATCCGGCAGTACGGAAAGCCCTCCTTCATCCTTGTGGCCGGCTATGTAAACAGGGGCGAGGCGGCGGAGCATGCCGTCGTCCGGGAGATCCGGGAGGAAACCGGAATGACGGCGCGGCGCATCCGTTTCAACCGGACGCGTTTTTTCGAGCCGTCCAATACCCTGATGTGCAACTTCACCGCGTTTGTAAAGGACGACAGCGAGATGCACCCCAACCGGGAGATCGATTCCTTCCAGTGGTTTTCCCCCGAGGACGCAAGGAAAAACATCCGGCAGGGAAGTCTGGCAGCCGACTTTCTGAACGCCTATCTGGATGAGGCAGGGCAAAATTAGTGACGCTCCGCCTCAGGAAGTCCGGAAGGACCTCCTTTCGGAGAGCGTGAGCTCTGCGCCCTCCGGGCACGCAAAAGAAAGCCCTAAGGGCCGCTCTGTGGTCCTTAGGGCTTTCTTTCTTACAGCACTGCGGATGTGAACAGTCCTCTCACATGGGAGATTTCCTCCTGCGTCGCCTTCTGCGCCGGCACATAATAGGACTTTTCCCGCGCGATCTGATAAAGCTGCTCCTGACACTGCTCCGCCGCATTCCGCATCTGCTTCAGCGTCGTTTTCAGCTCCTTATTTTCTGTCTGGGCGATCATCTCCCCGTATCTGGTCAGCTCTCCGTTGATCCCGGCGAGCGCATCCGCCACCATCGTTTTTTCCTGCAGCATCTTCTCCCTTCCTTTCCGCCTTCTGGCCTTACTGTAAAAATTTCATGAGCTGCTTTTTGTTTTCCATCGCGGACTTCGCGCCCTGCTCGAAAAACTGTTTGATCTTTTCATCCTCCGCCCAGGAGGCGTATTCCTTCATTTTACAGTGGGTCGTGTCGCAGCCTCCGATCAGATGACGCAGGTTCTGCAGGTCAAGCTCTGAAATATTCGCCATTTCCGCACCTCTTTTCCGAAGGGCGGCGCTCCGGCAGCTGCCGTTTCCTCGCTGCCGTTTTCTCGCCGCCGCTCCTATTTTCTCCGGTTTACGCTTTTATTGTGCTCCGAAAGGCGCAGGGCGATACAGGAAGGTTTTTCTTTTTTTATTTTTCACGGCGCGGCCCATCACAGACGGTCACAGTCCCAGCTGCTCCCAGGTCAGCGTCACCTCGATATAGCCCGCCGCGTAGGGGCCGAGCTCATAGGGCTGGGCGTAAAAAACCACACCCTCCTGCGTCAGATAGCTCTGGCTGATGAAATCCGTCTCCTCCTTTACCGCATCCGCCGCCTCCGGAAAATAGCCGTCCTCCGGATGCTCCTCGATCCGGGTCAGAAACTGCTCCCGTACCAGCTCGTTCACCTCTTCCTCTGAAAGGGGAAGGATATCGGGAAGCGTCGTTTCCTTTCCGTCCGTCTCACGGAAAATATGGTTTTCCCTTCCCGGCATTCCGTGCGCGCCGCCCGTATAACAATAATTTTCCTGCAGAACAGAGATCACGCCCTGCGCCGCGGTTACGCCGGTCACCGAATATTCATCCGAGAACGGAGGCATGCCTTCGATGTCCGCGCCCGATTCCCGAATCTCCAGAGCGTCCGTTACGAGCGGATCTTCCCCTGTCTCCCAGGCGTCCAGCTTATCCGCAGCCCATTCCTGATAAAAGGCGTTCATGGCGTTCTCCGCATCCGTGCCTCCTTCAAAGACCGGATATTCCAGCGAAACGCTGCAGGCCTCCTGTCCGGACGCATCGTCCCAGGACTGCGTTTTCGTTTCCAGATGGTAAGAATATGCTCCGGCCGTCAGACTTTCGGCCGCTTCGCTTTCCGCGGAGGCGGCGGTCTCCGCGTCTGCGGTTTCCCCTTCCGGTTCAGCGGTTTCCGCAGCCGTAGTTTCCTCTTCCGCCCCGATGCTTTCTGCAGCCGCAGTCTCTTCCTGCGTATCAGCGTTTTCCGTTTCCGTCTCCTGCATGGGAACCATGCTTTCCGTCTCCGCCGGAGTCTTCTGTGCCGCGCCGCAGCCTGCCAGAATGCAGGCGGCAGCCAGGATGCCGGTCAGGATCGTCCCATATTTCCTCATCTTCTCTTCTTCTCCTTTCTTTCATTCATGTCCGCTTTTCTTTCCTGTTTTTCACCGGATATCCGGCAGATGGCTGATCATGCCGGCCGCCTCGCCCCCGGCCGCCTGTCAGGCCTCTCGGGTAAAAAATCCGGCACCATTTCTGATGCCGGATCCTCATTCCGTCTCTAGCCATAAGCTGACTCATTCCAGGCGGCAGCGCCGCCCTCCCGTCCGTCAGCCGATCAGCCAGTCATACATCTCCTGATACTTCTTGGCGGAAACATTCCAGGAGAAGTCAACCGCCATGCCTCTGTCGATGATCTTGTTCCATTCGCGCTTCTTGTCATAATAGATCTTCTCTGCGTAGCGGATGGTTCCAAGCATCTCGTGGGCGTTGTAATTGGTGAAGCTGAAGCCCGTGCCGGTGCTTTCGTACTCATTGTACGGCCATACGGTGTCCTTCAGTCCGCCGGTCTCGCGCACGATCGGCACGGTGCCGTAGCGCAGAGCGATCAGCTGGCTCAGGCCGCAGGGCTCGAACAGAGAAGGCATCAGGAACGCGTCGCTGGAAGCGTAGATCCTGTGCGCCACCGCCTCGGAATAATAGATCTGAGCGGAAACCTTTCCCTGATACTTCCAGGCGAAATGGCGGAACATATTCTCATATCGCTCCTCGCCGGTTCCCAGCACGATGAGCTGGACGTTATCCTGGCAGAGCTCGTCCATCACATAGGCCACCAGATCGAAGCCCTTCTGATCGGTCAGGCGGGAAACCACGCCGATGACCATGGCTCTGTCGTCCTGGTTCAGGCCGAAGTCCGCCTGCAGGGAACGTTTGTTTTTCACCTTTTCCTTCCGGAAATTCACCGCGTTGAAGGTCTTGGTGATGAAAGGATCCGTTTCCGGATTGTATTCGTCATAATCGATGCCGTTCACGATACCTCTCAGGTCTCCGCTTCTGGCGCGCATCAGGCCGTCCAGGCCCTCGCCGTAGAAAGGAGTCTTGATCTCCTCCGCATAGGTATCGCTTACCGTGGTGATCGCGTCCGCATACACCAGTCCGCCCTTCAGCAGATTGGCGTCCTTATAGGCCTCCAGCTTATCCGGCGTGAAGAAGGACATGGGAAGCCCCGTGATATCCTGCACCTCCTTGATGCTCCACTTTCCCTGGAACTTCAGGTTGTGGATCGTCATGACGGTCTTGATCCCGCGGTAAAAATCGCTTCCCTGAAATCTCTCATGCAGATAGACCGGCACCAGTCCCGTCTGCCAGTCATGGCAGTGGATCAGATCAGGCCGGAAATCGATCACGGGCAGGATGGACAGAGCCGCCTTGGAGAAAAACGCAAACTTCTCGATCTCAAACAGCGCGTTGTCACAGTAGGGCTTGAAGCCGCTGAAATAGTACTCGTTGTCGATAAAATAGAACCTGATGCCCTCCACTTCCGCTTCCATGATCCCCACGTACTGGTTCTGCCAGTGGAAATCCATGTAAAAGTGGGTTCTGTAGGTCAGCCGGTCCTTCATCTCCTGGGACATGCAGACATACTTGGGCAGGATCACCCGCACATCATAATATTCCCGGTCGATGCACTTGGGCAGCGCCCCAACCACGTCCGCCAGGCCGCCTGTCTTTATAAACGGTACGCCTTCCGAAGCCACAAACAGAATTTTTTTCATTGTAAATCCTCCCGTAATCAATAAGATATCCTTCTCTGAATTTCGGCTTTAGATTTATTATACATCATCACCGCATTGAAATAAAGGACTTTTTCTGGCATCCTGAAACCGCATTTATTATTTCAGAACTTTTTCAACATTTTTCGATAGAATATTGATTGGGGGATTTTCCCATGATCGGACAGGAAAAGTATTCTCCCCTGTCCGATCGCGCGATGCGCACAGCCTGCGGCAAAAATGCCGCCCGCCGCACCTGCCCGGCATGCCGCTGCAGGAATCCTGCCTGCGGTTCCCGCCGCGGCGGCTGTTTTCCTGATCCTTCTTCCCGGAAGATTCCGGAGCGTGGAGACGGAAGGTCTCATCCCTTATACTGCAGGCGGATCTTATCGGCGATCAGCGCGATAAACTCGGAATTGGTCGGCTTTCCCTTGCCGGTATTGATGGTATAGCCGAAAAGAGCGTCCAGAGTCTCCATCCTGCCGCGGCTCCAGGCTACCTCGATGGCGTGCCGGATCGCCCGCTCCACCCGGCTGGGCGTGGTCTGGAATTTCTTTGCGATCGTCGGATACAGGATCTTCGTGATGGAATTGAGCATCTCAATATCCTGAACGGACATCATGATCGCTTCCCTCAGATACTGATATCC
Organism: uncultured Lachnospiraceae bacterium; assembly: GCA_944380025.1. Classification (GTDB taxonomy): domain Bacteria; phylum Bacillota; class Clostridia; order Lachnospirales; family Lachnospiraceae; genus Eisenbergiella. Next base: position 12,173 of record CALWGL010000051.1, read on the forward strand.
TTTTATATGAGCCGGAACGCCGATCTCATGGATCATATCCGTCACGTCCTTTTCCAGATTATGGGGCTGCGTCTGCGGCTGAACCTTCTGGGCTGCAGCCGTCTGCGGGCGGCCCTCCGACGGCTTTTCCTCCTGTGCCTTCAGCTGGGCCGCCGCAGTCCCTACGGCGGGAACCGTGATCATGATCTGAAATTCTTTATCCGTTTTCATCAGGTCAGTGAGGATCTGCACCACTCTTTCACTGTCCCTGCCTGCGCTCATGCGTAACTGCTCCATAATCTTCCTCCATTCCGGCTTTTCGTCCAAAAACCTTTTCTTTCTGTCTGTTCCTGCACTCATTATATCGGAATGACAAAATCTGGCAACCTTCTTTCGTCGCACAAAACGCGTTAAATCGTAAAGATTCGATATGTTTTCGACGCCGGCTGCGTCGATCAATCACGAAATCAGGGGAAAAACGGCGATGATCGACAGGTTTCGGCCGGTTTCAGCGAAGATTTCCTTTCCGTTTTTTCTGCCTCCTTCCTTTATTATGAAAAAGAAGACTTGAAGGAATTGCATGACGCAGGGGCTTCCATGGCCCCCTCCCGCAGGGGCTCCCTCGGTCTCTCCCGCAGGGGCTTCCTCGGCCCGATTCCGCACACATACGGTTGAAAAACAAAAAAATGGATTTTCAGCCGTACAAAAATCCATTTTTTACGGATACAATTCCGGAAAGTGCTATGCTGAACCGTACTTTTCATGGCGTGATACGGTTAAAAGATTGCAAAATCCGTTTTTAACCGTATCGGATAGCCCGAAAGTACGGTTACAGATGAGAAAATCAGGCATTGAACCGTACTGATGACAGGCAGCACACCAAAAAGTACGGTTATGGATCGGAAAATCCTTTTTTTAACCGTCATTTCCGACTTTTTGTACGGTTATCAGTGTAGATTTCTCGTTTTAAACCGTATTGAGGCATCCCGTCGGGGCATTCTGCTCGATAGGCCGTCCGAATCAGGTTCCCTTTTGTAAGCAAGCTTACAGGGGGGCGGTCCCGCCCTCCGCCACGTCCGGGCACAGCTCGAATCCGCTTCGCTCCTTCTCGCTGTCCGGCTTTCGCCGGATAGGCCGTCCGAATCAGGTTCCCTTTTGTAAGCAAGCTTACAACGGGACCTGCTTCAGACGGCCTGCCCGGACTCATTGCTCGAGCATGTTTTCAATAAAGATCCCGTAGCCGCGGTCGGGGGCGTTGACGAGGACGTGGGTTACGGCGCCGATGAGTTTTCCGTCCTGTAGGATGGGAGCGCCGCTCATGCCCTGGACGATGCCGCCGGTGAGGGCGAGGAGGCGTTCATCCGTAACGGTGATCTCCAGGCCGCGGTTCACGTTGTCGTGATCCAGATGGATGTCTGTGATCTCAATGGAATACCGTTCCGGCTCACCTCCCAGGCTGCAGAGGATCTCCGCCTCTCCCTCTCTGACCTCCTGCTTCAGACCGATGGGCATGGCGGAGGAAATGACGCCGGAAGCCGACTGTTCATCCAGGGTTCCGAAGATTCCCTTCTCCGTATTTGCCTCGATGGTCCCGATCCGGTTATCCTCGTCATAATCGATCACCCCTGTCAGCTCTCCCGGAGCGCCGTTCTCACCCTTCCGGATGGCGACGATCTGCGTATTGTAGAGGCTGCCGCTTTCCAGGTTCATGAGCGCAGCCGTGTCCATATCGTTGATGCCGTGTCCCAGCGCGCCGAAGCTGTTGTCTTCATCCAGCCAGGTAAGGGTGCCCACCCCCTGGGCATTGTCCCGGATCCAGATCCCAAGCTTGTATTCTCCATCGCGGTTCGGCTCCGGTGTGATGCTGATGTCAAACTGCTGTCCGTCCCGGAGGATGGTCAGAAGCATTTCCTTCCCGCCGCTCTCCGCGATGCGCTGCATGAATTCCGCCTTTCCTGTCACCGTTTCTCCGTCCGTGCTGAGAATATAATCCCCTTCCTTCAGCAGTCTGGCCGCCGGAGCGTTCACGTGCCCGTCCGGTCCTTCAAATTCTCCGGTGGCGATCACCAGCACCCCCTGTGTCTTCACATAGATACCGATCGGGATCCCGGCGGGGATCAGGGTCCTGTCCTCGATCACCTCGACCTGTACGGTTTTGAAGGGGATCAGACCGAACAGCTTCAGCTCCATGGTATAACTGTCCGGTTCCTGGGCGTAAAGGGTGAGCGGGCCGTTCAGATCCACGGAAAGGCTTCTTGGCTGCTCTTCCCGGACGACTGCCCTTCCGGATACGGGAACCGCCGTCTCCCCGGTCTGGTCTTCCGTATCCGCATCGCTTCGATACAGTTTTCCGGACACGGGCACGTTAAGATCCAGCTGCTGCTGCACCCCCGCCCGGATATGGATCATGCCGGGGACACGTCCCCACAGAAAAAGCATCCAGCATATGAAAAGCGCCGCAAGGGCACAGATAAGAATCAGGCACAGGATCAATCTGTATTTCCGTCTCCTTTCCAATTCCTCACATCCTTTCCCGAAAACTTGAAAAGGACATACATCTGCATGCATGTCCTTTCTAGTATGTGAAGAACCGGTTCCGGTTAGTTTAGTATTGTTTTGTATTCTCTGCCATTTCTTTCAATTCCCTGGCGTTGGCAAGGGCGCTCTCGGTCAGGCCGTCGCCGCCAAGCATGCGCGCCAGCTCCCGGTCCACCGCCTCTTCCCGGAGTTCGGAAATAAAGGTTGCCGTGGAGCCGTCTTCGGATCTTTTTTCGATCACAAAATGATGATCCGCCATGGCCGCGATCTGCGGCAGATGGGTGATGCAGATCACCTGGCGCGTCTTTGCCAGGATCCCCAGCTTCTGCGATACCTTCCAGGCGGTTTTGCCGCTGATCCCCGTATCGATCTCATCAAAAATAAAGGTATCCTTATCCTCCTGAGCCGCAGTCACCGTTTTCAGCGCCAGCATGACGCGGGATAGCTCGCCGCCGCTCGCCACCTCGGAAAGGGGTTTTTTCGGTTCGCCCGGGTTTGTGGATATGCAAAAGATCACCTCATCCCAGCCGTCAGAAGCAGACTCGGCTTTTCTGTTCAGGAGCACGCCGAAGTCCACCTGATTGAAATTCAGATCCTGGAGCGCTTCGATCAGAAGCCCGGAAAGTCTCCGCCCCGCCTTTTCCCTGATCCGCGAAAGCTGCCCGCAGAGCGCTTCCATCTGTTTCTGCTCTTCCTTCAGTTTTTCCTGAAGCCTTTCCCGGTATGCGTCCGCATCCTGAAGGCGCTCGATCTCCCGTTCCCGTTCCTCCTGATAACGCAGGATCTCCGGAATGGTATTTCCATATTTTTGCTTCAGCCGGTTGATCAGGTTGAGACGATCCTCCACCTGTTCAAAATCCGCCTGATCAAATTCCAGATCGGAAAGGTATTCCGAAGCGGAACGGTTGAATTCATTCAGAAGCCCTTCCACGTCGGAAAGCAGGGAAACGAACTGCTCCAGCCCGTCGTCATAGGCGCTGACGGAAGAAAGCTCCCGCAGCGCGCGGCCCACCGCTTCCGAAGCGCCGCCCTGCGTCTGGGAACCGGTCAGTTCCCAGGCCGTTCCCACCGCTTCCGCGATCCGGCGGCTGTTCGCCATCCTCCGAAAACGCGTCTCAAGCTCCTCATCCTCTCCCTCCTTCAGTCCGGCTTCCGCGATCTCCTTCGCTTCAAAGCCGGCCAGGGAAAGCGCCCGCTCCCGCTCCCTGCTGTCCATCCCGCACTCGGAAAGCAGCTTTTTGGTCTGACGGAAGGAGTCATACCTGTCCTTCAGCTCCCGCTTCAGATCCGCCGCTTCCTCTCCGGCAAAATCATCCAGGATCTCCAGATGGCGTTTGGGCTTCAACAGCTTCTGGGAATCGTGCTGGCCGTGAATGTCGATGAGGATTCCGGAAAGCTCCTTTAACAGCTTTCCGTTTACCGTCTCGCCGTTGACCCGGCTTAAGCTCCTTCCCGGCAGGATCCGGCGCTGAAGGATCACCATGCCGTCCTCCTCCACCGGAATATCAAGGGCGCGCACCTTATCCGCCTGCTCCTTTTTGTCCAGGGCGAATACCAGCTCCACAAGCGCCTGGTCCGCTCCCGTCCGGATCATATCCCGGTCCGCCCTTCCTCCCAGCGCCAGTCCCACGGAGCCGAGGATGATGGATTTTCCCGCGCCGGTCTCTCCGGTCAGAATATTCAGGCCGGGGCCGAAAAAGACTTCCGCTTCCTGGATCAGCGCCAGATTCTTCACATGCAAGCTCACCAACATATTTTCTTACCAGTATTCCTTCCTGAATGATCGGACAGGGGAAACGCCTTCCCCTGTCCGATCACGCGACGCGCACAGCCTGCGGCATCAATGCCGCGGCGCCGGGCAGCCTGTCCGTCCTGCCTGCTACTTTCCCACAATATGACGGATCTTTTCCATGACCGCTTTCGTGTCCTCCACGCTGCGGACCGCCATCATGATGGTATCGTCCCCGGCGATGCAGCCCACGATCTCCGGAAACTTCATGGCGTCCACCGCGGCCGCCACCGCCATTGCCATGCCGGATACGGTCTTGATCACCAGGATATTCTGCGCCATATCCATGGAAACGAAGCCGTCCTTCAGAACGCGCACATACTTGTCCCAGAGATGGCTGTCGTCCTGCCTGAGCACCACATATTTCTGACGTCCGTTTCCTGCGGGCACCTTGGACAGATTGCTGTCATGCGGGTCATATAGGGGCTTTTCAATCGGCCTGTATGAGACCGTTCC
>CALWGL010000052.1 GCA_944380025.1 uncultured Lachnospiraceae bacterium
TTGGGCTATTCGGTACGGTTAAAAACAGATTTTTCAAGCTTTTAACCGTATCACGCCATGAAAAATACGGTTCAGAATAGTATTTTCCGGAATTGGATCCGTAAAAAATGAATTTTTGTACGGTTACAAAGCTATTTCTTCATTTTTCAACCGTATATGAGCGAAAAAAGTTCCGTGGAAGACTCCGCGGAATGTTTTCCTGCAAAAATTCATGGAACATTTCGTCCGGTCCCCTGCCCCGTGAAAAGTAATTTTCAGTGGCTTTCCAGACAGCCGGGTTCCTGTCCGCTGGCAGGCCAGCGAACAGGAACAACTTCTCCTTATTTTGTATAATAGTCCCGGATCGCCTGTTTTACCGCCGTATAGGCCTGTTTCGGCCTTCCTTCCACGTCTACGATGCCCCAGTAGCACTCGGAAGGGCAGTCGGACGCCCCGCAGTGATAGCAGTGACGGGCATCCTGAAAGCAGAACAGAAAGCTTCCCAGCACATGGGGATTCTCCGCGAAAATCTGGAGCCCACGGCGCAGATATTCCGCCTGTACCGCTTCGGTATGTCCGCCCTCCGCCGAATGGAACCAGCTTTTTTCATAGCAGACATCCGGAATGCCTTCCGGAAGAAGAGCCGGATCCGGCCTGCCTTCCTTTACCGCGCCGCCGGAGGAATACCCCCATTCGTTTGCCAGGACCGGCAGGTGATAGCGCGCGTACAGCGCTTCAATGACATCGTTCCAGCTCTCCACCGTTTTTCCCTGCCAGGAGCCAAAATACTGATCGTCGCCGATGTAGCCGAATTTATGTCCGGGCGCGTAGACCAGATCCGCCACCTTCAGTCCATCCTCATGATACCGGGAAAGGTTAATGCCGCATTTCGCCTGCGGATTCTCCCGGACGATTCCTTCCGCGCTGGCCCGCGCCGTCCCCGTGGTCACCTCCACGCTGTAACTGCCGGAAAAGGTGGGAATGTCGATCTCGTTCATGCACTGCCACAGATCCCCCGCAATGCCCTTCAGATCCCGGCAGATAAAGGCACAGGTATCCGCCACGTTCCTGTAGTATTCCGGAGTTCCCTTTTCTCCCACAAAATCGGGCCATGCGTCCCGGTATCTGGTTTCCCCATCCGTTTCCGAATAATAATAACCGCCCATTCCCGGCGTGGACGGCATGATCTGAATGCCGGCCTCATGCGCCCGCTTCATCTGTTCCCTGTCTTTGAGATAGTCCTCGCAAAGCGTCCCGAACATCCGGTCCTTCCAGGGAAAACAGATTCCCATCCGGATCCATGAAAATCCCAGGTCCAGAATCTCCTGATAAGCGTCCTTCACATCATACGCATATACGATCCCCAATATTTTTTCCATTTTTCCCTCCATGCCGAAGCATCGCAAGATACGTTTCTGCGGCATTCCGCCGCGAATCCAGGCGGAAAAGCCGGCGGGCCTTTTCAGAATTTCTGTGGGGCCGCCGGCTTCCTTTTATCCCGCCGTCATGCAAATATCACTTTTTCAGTGCTCTCGGAAGCCCCTTCCGCCCGCACGGTAACACTCGCCTCTCCGGCTTCTCCCGCAGAGCGGATGACCGCAAAAGCGCGCCCATGGAACGCACGCATCCGGTCCCCTCTCAGGCTTTCCTTTTCTTCCGGATCTCCGTTGTCCACGCCGATCAGCTCCGCCGGCCCCTTCACAGAGAAGGTCAGCGGCAGATCCCCCTGAGGACAGAAATTTCCTTCCGCGTCCTCCAGCCATACCTCAATCTGGGCCACATCCAGCCCGTCTGCCTTCGCCTCGCTCCGATAACTGGCCGTCCGGATCACGGCAGGCTTTCCTGCCGTTCTTACCGTGTGGCGTGCGGCTTCTTTTCCATCCTTATAGCCCACCAGCTCGATACAGCCCGGTTCATAGGGCACATCCCAGCTTAAGAACAGATCATCCGTATTCACCGGCTCCGGATCCCGATCAAAATGTCCATAGCGCTCCGTCATGCCGTAGGAGGGATAGGAATAGGCTTTTTTCCCATAGGACTTTCCATTCAGAAACAGCTCCGCGCTGTCGCAGCTGGTATAGCCGAGAACCGGAACAATGGTCCCCTCCGGCACATCCAGATTCCAGTGAGGCAGCAGATGCGCCATGGGCTCCTCCCTCCTCCAGATGCTCTGATAGAAATAGAAGCTGTCCTTTTCAAAGCCGCAGGTATCCAGCACTCCGGCGCTGGCAGAACGGGACGGCCAGTGTGCCTCTCCCAGATAATCAATGCCCGTCCACATAAAGTCGCCTGCCACATAATCATGAACCATGGTAAAATGAAGCAGCTTTCCAACCGCCACGGGAGCGCTGTAATAGGGCTGCTTCCACCAGCCGGCGTTTTCGGACATGCGCAGGCTGTACTCCCCGCGGATTCCTCCCAGGCCGCCGTTCTCCGTGCCGATCACACAGCGGTCCGGCCGTGCCCTTTTATCATCATCATACAGAGTTTCCGCTCTGGTGCGCCATCTTCCCACATAGTTGTAGCCAACCACATCCAGCTCATCCAGGAAATCCTCTCTTGCCGCTCTTGGTTCGGCACAGATCTGGTCGTTCGCCTGAGTCACGAAGCAGCCGGGAACCAGCTTCTTACACATCGCCTTCAGGCTTCTTGCTGTCAGGCAGCCCTCAGGGACCGTCTGATCCGGCACCTCGTTTCCGATGCTCCAGATCACGATGGAAGGATGGTTCCTGTCGCGAAGCAGCATAACAGTCAGATCCTCTTCATGGCATTCCTCAAACCATTCCGAATATCCTCGGCTTTCATGGGTGTTGCTTCCAAGCTCCTTTCCCTTCAGGATGCGCCACTCGTCAAAGGCCTCGTCCATCACGTAAAAGCCCATCCGGTCACAGAGATCCAGCAGACCGGGATCCGGCGGATTGTGAGACATACGGATGGCGTTTACTCCCATGTCTTTCAGCTTCTCAAGCCTTCTTTCCCAGATCTGGACAGGAACCGCCGCCCCCATGCTGCCGCCGTCATGATGTACGCACACGCCGTTGAGCTTCTCCCTCTTTCCATTGATCAGAAAGCCCTGATCACAGTCAAAGGAAATGCTGCGGATTCCGGTAAAAATACTGATCTCATCCTGCTTTTCTCCATCCGCCCACAGGATCACCTCCACCCGATAAAGCACAGGATGCTCCGCTGACCACAGCTGCGGATGGGGAATGTCGAACCAACGTGTAAAGGTCATTTCTCCATCCAGCGCATAGGAAACCGGCTCCTTTGAAATCATTCCCGCCTCCGCCGCATTTCCTGCCGTAACTGTCCGGCTGGCCTGGCAGAGACTTCCATCCGGCGCATATACCCTGGTCTCCACGCCGATCTCCCCGATGTCCGCGCCTTCTGCGCCCGTCACCCTTGTCTCCACGATCAGGGAAGCGGATTCCTCCGTCATGTTCACACAGCGCGCGTATATTCCGTATGGAGCGATATGGACCGGCTTCACGCCGATCAGCCACACATCTCTTGTGATTCCGGAGCCGGAATACCAGCGGGAATTGGGCTGGGCGGAATTGTCCACCTCAACATCCACGATATTTTCCTCTCCATCCGCCTTCAGGAACTCTGTCACATCCCACTCGAAGGGTGTGTAACCATACACATGCCGCCCCAGCTCCTTTCCGTTGAGCCAGACCCGCGCCAGCATATACGCACCGTCGAACCGCAGGATCACCCTTCCCGCTCTGACCGCCTCCGGATCGACGCTGAACATTTTCCTGTACCAGCCGATTCCCGTTTCCGCATATCCGCCGGAGCCGCAGGAAGGCGCGTCCTCCGCGAAAGGATAGTCCAGGCTCCAGTCATGGGGCAGCTTCACCGGGCGAAACCCCTCCGTGCCCGCTTCTCCCGGAACAGGCTGTTTTCCCGTCCCGGAGAGTTTTCCGGAAACAGTTTCCTTCTCATGGAAAAAATACCAGTCCCGGTTAAAGTTTTCCTTCTTTCTTGCTTCATTGCCAGATAAATACATGATGATACCCCCGTTCTGTTTTTATTCCGGTTTTCACAACGGCTGCAGTTACAGCCGGTAAATCCTCCCTGTGGATTTTCTCAACAGGATCTCATAGTTCAGCGCGATCCGATGATTCTCCCGCTCGGTTTTACCCCCCGCACCAGTTTCCAGGGGTCCCTCTTCCAGTCTTCTGATCAGCCGCTTCGCCGTTTCATTACCGAGCTGTCTTGCGGATACCCTGACAGCCGTCACCGCCGGAGAGAAACACTCCAGGTTCACGCTGTTGTAAAGAGAAGCGATGGAAATATCCTTGGAAATCCGATATCCCTCTGCCTGCATGCGCGACATCAGGCGGGTACAGATCACATCATCCCCGCAGATGATGCACTCCGTCTTTTTCCCGATCACTTCGCTGATGATGCTGTCGAGCAGCTCCATGCTGATAAAATTACGATAAATCAACTGCTGTTCCCTGGGAACTCCATATCTGTCCAGAGCGTCCATGCAGCCCTGAAGCCGCTGTCCATTCACCCGATAGGACATATCGCCCATGATAAAGGCAAAACGCCGGTATCCCTGCCCGATCAGAAGAGAACAGAGGCTTTCTGCCGAAGCCCTGTTATCCGTGTCCACCTGGATGATATTGTCATATTCACAGGTTCCGATCAGCGCCGCCGGGAAATTACGGCCGGACAGATACTGGAGCATCCTGTCCCCCTGTATGCTCCGCATCAGAATGGCGCCGTCCACCTTTCCGCTCTCCACAAGCTCTGTGAGACCGGAAATATCATTGGATGCTCCGGTAACGAGCATCACATGGTATTTCATCATCCCGGCCGCCTCGCTGATTCCAAGCAGGCTCTCCTGAAAAAACGGGAAGCTTGTGGTATAGGCGTCTGCCGGAACGACAGCCGCCAGATTTCCGGTCCCGACACGCCGTTTCCTGTGAATCTCCTCCTGCCAGACGCCTTTCTCCTTCGCATATGCGCGGATCCTTACCCTGGTTTCTTCTCCAATGCGTCCTTTGCCGGAAAGTGCCCGGGAAACCGTGCTTTTTGATACGCCAAGTTCTTTTGCGATCTCTTCAAATGTGATGGCTGTCCCCTCCTTTCTTCCCTAAACAGGCGTGCCGCACGAGGGAACAGACTCCCGGGTGCGGCACGCCCTTCCATTATCTCATCCGTGCTTCTTATCCACGGGTTGCCACCCATGCATCGTACTGGGTGTTAAATTCATCATAAATGTTCTGCAGACCTGCATCATAGCACTTCTGTACACACTCGTCAATCGTGGCGTCTACATCGTCCACCAGTCCGAGCTGCAGCATCGGGATATAATCCGCCAGCACGCTGTCCACCGCGGACATATAGGATTTCACGTTCGTATCATCAAACACGAAGGTAATGGTGGGGTTCATTACAACCCTCTCCTCCCAGGCATCCGTGATCGCCTTCTCACGTTCCGGGACTCCGCCTTCCGTCAGATCTCCGTTCTTGATCGCCCAGGATACGGACGTGGAAAATGCCGCATAGTTGGTGGAATTTTCCAGCTCGGTGTATTCATTCTGTTCATTGATGCTGTAGTGTTCCCCTTCAATGCCCAGAAGCAGAAGCTTGTTCAGATAGGTATCAAACTTCATCAGATCCAGCACCATCGCCGCACGCTCCGGGTTCTGGGAACCGGCGGTGATCGCCATATCGTTATTGGAATACGCTTCCGCGCCTACCAGATGATCCTGTGTGATGTCATAAGCCGTGCACTGTACGCCTTCCGTCTTTTCGGCCTGCTCCATGTAAGTGAACACGGAGGTGTTCCATGCGATGGAAGCACCCTGCAGGTTTCCAAAGGCATCATCGTCCGTTACCGTATTGGTCAGAGCGCTTCTGCTCCATGCTCCCGCATCGGCCAGCGTCTTCATATCGTGAGCGAAATCGCGGAAATAATCCAGTTCGCAAACCAGCTTGATGTCTTCCTTCGCCGGAATATCGCCGTCATACTGATAGTACATGACTACATTGCCGCTGCTGACCGCCGCAAAGGTATCATACTGCTGACGGTACACATCCCAGAGCTCGCTGTTGCCTCCGGAAGCCGGCATCGCGTAGATTCCGCTCTGAGGCGTTTCCTGCTCCGCGATGGTCAGACAGAAGTTCATGTAATCCTCCCAGGTGGTCAGCTCGGAGATTCCATACTTGTCTGCAAGATCCTGACGGATGGCGACGATCTTGCCCATGGGCGAAGCCACATTGGAAGGAACCGCGATCGTCTTGCCGGAGATCGTCGTCTCATCCCAGCTCTCCGCCGCCTGATATTTATTCGTCAGAGGCATGCTATTTGCGATAAATTCATCTGTCAGCTCATAGAAAGAGCCCTTCGCCGCTTCGGTATACATATAACACCAGGGCGCGGTAAAGATCAGATCTACCTGCTCGCCGCCCGCAAGAACCAGCGAATACATAGTCTGGTAATCGCTCCAGCTCATGATGGTCACATTCAGCGAGGTATTAAACGGCTCCAGATACTCGTTTGTCAGCTCCAGGATCCTGTCCCAGTCGTTTGGCGTATCACCGATCAGATACATATTCACCGTGTACGGCTCGCTCAGATCAATGTTGGAATACATCTCCGGAGTTGCGGTGATGATCCCTTCTCCGACAGCAGCCGGAAGGCTGTCCAGCGATGCCGCCGTGCTCTCTGCGGCCTCTGTCCCGGCGGCGCTTTCCGCCGTCGTTTCCGCAGCAGCGTTTTCCTGAGCGCTTTCCTGCGAACCGCCTCCGGAGCCGCCGCAGCCTGCAAGAGCCGCAGCCGTCAGGCACAGGCTCATCACGATTGCCAAAAGTCTTTTCTTTTTCATATTCATCCTCTCTTCCTTTTTTTATTTATGCTCAGAAGCCCTCCCGGCTTCAGACATATCTTTTTGAACCGGAATACGTCAGCCCTTGACTGCGCCGATGGTAAGGCCCTTTACGAAGTAGCGCTGAACGAACGGATACAGCAGCACAATGGGGCCGGTAGCGATAACGGTCATCGCCATCTTCATCCCCTCCAGAGGAATGGACGGAAGGGCAATACCGGATTTTTCCGCCACGATCCGCATGGCTTCCGCGCTTCCCAGCATCCTCTGCAGATAATACTGCAGGGTAAACATATTTTCTTCCGTAATATACAGCATGCAGTTATACCAGTCGTTCCAGTAAGCCAGGGCTGAGAACAGACCGAGCGTCGCAACCAGGGGCTTGCTCAGCGGAAGGATCAGACGGATGAAAATCGTGAAATCGCTCGCTCCGTCCATCTTCGCCGATTCGCTGATGGCGCTGGGGATTCCGGACATAAACGACTTCGCGATGATCATGTTCCAGACAGAAAACATCAGCGGCAGCAGCAGGGCCAGATAATTGTTTTTAAAGTTCAGATATCTGATGCACAGAATATAAGAGGGCACCAGACCGCCGTTAAACAGCGTGGTGAAGAAGAAAAAGAAGGAAAATTTGTTTCTCCACGGGAAATCCTGCCGGGACAGCACATAGCCGGTCATCGTCGAAATGAATACCGCGATGGCTGTTCCAATGATCGTGACTCCAAAGGTCGTCCCGTATGCCATCAGGATGGATACCGGGTTTTTCAGGCACAGCACATAGCTCTGCACACTGAAATCAATGATCGACGGAAGCAGCGGATACCCATCCCGGATCAGGGCGGATTCATCCGTAAAGGAGGCCACGATGATCAGATAAAAGGGAAGCACACAGACCAGTGCAAACAGACCGATCAAAACATATCCCAGAACGTTTACGGCAATGGCGTCCTTTCCTTTTTTTACTCTGACGCCCGAACTCTCTATCTTTGCTGACATTCTTTCCACCTCCATCAATTAGTACAGAGCATAATCCGGATCTGCCTTCTTCACCAGCTTGTTGCAGATGGTGATCGTGATAAAGCAGAGCACCGACTGATACAGTCCGGCAGCGGCAGATACGCCGATGTCGCTGTTGTTGATCAGCAGACGGAATACATAGGTATCGATCACGTCCGTCATCGGCTGCAGCAGGGCGCTGCTCTTTACCGTCTGATAAAACAATCCGAAATCGCCGCGGAAAATGTTTCCGATCGCCAGAAGCACCATGATCATCATGGTAGGCAGAAGCGATGGAATGGTGATATAGCGGATCTTCTGCCAGGCGCTCGCCCCGTCTATGGAAGCCGCCTCAAACATTTCCTGATCCAGCCCTGTGATCGCCGCCAGATAAACTACCGATCCATATCCGGTCTGCTTCCACAGCTTCAGACAGATCAGGACAATGGGCCATGCCGCCGGGGTATTGTAAAGATCGAACGGCGCCGCTCCGAACAGCTCAAGAATATGGTTAAACACACCCTTTTCAAAATTGAAGATGTTGTACATGATCGCGCCCGCCACAACCCAGCTGATGAAGTAGGGAAGGAACATAAAGGACTGCGCGATCTTCTTAAACCATTTCCCGAGCAGCTCATTTAACAGGATGGCGCTTCCCATCTCAAAGATCACGCCCAGGAAGATAAAGGCAATATTATAAAGCAGTGTGTTTCTCGTCACCTGTCCCAGTTTTCCGGCCACCAGCAGCGCTTTGAAGTTCTCCAGCCCAACCCACGGAGAGCCGTAGATTCCTCCCGCATACTGATACCGCTTGAATGCAAGGACGATTCCCGTCATGGGCACATATGAGAAGACCAGCACATACACCACGGCCGGGAGCAGCATCAGCAGCAGCATCCAGTGCTTTTTGGCAGTTTTCAGGACCGGTGTCCTGTACTTTTTCTGTTTCGCAGTTTTGCTCATTTTCCCTACCTTCCCCTTTCTTTTCCTACTGCTCCATCACCCGCCCGTCTCTCCGGCGCCCGCCGCCGGATCATGCGCGCAATGTGCATTTTTCTGGTTGCACTTTAAAAGCCAATATTTTAGTTCGTATATTTCGCACATAAAATATCATGCAATAATTATATTCCTGTGCTTTTTTACCATCAATTCGCAGAAAACCCAAACATTCTATATCCAATCAGGTGGTTTCCCCCAAAAGTTTCCGCCTTTTCTGCGCAATACGGTCCGAATCTGCGCAACGCTGTTTTCTACGCCGGGCTGCCGTTTTCCGCCCTATGCGTTTTCGACCTGGCTGAATAGTAACGGTCAGATCCGTCTCTCTGTCTTGCGCCCTTTCTCATTCTGATATATGATGAAAAAAGGAAGGCCGTCCGCAGCCTGCGCGGCGGCAGAATGGAGGTACTTATGGGAATCGTATTTCGACGTGACGACAAAACCGCCGTGGTGGAGACCACGCGGGGAAAGGTAAGGGGCTACGTAACGAATGATATCTTCGTTTTCAAGGGCATCCCCTATGCCAGAGCGAAGCGTTTTCACGCGCCGGAGCCCACGGAGGGCTGGACGGATGTGTTCGACGCCAGCAGCTTTGGCTTTGTCTGCCCGCAGCTTTCTCTTCCCAGGCCCAACGGCGAGCTTTACGTGCCGCACCGCTACTGGCCGATGGACGAGGACTGCCTGAACCTGAATCTGTGGACGCCGGGCTGCGACGATGCCAGGCGCCCCGTCCTGGTCTGGCTGCACGGAGGCGGCTATGAATCCGGCTCCGCCATTGAGCACATCGCCTATGAGGGGGAAAACATGAGCCGGTACGGAGACGTGGTGACCGTCACCGTCAATCACAGGCTCAATATCATCGGCTATTTTGATCTGTCTGACTTCGGGGAGGAATACGCCAACTCCGGCAATGCGGGAGGCGACGACATCATCGCGGCCCTGCGGTGGGTCCGGGACAATATCGCCCGTTTCGGAGGGGATCCGGATAACGTGACCGTCTTCGGCCAGTCCGGAGGCGGCGGAAAGGTTACCACTCTCCTTCAGTCCCCTGCCGCCGACGGCCTGTATGCAAAGGGCTTCAACATGAGCGGCGTCTGGGAGCCGGAAGCGCCCGCCGAAGAGGAAAGCGGAAAAGCTCTGGCCGAAAGCCTGATGGCGGAGCTTTCCGTAAACACCGTAAAGGAACTGGAAGCCGTCCCCTATGCCAGCCTCGCTGCCGCCTATGTAAAGGTGCGTCCCGCTTTCCAGGCCCAAAACCGCTACGTGGGAAACCGGCCCTTTAAGAACGCCTTCTACGCGGGCGATCCGCTGATCTACGGCTTCCGCGAAGAAACCTCTCAGATTCCGCTTCTTGCGGGCTCCGTGTTCGGTGAATTTTCCTCCTTTGTGCCGGGAAATGCGGACCGGAAGACCGCGGATGAGCAGACACAGATCAGATATGTGGAAGAGGTTCTCGGCCGGACGGCCGCCGCAGAGCTGATCCCGCTGTTCCGGCAGGCATATCCGGAACATCCGCTCTGCGATCTGGTCCGCCTGGACCACTTTTTCCGTCCCGGACTCCGGAAATATATCCGGAAGCGGAGCGCGCTGAATGACTGCACCTGGTCTTATCTGTTCAACCACGACATGCCCATCGACGGGGGCTCCACCCCCTGGCACTGCGCGGACATTCCCTACGTGTTCCACAATACGGAATTCGTCCCTTCCACGCAGGAAGGCTGCACGCGCGAACTGGAATCCATGATCTTTGAAGCCGTTATGGCCTTCGCGCGGACGGGTGATCCGAACCATCCGGGCCTTCCCTTCTGGCCCGCGAGCACGCCGGAAGCGGAACAGACCCTGATCGTGGATGAGAAGCCGCAGATCCGCGTCAGCCACGACCGGGAGCTGATGCCTCTGTTCGAAAAATACATGAAGCCGGTCTTTGAGGCGAACCGGGAACAGATCACGGAAAAAGCGCAGCACTGACTGAAAGCGCAGCAGGGCTGCCGTATCCCAGCCGGACGGTTGGAACACGGCAGCCCGCTTTTTTTCCGGAAAAGTACTTTCAGGACAGGTACTTTCCTTCCGCATTTAACAGATGATCCGCCAGCCCGTATATGAATTCCAGGTTGGTCGGTCTTTTTCCTTCCATACGGCTGTATCCGAACAGCTTTTTCTGTACGTTTTCATCCCCTCTCTGCCACGCCGCTTCAATGGCGTGCCTGATCGCATGCTCCACTGTTTCTCCTGCTGTATGATGCATCCGGGCGATATCCGGATAAAGCCGTTTTGTGATCCCTTCCAGCTCTTCCATGCTCTGCGTGCACAGCACGACCGCTGTTTTCAGATACTGGCAGCCCTTCAGATGCGGAGGGACGCCGAGCTGAGACAGAAGCTGTTCCGTTTTTCTCTTAAACAGTCCGCCGTCCCCTCTGTCCATATCCGGCGCTCCGTAAGAAAGTACAATCTGCAGATTCTCGTCGTCTTTTATCATCTGGGTAAGATGATAAATATGCGACTGATTACATTCTGATACCGATACCCACATCAAACTCATATGATCTCTCCTCTCACAAATCATACAACACTTTTGTGTATACAATTTTTTATCATACGATATTTTATCAGAAAATTTTCTTTTGTAAAGGCCATTTATGGCACCGTTTTTTGAATAGTTCGAAAATTCTCCCCTCATTCTGTAACCCTTACTCCGGGCTGCGGGATAAAAAAAGAACCCCTGACCGTTGCTTCGGTCAGAGGTCTCCTCTTTCATCTCTTTTCTGATATTTTCCATCCGGCTCCCGTTTTCCGTTCGGCAGATGCGGCGTTTCCGTCCGGCTCCGCCGCTGCCTCCGTTTCCGCGTCCCTGCCGCTCACGCGCCTTCCCCGGAAAGCGTCCCGTACATGGCCGCCATATAGAAGGCATACAGATTCCGGTAGGTGGCTTCATCATAATGCAGGCCGTCCACGATCCGCATTCCCGCGGCCTGGATCCAGGAATAACTGTCCAGCCAGATGATGCAGGGCGCCAGTTCGGTCCGGAGCTTCTGATTGAAGGCTTCCACCTGCTCCTTTGTCACATAGGGATTCGTCCAGACAGGATTGACGGAAGCATAATACACGACCGCTCCCCGCAGCGTCCATTCCGCCGCCTTCTGATTGAAATAGCTGACATACCGGTCCGCGTTTCTCACGTCGTTCACGCCCAGATTGATCAGCACCTTCGTTCCTGCGCCGATCACGGCATCCGCCCTCGGGGCTCCCTTTTCCTCAAACCAGTCCAGCCCTTTGCTGTTCTCCGCGATCCATACAAAAGGATTTTCCCCGACCGCTTCCTCCATCTGCACAAACCGGGAATCCCCGATGAACACCAGGCCGGCGGCCGGAACCGCCGCCTGCGCTGCGGCCTGCGCCAGTGCCGCCTGAGAGGGATCCTGCAGGACGTCCGCATCCGGCAGGGTCTGTCCGGCGGCAGTCTGTCCCGCGGCGGCCGTCTGTCCCGCGGCGGCCGGCGTCAGATACGCGCCGCTCACGCAGGCATACCCGCTGCCGTAGCTGATGATCTGCCAGCCTGAGGCGTCCGTTCCCGCCACAGACACCGTCTGCCCCTTGGCCAGCACACCGATCACCGGCCACTGCGTCCCCGGACCGGTCCGGACATTTAACGGAGCCGTGGTCTGCATCAGGATGCCCGCCGGGGCCTGGGCCGCCGGGACCTTGGCCGCCGCGGCTGCAGCCGTAGTCTGAGCTGCCGGAGCCGGAACAGCCGCAGCCGCCGGAGCCGCTTCGGCGGCCAGGCTCCGGGACCCCGTCCCCAGAATCAGAAGCAGCATGGCCCAAAAAGCGGCTGCCCTTTTCAGATTCCTTTTTTCCCATATTTTCCTCATAGTCATCACACCACCCTTTCCTTTTTCCTCAGCCCTGCCGTGATCCGCCTCCAGAACAGGGAAAACAGCCACGAAGCCAGAAGCGCCGCCGCAAATGCCGCCAGAAATCCGCCTGCCGTTCCCGGATTCACCCGGCCCGCCACCTGATAGTACAGGAACGCATGCAGCAGATACAGATACAGGGAATTCCTGCCCAAAAAGCCAAGAACGCCGCTGCAGACCCGGATCGGACGCCATGCCGCCAAAGCGCCGGCCTCTTTCAGGATCCCTGCAGGCGCCAGGCAGGGAAGCGACAGGATCCACAGGGAGAAGGCCATATTCCCCGCCGGCTGCAGCCAGCTGCTGATCCCCGTCTGAAAGGCCAGCGCCCGCTCCCGCATGGCAGGCGGCACCAGCACGATGCACAGCAGGGTACAGGCCGCAGCCGGCCAGGGCTCCTTTCCTCTTTTCCACAGCAGGAGCTTTTCTTCATACAGCCCGCAGGCCGCCCCAAGCGGAAAAGCCAGGTTCGATATATACCAGAAATCCTGCCGTCCCGCTTCCCGCAGCCAGACGGAAAATGCCAGGATAACAGCCGCAAGCACGGCGATCCGCAGCTTTTTCAGCCAGAAGGCGGCAAAAAAAGCCAGGTAAAACACCATGATATTGAAAATAAACCAGTAATCCTGCGCGGTCAGATACCGGAATACCCGCTCCGGAGTCCATGTTCCTCCCGCGGCGATCTCAATGATCCCCGAAAGGATCAGATAGGGGACATAGGTTCCCAGCAGACGTTTTTTCCAGAAATCCGCCCCCGGCGGCCCCGAAGCCGCCGCATTCTTCGCCATGGCATAGCCGGACATCACGAAAAAGATATCCACCCCGTACCTGCCAAGCCCTGTCAGGAACTGCGTCAGTGCCGGAATACCAATGGACGACGCATACCATTCTCCGTAATGGGATGCCATCACCATCAGGATCGCGATCCCCCGCAGCGAGTAGGACGCCTGTCTGGCAAACAGCTCTTCCTTACTCCTTCCCGCATTCTCAGTCACAGCCCGCCCCTCCTTTCCCGCTTCAGAGTTCTCTCCCGCCCGGCGGGACTCACATCTGAAACAGTCTCTTTGCTCCATAATACAGAAGTCTGCCGTAATTTTTCAGATTCACACTGTCCGCGCAGGCAAACACGATGAGAAACGCATAAACCGCATGCGCCGTGAGCGCCGCCCGCAGAAAGAGCACGCCGGTCCGAAACGATGCGCTCCCCCTTTCCGCCGCCTGGAACAGGCCGGACAGCATGAGCCCGCAGGCAAGCGCGATCCCAAAGGCCATATCCGCCGTATACCGCTGCAGGATCCCCGCCGCGTTGGCGTCAAAACCGCCGATCACAAAAGACGCCGCCAGCGCGCAGACAAGGACGCCCGCAGCCTGTCCGCCGAAGATCCGCTTCCGGTATACGGGAAACAGCGCCAGGCACCAGCAGAGCGGCTGGGCTGCCAGGATGCCGCCGTACAGAAATTCCGATACCATCTTCCCCATATAAGCATTTTCCAGCCCGCTCGTCTGCAGGAAGGGAAATACGCCCTCAAAGCGCGGAGGCTGAAGGAAAAAGGCGTAAATTCCGTACAGGATCCTGCTCAGGTTCGTTCCCCGGTGCGTCATATCGTTGTTGGTCAGGCTGTAGGCCGCGCCAAAGTCGAAGGGAGAGGAAAACCGCATCGCATTGTAGCACATGATCCCCGCGGCGACCAGCAGGTAAGGAAGAAGCAGCAGAGCTGCTTCCCGAAGCGCCGTCTGAACCGGATGCGCCGTCTGAGCCGTCTCCGGAGCGGTTTTCGGCCCGCGCGCCTTCCCGAGCCCGAAATATCCCCAAAAAAGCGGAATTCCTGTGAGGGAAAACAGCAGCTGCTGCGGTCTGCATCCGGCCACCAGCGCCATGCACAGAGAGCCCGCGGCGAAAGCGGCGCATCTTCCTCTATTCCGGTTCAGCCCCCGCAGCCACAGCCACAGCCCCGCGGCCGTAAACATATTTGCCGCCATGACCGGTACATGATACAGATCCGGCCTGGATACCAGATATACAAAGCTTCCGAAGGTGATCGTCGCTCCCGCCGAAACCGGATAAAGCACATAAGGGATCCCGGGGAACCACCTTTCCGCCGCTTCCCGGTACAGCCCGAACACCGCCGCCGCAAAGCCCGCAAAGCACAGATACACGGCCAGATAATTGGGGAACAGCCGCCCTGTCAGCGCAAGGCAGGGAAGGTAAAAAAGCAGCTCCGGCACGATCCCGAAGTACACATAATAATTTCCTTCATAATAGGCGTAATCCGCCCGGTAGGGGATCTGCTCTGCCAGAAGCCCCGAGGTATCATAGGGATTTTCCAGCTCCATCAGCTCCGGCTGCCTTCCTACCCACACGTGTCCGTCCAGAATGGCTTCTGCGAGCTCCCGGTACTGCTGATGATGCTCCCAGGGCGATTCCACACAGGCCCGGTTGGAAAGCGCCAGCACAAGCCCCGCCCCGAGGAACAGACACAGGCAGGCGGCCGTAACCAGCTTCTGCCTGCGGCTTTCCGGATCAAACCGGATCCGCCAGATCCCGCTTTTTTCTCCCAGAAGGATCCAGAAGACACCGGCCCCGAACAGCAGAAGCATCCGGGGAAGCACCAGATCAAAGGGCCTTCGCACATTCGCCTGGATCCCGTCCAGGGAAAATCCCCCCGGCCCGAAGGAAGCCGCGCTCCCGGCCGCTTCTCTGTCCGCCGCCAGGACCAGACCGCCTCCCTGCGCGGGTCTCAGCCGGATCTCCATCCTTTTCACCTTTCCGTAAGGATGCAGGTTCGTATAAAAGCTGGAAGGATATCTGCCCGCCGCCTCCATTACAGGAAGCGGATAGAGATACTGATTCCCCTCATCCACCAGGCTGATGGAAATCTCCGTCACCGCATTCCGGGGCATCTTAAGATCAAAATACAGATTATCGATCCGCATGTCCAGCCCATCGATCACCGCCGTCAGACAGCCCTCATCCGCTCCCCCCGGCTCTCCCCAGCGCAGGGAAGCCATCTGCGTCAGATCCGTCTTTTCATAAAAAAGGCTCCTGACCGAGGAATAATTTCCGATAAAGATCTCAAACAGCAGGACGCCTGCCGCCAGGAGCACAAGCCTTCGCAGCGTCCTCCCCTTCCGTTTTCCATCCTTCGCTTTCTTCTCATCCTGTTCCATCTTCCGTCCCTCATCCGTCATATCCGGAATCCGGATACGCGCTTTTTCGCTTCCCATCATAGCATCCTGCCGCTGTACCTGTCAACGAACGCTGCCTTCCGGCCATTCCAATCGTTTCGCGCTGGGCCGGGTGCTTCCTCCCTGTGCGTTTTCGTACGGTCTGCGCAGCAGATGCGCAGACCTGGCTGAACAGGAATCCCCCTTTTTCCTCGTCTTTCTATTTGAATTCGACATACAGATATGATAAGATGGAAGCAATGATTATCCAGAAGGGGTATTTTCTGCGCGGATCCTGGCGCACGCCCGGAAAGGAATCCGAATACTTATGAGAAAAGCACTGATCATAGGAGGCGGCCCGGCCGGCCTGACAGCGGCCTATGAATTACTGAAGGCTTCAAAGACAGACCCTTGTGCTGAAGCGTTTGAGGTCACTGTTTTTGAAGAAAGTCTCCTGCTCGGGGGTATTTCCAAAACTGTCGAACACAACGGCAACCGCATGGACATGGGCGGCCACCGTTTTTTTTCCAAGGACCCCAAAGTCAATGAATGGTGGAACCGGATGCTTCCCCTCCAGGGGGCTCCCGCCTACGACGATATCGTGCTGGGGCGCACGCCGTCCCTGACGAAGGGCGGCCCTGACCCGGAAAAAACGGACCGGGTCATGCTCACCAGGAACCGGGTGTCCCGGATCTATTTTGACAAGAAATTCTTCGACTATCCCATCACCCTGAAATGGGAAACCTTTAAGAACATGGGCCTTCTCACCACCATCCAGGCGGCGGCGAGCTACGCGGCAAGCGTCCTGCACAAGCGGAAGGAAGATTCCCTGGAGGACTTCTACATCAACC
Organism: uncultured Lachnospiraceae bacterium; assembly: GCA_944380025.1. GTDB lineage: Bacteria > Bacillota > Clostridia > Lachnospirales > Lachnospiraceae > Eisenbergiella. The sequence goes on from CALWGL010000052.1 coordinate 16,747, forward strand.
GCTTCGGGAAGAAGCTCTACTCCATGTTTTTTGAAAAATATACGGAAAATCTCTGGGGAAGAAGCCCCTCTGAGATCGATCCCAGCTGGGGCGCGCAGCGCGCCAAGGGCCTGTCCGTCATGGCCGTGGTCGCCGACATGTTCAAAAA
>CALWGL010000053.1 GCA_944380025.1 uncultured Lachnospiraceae bacterium
GGGATCTGGCCGGAAGCGAACAGGAAATTTCCGGCGGCAACCGCCTGAGAATAGGGTCCGATCGCCGCAGGGGCTTTTTCTGTCGTAATCTTCTTTATCATCTCTGATTCCTCCTTCAGGCACAGGGAAGTGCCGTCTTTCATCTTATCATCGTTTTTTTCTCAGGGCAAGAGGCACTTCGCAGCTGTTCCCCGACAAATCAACCTTCCAATCGCTTCGCGATGGGCCGGATGCTTTCTGCCGATACGTTTTCGTACGGTCTGCGCAGTAAATGCGCAGACCTGGCTGAACTGATACCCGCAGAACTCCTCTCAGACCTTCTTCCGGACATGTCACCAGGAAAGCGGATTCCCTTCATTATCCATGAAGATCAGCTCCCTGTTCTTTCTGTCATAACGCGCGAACAGTTCCGCCAGACGCACTGCGGTCTCACAGGGATCCAGGTCTGCGTTCTGACCGCCCATATCGGTCCTCATCCAGCCGGGATGGACCGCGATCACACGGATCCCCCGGACGTTCAGATAATTGTCAAGAAGCTTTGTTGCCATATTAAGCGCGGCCTTTGACATACAATAATCGAATTCCTTCTCCCTCCCGGCATCCCCGATGCTTCCGCTCTCCGAGGATATGTTGACGATGAGTCCGCCGTCCCTCCGGATCAGAGGCAGAAATGCCTTTGTCACACGCAGCGGCCCCACTGCGTTCACCTCATACACGGCGGCGCAGTCGTCCAGATCCGTCTTTTCCAGCACTTCGAAAGAGGAAGGCGAATGGATGCCCGCATTGTTGATCACAAGAGCGATCTCATCCGTGAGGTTCTGCGCCCTGCGGGCCGCTTCCTGCACGGACTGTGTATCCGTCACATCCATGACCAGTTCATGAAGACTGTCCGGATACTGCTCCGCCAGCCCGTGAAGGCTTCCCTCCCTGCGCACGCCGGCCAGCACCCGCCAGCCGTCCTCCAGATATTTTTTCGCAAAGCATTTTCCAAGGCCGCGGGAAGCTCCCGCGATCAGAACCGTTTTCTCAAAAGCTGTTTTCATAATACCCCCTGTCTGCCGTCCGCCGCGGCGATCCTCCTGTCCTCTCCGGTCATTCCGCAAAGGCCACAGTCACGTAGAATCCCCTTTCATTCTCCACAACGGCTGTCACGTCTCCTTCTCTTGCCAGCAGCCGCTCCCGAAAGGGATAGTTTCCCGACATGGCCAGAGAAGGATCGATGGTATAATAATAGTTGCTGGGAAGCAGCCCCTCCGTCACCGTCACATGATCTCCTTCCTTCAGAAGACCGGGCCGCTCCATCTTGAATTCCATGGTGCGCATGCTTTCCCCTTGCTGCCGCGCGGCGTCAGAGACGCCGCAGACGGTCTTTCCGTAAATTGACATGAATCCGGAACCGGACATATTTCCGGTATCTATTTTAGCCTTCGTCTTTCGCTTTCGCAAGCGGTTTTTCCAGCACGATGCAGTGGCAGATCCCCGGAACGGCCCTTCCTTCGTTAAAGCTGGTTTTGGAAAGCAGCGCCCCCGTGGGCGCGAACAGTACCCGTTTCCATACGCCCTCCTCCAGCATTTTCAGAATATAGGCGGAAAGCACCACAGCCGAACAGCCGCAGCCGGAGCCGCCCGCATGGGTATCCTGCTCCTTCGCGTCATAGATCTCAATGCCGCAGTCCATATGATTTCCGGCGATGTCGATCCCTTCCTTTTCCAGCAGATCCAGAAGCGCCGTCTGCCCCACACTTCCCAGGTCCCCGGTGATGATCTTATCGTAGTCTTCCGGCCTTCTCCCGAAGTCCTTCAGATGCTGCCGGATGGTATCCGCCGCCGCGGGCGCCATGCAGGCGCCCATGTTCATGCTGTCCTTCAGGCCGAAGTCCACGATCCTTCCCGCGGTCAGTCCCGTGATGGCCGCCCGTGCTTTTTTCCTTCCGCAGCCTTCCGCGGAAAGAAGGAAGGCTCCGCTTCCCGTCACCGTCCAGGTGGCGGAAAGGGGCCTCTGGTTTCCGTAGCCCAGCGGAAAGCGGAATTCCTTTTCCGCACTGCCGAAATGGCTGGAGGTCACACAGGCGGCCTTCCGCGCGAACCCGCCCGCGATCGCGAACGTGGCGAGCGCCAGAGAAAGCGCGCAGGTGGAACAGGCCCCGTAAAGGCCGAACAGGGGTCTGTCAAAGCATTCCAGTCCGAAGCTGGTGGCGATCTCCTGTCCCAGCAGATCTCCCGCGAACAGGAACCGCACGTCCTCCGGCTTCCATCCCGCCTTCTGAAGCGCCCGCGACAGAGCCTCTCTCTGCAGGAAGCTCTCCGCGTCCTCCCAGCTTTTACAGCCGAACAGATCGTCCTCTCCCGCCGCGTCAAACAGATTTCCCAGAGGGCCCTCCCCTTCCTTTTTCCCCACCACAGATGCGCTTTCGACCAGCCAGACCGGCTCCCGAAACACCGCGCTCTGTTTGCCAAGAATCGGATCTCTTTTTTCTTCTATCATAAATCTACCCAACCTCTGCAGCTGCCGCCTCAGGGCGGCATTTATTGATCGATGGGACCGGCCATCGGCCCCTTTCCCATAGTATCCGGATTTTTTCCGGAAACTATGCAGGCATCACGGCCGCCGGTATAAACAGCAAGGCCCCGGATGCCGTTACTGTTCTGCCGAAGGCTGAACTGCAGTTACTGTTCAGACAGGTCTGCGCATTTCCTGCGCAGACCGTACAAAAACGTACAGGCAGGAAGCATCCGGCCCATCGCGAAGCGATTGGAATGGCCGGATGCCGTTACTGTTCTGCCGAAGGCTGAACAGTAACGAACTGCAGCGCACAAACGGCAGTCCTGCCGTTTTCAGATGCGCATTTCTCTTAACTGTGCTAGAATGGAACAAAGCTTTTTTTGAAAGGAATCAAATTCATGAATGAAAATAAAACCATGATTCAATACTTTGAATGGTATCTGCCGGAAGACGCCGGGCACTGGAAACGGGCCGCGGCGGATGCGGCGCATCTGAAGGAGGCGGGCTTTACCGACGTATGGCTGCCGCCCGCCTATAAGGGGGCGCAGGGGAAGTCGGACGTGGGTTACGGCGTCTATGATCTTTACGATCTGGGAGAATTTGACCAGAAGGGAAGCGTCCCCACGAAGTACGGCACCAAAGACGAATATCTTGCGGCCGTAAAGGCGCTGCACGAGGCGGGTCTTTCCGTGCTTGCGGACATCGTCCTGAACCATAAAATGGGTGCGGACGGCTGTGAGACCGTGCTGGCGGAGGAATGCGATGATGCCAACCGGAACGAAGAGGAAGGGCCGGCGCAGGAGATATCCGCCTGGACCAGCTTCCGGTTTCCCGGCAGGGGCGGAAAATATTCCGGTTTTCAGTGGAATCATACCCACTTCACCGGCGTGGACTGGGACGACCGCAGAAAAAAGCACGAGATCTTTCAGTTTGCGGGAAAGGAATGGGACGATGAGGTGGATCCGGAAAACGGGAATTACGACTATCTGATGGGCGCCGATCTGGATATGAACAATCCTGAGGTGGTATCAGAGCTGGACCGCTGGGGCGAATGGTATCTGAATATGACCGGGGTGGACGGCTTCCGGCTGGACGCGGTCAAGCACATCCGCTTTCCCTTTTACAGCCACTGGCTCATGGAGCTTCGGAAAAAAACGGGAAAGCGCCTTCCCGCCGTCGGGGAATACTGGAGTCCGAACGTGAAGTCCCTGATCCATTATCTGGATGAATCCGGCCTGGTCATGCGGCTGTTTGACGTGCCGCTGCATTTTCACTTCGTACAGGCCTCCTCCAGCAACGGCTGCTTTGACATGAGCCGGATCTTCGACGGAACTCTGACCGCCGAACGGCCCGACCGGGCGGTCACCTTTGTGGATAACCACGATACCCAGCCGGGTCAGGCGCTCTCCTCCTGGGTGCAGGGCTGGTTCAAACCGCTCGCCTATGCCATGATCCTCCTGCGCCGGGAAGGCATTCCCTGCGTCTTTTACGGGGATTATTACGGCGTTCCCCATGACCATATCGGCCCTGTGGGCGCGCAGCTGGACGCTCTCCTGTGCCTTCGCCGGGATGCGGCGTACGGGGAGCAGATCGACTATTTTGACGATTACAACATCGTCGGCTGGACGCGCCTGGGAGAGGAGGACCGCCCCGGCTCCGGCTGCGCCGTCATCCTGACGGACGGCCCCGGCGGCAGCAAAAACATGTGCATGGGCGCACGCTTCGCCGGATGCGCCTTCCGGGACGCGCTGGGAAACCAGAAGCAGACGATCGTGCTGGATGAGAGCGGAAGCGCCGCTTTTTCTGTGGGCGGAGGCTCCGTCTCCGTGTGGGTTCCCGACGTCCGGTAAGGGGGACCCGGAAGCCGAAAGGGCGGGCAGGCCGGACACGGAACGAGCTGCCGGAAAGACTGCCTCTTTTTCTGCGGCCGGCAGAGGCTCCGGCCTGCCTGCCCCTTTCTACTCCTCCGGGGTGAGGGATTCGATCTGTCCGTCTCTCACCTCAACATCCACTTTCCTGTCCCTGTAATAATACTTCCTGTCGTGCTCGCCGATCTCCCGGATCACCCGGCAGGGATTCCCGTATGCCACCACGTTGGCCTGAATGTCCTTCGTCACGATGCTGCCCGCGCCGATGACGGTATTATCCCCGATGGAAACGCCGGGAAGCAGGACGCAGCCTCCGCCGATCCAGACATTTTTTCCGATATGAACCTCCATGTTATACTGGGCCTGCACGCTACGAAGCGCGGGATCGATGGGATGTCCCGCCGTCGCGATGGTCACATTGGGGCCGATCATGGTATAGTCTCCCACATAAATATGAGTATCGTCCACCATGGTCAGATTGTAGTTGGCATACACATATTTCCCGAAGTGCACATGCTTCCCGCCGAAATTGGCGTGAAGCGGCGGCTCGATGTAGCTGCCCTCTCCGATCTCGGCGAACATGTCCTGAAGCTTCGGGAAACGCTGATCCATATCCTTCGGCTGGATCTGGTTATACTCCCACAGTTTCTGCATGCAGACCACCTGTTCCGCCATGATCTCCTCGTCTCCGGGCGGATAGATCCTGCCCTCCATCATTCTTTTTTTCGCTTCCTTTGAATTCATGGTATGTAGTTCTCCTTTTTTGTTGTTCTATTGTTTTCTTTTTCAATGTCTTCCAGAAATTCTCTGATCTGCCCTGTTCTCCTGAAAGAAATCATTCTGGAGGGATACTTTTCATATAAACTGCAGATGTACTCTCGCCTTTTTCGGTGCGATGTCCAGATATATGCCAGCAGCTTATAAAACATTCTGTCACGCTTCTCTTCCTTTTCCATTCCTTCCGCCAGGTCCGTCCGTTTCCGGCCATGCCTCCGCCAGACTCTCCACATACATAGAACCGGATTGATATCAAAAAACAGAATCAGCTCTGCTCTCTGAAAACGCATTTCCATTGTTTCCCTGTGATTGCCATCTATAATCCAGGAATCTCCTGTGACAAAATCCCTGTTTTTTGCTTCCCATTCTTCTTTGGGCGGATATTTCCATCCGGACTGCCAGCACTCCTTATCCAGATAAATAACCGGCATCCCGGTAATCTTTTCCATCCGCTCTGCCGTCCAGGATTTACCGCTTCCGGAATTTCCAACCAATATAATCCTGTAGTATTCCTTCCCCTGATACCTCATCTTACCGTTCTCTTTCTTCCCGCATTCTGGCAACGAAGTCCTCTTCCGACATTTTCATGCGTCTGGCCGCTTCATCCGTCCGCAGAAGACCATCCCTTACAAGAGAACTGAAGGCGATAAAAGAACCCCATTCCACGCCTCTTTCCTCAATTTATTCAAAAAGCGGTACAGGCTGCCCCGCTCTCCGGGATCCTACCAGACGGTATTTCACATAATACTCTTTCTGCGCTTCCAGATCAAATCAGGAGACGTTTCCCACATCCCTGACCATTCTCCCACCGTCTTCTGCAAAATTCTCGCCAGGACCGGTCTCGCGCTCAACAGCCGTTTCGCATGTGTATCATACTGCGCCCGCAGTCCGGCGATGGAAATTTCCTCAGCAAGAGGTGTTTTTCGGACGCTGAGTCCACGTTTTCTCTCTGTCTGCCTTTCCGGCATGCTACATTCTCTGCTGCATGATAAACCATAATCTTTTCTTTCGTTTCCCGTCATTGTCCTCCCATCCGCGGCAGGGAACGGGGTGTTTTCTCTTCTACAGAAAATCTGTTATAAGCACAGTGCCTTCCATATTTTCCGGGTTCCCGCCGTCTATACTTTGTACTGAGTTTCTTCGGCAGAAACTGCCAGAATGTGTGATTACACGTTTGAAGCCCGAACAGAATTTCCGGCTTCCAAAAGACAAGTTCAGCATATCTCACGGAGCAGAGGATGTCAATGGTTTTTCAGACTCTTAGAAAAATCTTAATATTTCCCTGTTGAGCTATGATTTCAGGAATGAAAAAAGGGGCCTTTTCTGCCCCAGAGCGCATCTTCCCGCCAGTTATGTTCTGCTCAGGCCGGGCCATATCGCTTCCGGCCTGCTTTCCCTTCTGCCTGTGTTGTCCGTGAAGGTCCGGCCCACGGTCATGCAGGTGCTAAAGGCTTCCCGTCACTTTCCCCGCCCAGTAAATCACCCCCAGCACCCAGGACGTAAAAATCCCGTACAGGATCACAGGCCCGGCAATGGTGAAGATCTTGCAGCCCACGCCGAAGACCTGGCCTTCCTTCTTAAATTCAATCGCGCAGGCCGCCACGGAATTGGCAAAGCCGGTGATCGGAACCAGCGCGCCGGCGCCGCCCCATTTCACAATGGAAGGATAGAGGTTAAAGCCGGTCAGAAGCACGCTGAAAAGGATCAGAAGGATCGCCGACCAGCTGCCCGCGGTCTGCCTGTCAAGGCCCATCGCGGCACAGACGTTCAGGATGACCTGGCCGATCACACAGATCGCTCCGCCCGTCACGAACGCCTTTATCATCTGTAAAAACAGATTGTGGGTCGGTGTAATTCTGCTGACATACTGCTCATATTCCTTTTTCTGCTTCTCGTCCATCTCTGCCTCCATGCATGGGCGCCGCAGGGTTCAAAGCTTACGCCGCCTTTCCCGTGACTGCCCGCCTGTTTATAGGGATAGTATGCGCAGCAGGCGCCGGAAATATGTACAGAACATATGCGGGACATGCACGGGACATTTTTCGCCGGTAAAATGAGAATCCGGCCGCGGCTGCAGCCCCTTTTTTATGCACAGCAGCGCGGCTACATCAGGTAAAGAAGCACCGCCGCGGGCATGGTAAGGATGCAGACGAGGGTGGAAAGCACGTTGAGCACGCCCGCGTATTCCGAATCCTGTCCATAGACCTGGGACATCTGGATCACCGCGGAGGCGGGAGGCGTGATGGCCGCAAGGAGCGTGATCAGCAGGATGGTCTGCGCGTCGGCGGACACACCGGCCGCCGCCGTTTTCAGAAGGCGAAGCACCAGCAGGCTCACAGCGGGAAAGGCAAGCATGCGCAGGCAGACGATCCCATAGGCCCGCCGGTTTCCGAAAATCTGCTTCGGGCGCATGCCGGCGATCAGCATGCCGGCAATGAACATGCTGGCCGGAGCGACCATGCTTCCCACGGAATGCAGCGTATCGGAAAGCACCTCCGGCAGACGCAGGCCCGTCAGAAAGAGAAGGATCCCGGCGAATACAGCCAGAAGGTTGATATTCGTAAGGATTTTTCGGAGATCCGCCCCCTTCTGTCCGGAAAGAAGCACTTTGCCGTGGGTCCACAGAAGCAGCAGCTGCACGCTCACATAGGCGGTGGAATAGACCACCCATTCCGGTCCAAGGACGGCCGTAATGATCGGGATGATCAGGTTGCTGGAATTGGAGTAAATGACCGAGGCCTTTTCCACCGCGGTCAGATGCAGCGCCTTTCCCAGAAAGCCCGCCGCAAGAAGCAGGATCACATGGCAGAGGATCGCCGCCGCGAACGCGAGCAGGAGCCCTCTCAGAATTTTGCCGTCATATTCCACCTGAAAGGAATCCAGGATCGCGCAGGGCAGGGCGAGATACAAAAGCAGAACGGAAAGGATCCTGCCATCCTGCGCCTTCAAAAGACCTGCTTTCACCAGGCATAAGCCCATCAGGAGCATCAGGAACATGGATAAAATCTGAAAGAAAAGAAGAATGCTGATTTCCATTTCTACCTCTTTTGTATGTCTGAGATATTCCGGTCCGTCGGAGCCTATTTCCCCCCGGCCTTTTTCTCTTGTCCTGCCGGTCTTCGCACGGTATAATGATTGCGCACACAGTATCATGTGCCGGAAACGATCAGGAGGAAAAAGTCATGAACCGGATCATCATGCTATTTTTTGCCGTCGCAGCCGTTCTGGGCGGTCTGGACTGCATTGCGGGAAACCGGAAAGGATATGGGGAGCGTTTTGAAGAGGCCTTCCGTCTGCTGGGCCCCACCGCCCTTTCCATGGCGGGCATGATCTGCCTCTCTCCCGCCCTTTCTCTGCTCCTGGAGAGGCTCCTCGCTCCCGCGCTGCGGCTTTTCGGAACGGATCCCGCGCTGGCGGGCGGCTTTTTTGCCATCGATATGGGAGGGTATCCGCTGGCTGTGCAGCTTTCCGACCTTCCGGAATGGGGCGGCTACTTCGGTATCATCGTGGCCGCCGTATTCGGCTGCACCCTTACCTTCACCCTTCCCGTAGGGATCGGCGTGATCGAAGAAAAAGACAGCGGTTATTTTCTGAAGGGGATGATCCTGGGACTGATCACCATGCCTGTCGGTTTTCTTGCGGGCGGCCTGCTCTGCGGCTTTACGGTTCCGCAGCTTCTGCAGAAGCTGGCCGTTCTGCTCTTCTGCGCCCTGCTCCTGATTCTTGGACTGTGGGGATGCCCGGCCCGGATGATCTCTGCTTTCCGCCTGTTTGTGCGCGCGCTCCGGGCGTTTATCACCCTCGGGCTGACGGTCGGCGCCGTCCTGTATCTTCTGGAGCTGGAAAGCCCCTTTGTCACTCCGGTCATGGTGGCCATGCAGACCGTTTCCTCCATCTGTGTGGTCATGCTTGGGAGCCTGCCGGCCGCCCTTTTTCTGCAGCGTCTGCTGCGCGTTCCCCTGAAAAAGGCGGGACGCCTGTTGAGGCTGGATGAAGCAGCGGTCGCCGCCATTCTCATCGGAACCGTCAGCGTCCTGCCCGCTCTGGCCATGCTGAAGGATATGACGCCCCGCGGCCGGACAGCCATATCCGCCTATCTGGTGAGCGCCGCCTCCCTGATGGGGGCGCACATCGCCTTCACCATGGGCGTCTCCCCGGATCTCACCGGACCGCTGATCGCCGCAAAGCTCACCGGAGCCTTCAGCGCGCTTGCCGTCTCGCTCTGGCTTGACAGCAGGCAGGCGGGCTGAAGCGGCGGACCGCCCGGGCCTGTAGGCTGAAGCGGCAGACCGTCACCCGGCCTGCGGATGGTAGCGGCAGACCGTCACCCGGGCTGCGGACTGCAGCGGCAGCCTCCCCGTCGTCCCTGCGGAAAAAATGCCTCTGATGCCGCCGTTTACAGGCCGGGGCAGAATTCGTCTCTGTATTCCATGACCGGCCGACCGTCCGGCGTAAAGGAAAGCGGCAGGATCACATATCTGGAATCATTGTAATCCTTTCCGTTCCAGCGGTCGGATACATAATAGTAATCGATCCCGGTCTCTTTTTTCACCGGCAGGATAAAGGCCGGCTGCGTGCGGTAGGTGACCGCATCTCCGATATCCGCAAGCATGCTCCAGCGCCCTTCTACCGCGTCCGCCGTCGCATACCGGCACTGATTGGGCGCCCAGCCAGTGCAGTAGGAGGAAAACATATAGTATTTTCCGTTCCGCTCCATCACGGCGGGAGCCTCCCGGTATTCTCCCTGCCAGAGCTTATGTACCAGGCATTCCACGCTCAGATAGTCTTCCGTCAGACGATATACATGCAGATCCGCGTTGTCTCTGGACGCGGAAATGAAGTATGCCGTCCCGTCCCCGTCCTGAAAGAGGGTGCAGTCCCTGGACATGTATCCGAAGGGATTGAAGCAGCCCAGATAGGTAAATTCTCCGTCCGGCCGGTCGCAGACTGCAACGGCGCAGGCGGCGTCATGATAATCTTTGCCGTTTTCCACATGCATCCACATCACGAACTGCTTTGTTTTTTCATTATAAATCACCTTGGGACGCTCCACATTGATTTTTCCGCCGTCTGCCGTTCTCAGCTTCCGGTCTGTTTTCACACGGTACTCCGCCGTGGGCGAATCCGTGGTCAGCGCATGGCGGCAGAAGGTCCAGTTTACGAGATCCCCGGAGCGGTAGACGCTTACATAGCGGTTTTCCGTCCTGTTTTCCCCGTACCAGTACCATTCCCCCTGCCAGAACAGCATATGTCCGCCATGGGCATGAAGCACGTTTCCGTCTGTGTCATACCAGACGTTTCCATTGATCAGTTCGGTGTTCTTTTTCATCACAGCGTTCTCCTTTGTCTGTTTCATCTCGTTCCATCATCCGTATCAATAACAGCTCATTCAGGGCTGACCTGCACGACCATGCACGCCGGCGCTGTGCTGATTGGGTTCTCTTTTGCATCTTTGCAGCCCGCCGAAGGACCATCCAGGGCTGCTGCAGCATGCAGCGGTTCCGGACTGTCCTGCGGCGGACTACTGAACAGGCAGAAAAGCCACTGCCTTTCATACCTATGCAGCGGCTTCTTTTTTCCTCGTTCGGACGTCATAAAGAACGGCTTCCGGCATATTAACTGCTATATTACACAGTCTTTTTCTGCCTCTCTTTCCTGCTGAATTTCAAGCGGCTGTATCACGTTTTTTCAGCCGTTCTTTTCACCAGTCAGTCTATCATATCACCGCATAAATTACAAGAAAAGCATCGTCATCGCTCTGGCCGGCCGGCGAACAGTAACCCGGCACGACCAGCAGCCTCAACGCAGTTTGTCTCAGAATCCCCACCGGAAATCTGTTTCAGAATCCCCCCAGAAAATAATAGAGGCTCCCCATGAGCTTTCCTGCCGCCACGCAGAGGATGGCGATCCCGAGCCCGCGGCGGAAGGAGATCCGTCTTGCGAAAACAGGGATGGAGTCCAGCATTTCCGCGATCGCCAGCGCCAGACAGCCCACGAAGATCCCGGCGAACAGGCCGAAGACCGCAGGCAGGCAGACAGCCGATGCGTCCAGGAGCCATCCGACGGTCCCGGAAGGCTCTGCCGCCTGCCGCAGCGCGGTTAAGGGCTTTTCAAACACGCTCAGGACATTTCCGAAAAGCGTCCCGAATACCACCATCTCTTCATAGAGAAAAATCCTGTTTCCGGTATGGGTGACCCCGGCGAAGCGGGGAGCAAGTCCCACGGAAAGCAGGACGGTGAACACGCCGCCGGATACCAGCAGGCCGGCGCTGACTCCAGCGAACGCAAGTCCCGCCTGGCAGACGGCGGACTGCAGCTCTCCCTCAGGAAGCATCGATCATTTCCCCCTTTCTGTCCGCGTTTTCCACAAGGGCGCTGTTCACCTGATCTTCATAGATGCGCATTTCCACCTCGATGGGCGTGGGGTCCTTCGTGATCCTTCTTCCTCCCACATGGTTAAAAAACAGGATGATCCCCGCAGCCAGGCCGATCGAATAGGAAATCTCCAGAATGGTGACGCCGTCCGCGGCGCGGCCCGTCGCCATCTCGTATACCTTTCCGAACACATTTCCGATCCCAATGTCATTGTGAAAGGCCATAATGGTGAAGGCCGGCCCGAAAAAGCAGATCAGGCAGACAAAGGCGGTCTTCAGCCGCACCAGGAAGCCCTTTTCCCTCTCTGCCGCCCGCTCCACGATCACCTCCGTCTCTCCGATATTCTGCACCTCCAGAGATGGCTGAAGCTTCTGCAGCTCCTCCAGGATCCTCATCACGCTGATGACGCAGCGCTTCTGATGTCTGTCGCTGAAGCTGCAGATTTTTACTGTCTTTGCCTTCTCCAGGATCCCTGAGTCAGCGCAGACCAGCTTTCCCAGATCTCCCAGCCGGATCACGGTTTTCTGTGTTTCCACGCAGCGCTCCAGCTTCAGGTACAGTGTCTTTCGCTCCGCCATGGCCGCCTCCTTTCCGGGGCCGCCTTCCTGCGCCGGTCCCGTGCTTCTTTCCCACCAGTATGGGCGTTTTGATCCCGGTTTATTCAGATGCGGATCCTGTCTGGCGTTTCCCGGTCCGTTCCGCATAAGACTCCGCGCCTTTTCCCGGTGGGTTCCGCACAAGGCTCCGCGCCTTCTCCCGGCGGGTTCAGCACAAGGCTCCGCGTCTTTTCCCGGCGGGTTCAGCACAAGGCTCCGCGCCTTTTCCCGGCGGGTTCAGCACAAGGCTCTGCGCCGCATGGCGAGAAGGATCTTTTTTTCCAGACGGCTGACCTGTACCTGGCTGATCCCCAGCCTTTTTGCCACCTGGCTCTGCGTCATGTCTTCAAAGTAGCGCATCCGGATCAGCTCCTGCTCCGTTTCCGAAAGCTCTTCCAGCAGCTGAACCAGAAGCATATGATCCAGGAGCTTTTCCTTTTCCTCGTCTCCCCATCCGTCTGTCTGGCCGGAGGCGGCCACCCTGTCCAGAAGCCGGATCTCATTTCCGTCCGACTGATATACGGTTTTGTAGATGGATTCCACTTCCGCGCCGGCCTCCATTGCCAGCAGCACGTCCTCCCTCTCCATCCCTGTTTCCTCCGCGATCTCCGCAAGGGAGGGATCCCTTCCCAGGCTGTGCGCCAGCTTCTGCGCCGCCAGCTTCACCTTCCAGCCGTTTTCCTTCAGCGTCCGGCTCACCCGGATCGGGCCGTCGTCGCGCAGGAAGCGTTTGATCTCTCCCATGATCATGGGGACCGCATAGGTGGAAAAACGGACCTCATAGGACAGGTCGAATTTGTCGATGGCCTTGATCAGGCCGATGCAGCCGATCTGGAACAGATCCTCCATTTCGTATCCTCTGCCGGCGAACCGCTTCACGATATGATGCACCAGCCCCAGATTTTTCTCGATCAGTACCTCCCTGGCCCTTCGGTCTCCTTCCTGTGCCCGTGCGATCAGTGCTGATACCTCGTTCAAGCCTGTCTCCCTCACTCCTCCTCTTCCAGAAAAGGCTGTGTTCCCAGCTTCTTTTTCATCCGGACCACGGTTCCCTGCCCTACGGCCGACTCCACCTCCAGATCGTCCATAAAAGCTTCCATGAACGCAAAGCCCATTCCCGACCGGTCCTTATCCGGGCAGGTGGAATACAGCGGCTCCATGGCTTTTTCCACGTCCGGGATCCCGATCCCGTGATCCGCGATCTCGATCGAAAGCACATCCCCGTCCACCACACACTTCATTTCCACCTTCCGCGGCTGATCCGCCGGCCAGTCCGGGTAGGCATGGATCACCGCGTTCGTGACCGCCTCCGAAACGGCGGTCTTGATATCCGCCGCCTCCTCCAGCGTGGGATCCAGCGGCGTCACAAAGGCGGCGGCCGCCACCCGCGCAAATCCTTCATTTTCCGCAGCCGCGTCAAATTCCATCTTCATTTCGTTTTTCATCCCTGCCTCCATATTCACTGATCCATCCCTGTTTCTTCCACGATCTCCACGAGCTTCTGTACGCCGGACATTTCCAGCAGCCGGCGTATCTTCCTGTCCGCGTGACAGACATATACCTTCCCGCCGAAGCAGGAGATCAGCCGGCAGCGGCCGATCAGGATCCCTATGCCGGAGCTGTCCATAAATCTGGTCGCTGAAAAATCAAACAGTACGTTTTCCACCTGTTCCTCCAGAATGATATGGTCCGCGATCCTGCAGAGCTCCTCCGCGTGACAGTGATCGATCTCCTCCGGCATCCTGACGCACAGGCAGCTGTCGATCACCCTGAAATCATCTTCCAATACTTTCATCTCTTACCTCCATGCCGAGCGTTTCTGTTGGGGCACAGCCGGCTCCGTCCGTCCTGCCGCATGTGCCTGTGAAAATATAAAAAAAGAGAACCTCCCTTAAACATAAGGTATCGTTCTCTTTTGTTCGCTGTTATGAAAATTATGAAATTTTCTCTTCCGGTTTTCGGAAAACGGCCTGTCAGAGGCCGGCGGCCGGACTGTTCTCAGCCTTCCAGCTCTTCCAGGGCGCTCTCCGCCCCTCTTGCGTTCTCCGTATTCGGGAACAGCTCCACCACCTGTTCATAGATCCGGATCGCGTTGCGGCTGTCGCCGTTTCTGCGGTAAGCGTCGCCCAGAAGGAGAAGGGCGTCGCTGTTGGTCTCGTCATAGCTGAAAGCGCGCTCCAGCTCGGCAACGGCTGTATCATAATCGCCGTCCCGGTAGGCCGCGTTCCCGCTTTCCAGACAGGCCTGGCTGATCTGCGGACCTGCCAGCTCAAGCAGCTTGTCATACAGATTCCTGTACGCTTCGGGGACATTATCGGAAGCCATGCTCTCAGCGTCAATGGTTTCCAGCGCCTGTGCCAGACTTTCGATCTCCTCCGGCGTATCCAGATAAATATATGCCGCGTTCAGAAGGCTCTCCGTTGTCTGAAGCGTTCCGTCCGCTCCCGCGAAGCCATCCAGCTCACCCTCCAGCTGCGCGTTGCGCGTCTCCAGATCCGCAACCTGTGTCTGCAGCTCGTTCAGCTCCGCATTCCGCTTCTCCAGCTGTTCTCCCACCGTCCGGCTTTCCTCATTGAGCTGCATCCGCAGGCTCTGCATTCTCGCCGGCATGATGAGCGTCAGCGCAACGGCAAGCCCGGCAGCCGCTCCCACCAGCAGATAGATCAGAAATGCCACGCCCTTCTTCGGCTCCTGGGCGCTGACCGGCTGGATGATGGTCTCGTTCCCGCTCTGGTACTTGATGACCTCTTCTGTCTTCCGGTTCCTGTGGCCGCCCTTCGCCTCATCCTCCACCATCGCCGCGTCCACTTCCTTCATGTAACGGAGGGTGGTGGTGTTGCGCACATCGATCCGGCTGCATTTATTCAGTTCCCGCTTCGCCTTCTCCCAGTCCTCCGCCTGGATATACAGAAGGGCAAGAAGCTGATGGGCGCGCAGGAAGCGGGGATGGATGGAAAGCACCTTTTTCAGCTGGATCACGGCAAGATCCAGGCTGCCCTGCTGGCAGTAGGCCAGCGCCTGATTGTATTTCCGGATGGCCTGATTCAGATTCTCCAGCTGGGTGGGGTTGTTCTGCACGGCTTCGATATAATCGTCCGCGATGTTCTTCTCCGCTCTCAGATTCTTGCTCAGGACCCATTCGCTGAGTGCGTTCACGGTCTCTCCGATCTCAAAATACACCAGCCCCAGCAGATTTCTGGCATCGATATTGAATTTGTTCAGCTTCAGACATTCCGTCAGACTTCTGACCGCCCCGGAAAGATCCCTCACGTTTGCCTTTTCCAGGCCGTCGTTGTAATATATGTTGGACAGGGCGACGATCTTCTTATAATGCCTCACGTCGGCCCCGCAGCCGGTGCAGAAATCCGTTTCCGTCAGAAGCGCTCCGCAGTTATAACAGTTCATTCTTCCGTCCCTCTGTTTCTTTCCGCTCCCTGCGGCCTTCTGTCCTTCTCGATCTCCACAAGAAGATCCGTGATGTCCGTCAGTCCGTGCTTATAGATCGCTTCCTCCACCTCGTCCACTTCCAGGCTGGGATGAAATTTTTTCAGTTCCGCTTCAAAATCCAACATTCTCTATATCCTCCAGAATCATCCGGTCAATCGTCTTTTCCGCCGGCGAGAAGCTGTCCCGCCAGATACAGGGATCCGGCCGCGTATACCATATCCTCCGGTCCCTTTTCTCCGATCAGGGAACGGAAACCCTCCTCCGGGCTGTCATACAGCTCTGCCCGGCCGTTCCAGATCTCTGCCAGCTGTTCCTTTGTCAGCGATCTGCCGCTCTCCATCGGCGCGGCGGCGATCTTCGCGAAAAGCCCGCTCTTTAAGATCAGTCCTGCCATTTCCTTTCCGCGCTTATCGGAAACCACGGAAAACAGAAGAAGCCTTCGTCCCTGACAGCCGTCATGGGATACGCTTTCCAGAAAAGCCAAAACCCCGTCTTCATTGTGAGCGCCGTCAATGACCACGCCGGGAAGCACCTCTTCCATCCGGCCGGGCCAGCGCGCTTCTGCGAGCCCCTCTTCGATGGTATCCCGGGTGATGCGCCTGTCCTTCAGCTGTTCCAGCGCCCGGACCGCCAGGGCGGCGTTCCTGTACTGATAGACCGCCGGGGTGTGCAGGCAGACCTTAATATATTCATAATACTCAGAGCGCATGGAAAAATCAATCTTTTTATTCTGAAAATGCAGGGATGCGGCGTCTGATTCCGACACCGGGACGGCTTCCGCCCCCATTTCCCCCGTTTTTTCGACAATGACGCGGCTGACCGCAGCCTCCTCATCCCAGTAGACCACGGGCGTCCCAGGCTTGATGATCCCCGCCTTTTCCGCGGCGATCTTTTCCTTCGTATCGCCCAGATATTCCATGTGATCCATCCCGATGGAAGTGATGACGCAGGCCGCAGGCCTTCTCACCACATTTGTGGCGTCCAGCCGGCCTCCCATCCCGGTTTCCAGGACGATCGCCTGCGCGTGCCTGTCGGAAAACCAGAGCATCCCCATGAAAAAAAGCAGTTCAAAAAAGGTGGGGTGATATTCCGCCCTCCCCGTTTCCCTCCGGAATGCGTCAAGCCGCTCCATGACCCGGTTCATGCAGGAGGCAAATTCGGTTTC
>CALWGL010000054.1 GCA_944380025.1 uncultured Lachnospiraceae bacterium
GATGACAGTACGCTTTCGGATTCGCTGGCATCCCTGAGCAATACCACCAATATGCTCTACCTGAGGCTGCAGGATATCGCGGAGGAGGATGAGAGACTGCTGGAGGATCCGGTATTCCTGGAAGAGGTAAATGAGGAAGCGGAAACCGTCTCCTCCTATATCGTGGTCAGAAAGGGGACAAAAGAATACTACAGCGGGAATGAGGAAATGAGCGGCCGTTTTTTCAGCAGGCTTCCCGCATACGGCTTTGAGAGTCAGGATTCCAATTCGGGTTTCTACTATAATGATATGCAGAAGCTGGTGAAGCAGATCGATTTTGTCTTTTCCGACGGGGAGGAGGGAAGCCTGTTTCTGGTGACCAGGGTGAGCAGCGTGATCTCAAAGACCTTCCTGGTCTATCTGTTTTCAGCCATCGTGCTGATCCTTGTTCTGACCAGCATCGTGCTGACCCAGTGGGTGTATAAGAGCTTTTTTGAACCGATCAACCGGCTGAACGTGGCCATGCAGCAGATCGCGGAGGGAAATTTTGAATACAGTCTGACTTCGGAGGATAACAACGAGATCGGGGAGCTGTACCGCAACTATGAGGACATGCGCCTCAGGCTGAAGGAATCCACGGAGGAAAAGATCCAGAACGAGCGGCAGAACCGGGAGCTGGTCAGCAATATTTCTCACGATCTGAAGACGCCGATCACGGCCATCAAAGGCTATGTGGAGGGCATCATGGACGGGGTGGCGGACACGCCGGAAAAAATGGACCGTTATATCAGGACCATTTACACCAAGGCCAACGATATGAACCGGCTGATCAACGAGCTGACCTATTATTCCGGCATCGACAGCAACCGGATCCCCTACAATTTTCACCGGATCAATCTGGCGGATTTTTTCCAGGACTGCGTGGAGGACGTGGGGCTGGATCTGGAATCCAAGAACATCGAGCTGAACTATTCCAATCTGGTGGATCCATCCACGAGGATCATCGCCGATCCGGAGCAGCTGAAAAAGGTGATCGACAACATTGTCGGCAACAGCATCAAATACATGGACAAGCCAAGGGGCGTCATCAACATCCGGATTCTGGACGAGGTGGATTCGGTGCGGGTGGAGATCGAGGACAACGGCAAAGGCATTTCCGCAAGGGATCTGGGAAAAATATTTGAACGGTTCTACCGGACGGACGCTTCCCGGAATTCCTCCACGGGCGGCAGCGGAATCGGTCTTTCCATCGTGAAAAAGATCATAGAGGATCACGGCGGATATATCTGGGCCACCAGCAAGGAGGGCGAAGGAACATGTCTGCACTTCGTGATCAGAAAATACAGGGAGGCGGAAGAAAATGAGTAAGATTTTAATTATCGAAGACGAAGAAGCGATCGCGGATCTGGAGAAGGATTATCTGGAGCTGTCCGGCTTTCAGGTGGAGATCGAGAACGACGGAGAAAAGGGGCTGGACGCGGCCATGAACGAAAGCTTCGACCTGATCATCCTGGATCTGATGCTTCCGGGGATCGACGGCTTTGAGATCTGCCGCCGCATCCGGGATGAAAAGAATATCCCGATCCTGATGGTCTCCGCGAAAAAGGATGATATCGACAAGATCCGTGGGCTCGGCCTCGGCGCGGACGATTATATGACCAAGCCCTTCAGCCCCAGCGAGCTGGTGGCCAGGGTAAAGGCCCATCTGGCCCGTTATACCCGCCTGGTGAGTTCCAATCAGAAGACCAACGACATCGTGGAGATCCGCGGCATCCGGATCGACAAAACCGCCCGCCGCGTGTTCATCAACGGCGTGGAGAAGCCCTTTACCACCAAGGAATTCGACCTGCTCACCTTCCTGGCGGAGAATCCCAACCATGTTTTCACCAAGGAGGAGCTGTTCCGGGAGATCTGGGACATGGATTCCATCGGCGATATCGCCACGGTGACGGTGCATATCAAGAAGATCCGTGAGAAGATCGAGAAGGATACCGCCAACCCGCAGTATATTGAGACGATCTGGGGCGTCGGGTATCGGTTTAAGGTATAAAATTTAAGGTGTTAAACGAGATTTTATTATGGGAAAACAGATCAATTACTGGCTGGGATATGAAGATTTTCTGCAGATCGCCGGGGCGGCGCTGGAGAGCGGATGCGTGATCATCCGTCGTGCGCCTGGAAAAGAAGCGGTCTATGGGCGGACAGCGGATATGATTGCGGCAGATCAGTACCGCTATTTTTTTTATGTTCCGGAAGCCGGTGATCTGATGGGACAGGCGCTCCCTTTGGAAAGGAGGGCGTTCATCGGCTGTACGGCGGCTGGAAACACATGGATCGAAGCCGGATTTTCTCATAAAAATGATGAAAAAAGGGAGATCATCCGGAACCGGTTGTATGTGCAGTCCGGCTTTTATGATGATAAAGGAGAATACGTTCCGCGGCCCGTGTGCGTTACAAAAGTGTATAACCGGCTGGTGCGGATGGTAAAAAAGCTCGCTCCCTATACCGAACTGACGGATACCTATGTCAGCATGAACGACGAGGACTATCTGCAGGAGAAGGAATGGAAGCATAAAGAGTATGTTTCACCGCAGTTCTTACGGCTTAAGCTGATGGAGAATTACAGGCTGCGGTAGTCCTGGGCGGTTTTCTGATGTGCGGATTCTGGGGGATAAGGACGTGGGAGAAGTATTATGATAAGAGAAGCGAAGGAAGAGGATATGCAACGGAATGCTTGAACCATGCGAGAAGGATCACGGTAGAAAATAACTGTTATAAGATGATGCTGTTGACCGGCTCAAAAAAGCAGAGTACCCTGGATTTTTATACAAAGGCCGGATATAACTGTACGGATAAGACGGCGTTTGTTCAGTGGCTGTAATATGCAGGTTTTTCATTTTTATCCAGAGTCGCCGTTAAAAGTGCGTCAGATTCCCGGATAGCTTTCGCCACCCTGTCCCATCCTGCAGCCGTTACCGCATTACAGAATTCGGAAGAGATTTCCGAATTGGGAATGAATACTTCTCTGGTCCGCATATCGTATCCAAGATATCCCAGGTGAATCAGCAAAGTCAGCACATCATCCGCAGAATGGAAGGAGGTCATATCATTGGAAAAGGTAGCTGTGTTGATTTCCCTGCGCCCGCCGGAAAGAAGCTCGGTCACAGCGTCCTGCAGACCATCGTAATTCAGGCGGATATAATCAAGAAGAGCTTCAAAGGTTTCCGTTTTATTCCAGTAGTTGTCGTACTGCTGATTCAGCATGGCGCTGACTACGGAGCGGGGATTATAGATATGACCGACACTTTCAAAATAGTAACCGTCGTACCACTTCTTCATTTCTTCCGGGTTCATGTGCCAGGCTGCGCACAAACGCAGGGCTTCGGCTTCCGTAAATCCGACAAATTCTGCCAGCGGACCGGGATTTGCCATGGAAAATTCGTCAAACATATTCAGGGCCGAATGAGAGCCATATTTTTTGACGGGCAGAATTCCGGTCATGTAGGCAAGCGCTACATAACTCTGATCCTTCAGAAGCCCGCGAATAAAGTCGAGATATGCTTTTTGAGAGTCATAATCCGATTTATGCTCCCGAAAAATGCAGTCCCACTCATCGATAATGAAAATGAAAGATTCGGATGTCTGGGTGCAGATATCGAGCAGGACGCCGATCAGATCCTCTGAAGACAGGTAGTCAACATCCGGAAAGGCCTTCCGCAGATCTCGAAGAAGAGATTTCCGGATGAGCGTTATCATTTCGGAAATGCTTTCAGTACGTCCCAGGAAGGTCTGCATGTTAAGAAAAATAACGTTATACTGATTCAGACATTTTCGATAGCTCTCGCAGGAAGAAATGGATAGCTTTTGAAAAAGAGGATCAGAATCAACGTTTTTTCCGTAATAAGCACACAGCATGTTTGCCGTCATGGATTTTCCAAAACGCCGTGGCCTGCTGACACAGACAAAACGCTGTTCCGTTTTCAGGACAGAGTTGGTATAAGAGATCAGAGCGCTCTTATCCACATAGATTTTGGAATTCAGGGCCATTTTAAAATTTTCATTGCCAGAATTCAGATAAATGCCCATACGCAGGCTCCCTTCCGGCTGGAGAAACAGTCTTTATTGTCATTATCATACGAAATGCCGGCAGGCATGTCAACCTGCTGATATTTTACAAAACCATGGTAGATTCTGCAAAAGAGTCTGTTTTATGATAAAACAATCCGCCAAGGCGGCGAAGCAGGCCGTATCAGACAGCGGCGGATGAAAACAGACGAAAGAGAGAACAATGGTCCCATGGGAAAAGGCGTTATTTTATATCAGTCGAAATACGGCGCGGCGGCAAAGTACGCGGAATGGCTGGCGGAGGAGACCTGCTTTGACATCATGCAGACAAAGGAGGCTTCCGTGGAGAACCTGCGGCGGTATGACACGATCGTGCTGGGAGGCGGCGTTTACGCATCCGGAATCGCGGGAATCGGATTTCTGAAAAAACATCTGGGGCAGCTGAAGGAAAAGCGGATCGCCGTGTTCTGTGTGGGCGCGTCGCCCTATGAAGAAAAAGCGTTTCAGGAGCTGTATGCGCGTAATTTTAAGGATGGGCTGAAGGGACTCCCCTGCTTTTACTGCAGAGGCGCCTGGGACGAGGCGGAGATGAGCTTTCCGGATCGGACGATGTGCCGGCTTCTGAGGAAGACGGTGGAAAAGAAGGATCCGGATACGCTGGAGCCCTGGGAAAAGGCTTTGATGGAGGCTTCCGGGAAAGCCTGCGACTGGACGGACCGGAGGTATCTGGAGCCGCTGGCCGGTTTTCTGAGAGAGAAGGGCTGAACAGAAGGCGGAAAAATAAAACAGCCGGACAAGAGAAGGACAGCTGCCGCAGAGATTCTCCGGGCGGCTGTTTTTATTCACAAAAAAATTACAACTTCATAACGGTTTTTTTGCTATAATCTTCTGTAGAAATCCGCAGGCCGTAATTTGCTTCGGGAGGGCCGCGGAAAATACGCGTTCCGGTCTGAAAAAATCATTCGGCCGGAAGGATGGAAATGAGGATCAACATGAACAGAAGAAAAAACTGGCGCGGCCTGGCGGCAGTCTGCCTGGCCTGCGCGTTGGGATTTGCCGGCTGCAAAGGGACGGACCGGGGAGGAGAAGACGCGTCGGAGGCTCTCTCCGATTCCGTGTCCGGAGAAGCGCAGGCGGATGAGGCAAAAGAACGGAGGGCGCTGCGGGGAAGCGGAAGCCTGGAGTACGGACCGGAGGCGGGGCGCGCACTGACAAAGGAGCAGGAGAAGCTGCTTCTGGACTATATGAACCTTTATTTCGCTTCTCTGCAGGACCTTGAGTCCCGCGGGACGGACGGCCTTTTTTCGGATGAGAAGCAGGAGGAGCTGGCACAGGAGGCTGTCGAGCTTCAGATCAGCCTGAGAAAAATGCAGGAGGCGGATTATACGCTGGCCTCCTGGAGCTATGTTCTTACGCTGGAGGAGGTCGCTCCGCAGGAGGATGGAACGATCCATATCCTGGCGCAGGAGGACAGCGTGCAGAATTTCAGTCAGACTCCGGACAGGGAGTCCAGACGGTACGGAAGTCCGCATCAGTTTGTCCTGGAGGAAAAGGAAGGGGCCTGGAAGCTGGAAAGCCATATGTCCTTTGATCCGGTCTGGCTGATGCTCTGGAATGAGGAAGGGGAGCTGGAGGCGGAGGACGTGATGCAAAAATATGCGGACGCCGCCCCGGAATATCTGGAGCGCGCCGAGGATGCGCTTTCTGACCGGGAAGAGGACAGGGAGCGGGAGGCGGAAGCAGTGGAGGCGCAGGAGCCCTATGACAGGCAGGCGGCGCTGCGGTACGCGCGCAGGTATGTGCAGGAAAGAAACGGCGAGTGGGAAGACTATGGGAGCCGGGGCGGAAACTGCCAGAACTATGCTTCGCAGGTCCTTCATGCGGGCGGGATCCCCATGGATATCTACGGGGATGCCGTGTGGAAGTGGTACTGGGACGAGGTGTCAAACGGTCCCGGAGCCAGGGGACGTTCCAGCTCCTGGACCGGCGTGGATGAGTTCATGGCCTACGCGGAGGCGAATACCGGATATGGCCTGGCGGCTGAGATGGATGCTCCGTATTATGACGGGGAGCCGGGGGACCTGCTGCACATGGGCATGGACGGAGACTGGGGACATACGGTGGTGATCTCCGCTGTGGTGACGGACGAAGAGGGGAGAACGGTGGATTATCTGGTGGATTCCAACACGGGAGATCTGAGCGACTATCCGGCCAGCCTGTACGGGTATCCGGAGATCGTCCTGACGAAGATCGCGGGATGGAATGCGGAGTAAGATGGGGGACGGGATGCAGGGTGAAACGAGAGAAAGCGGGAATGAAAAATACGCTTGCATTTTGTCAGGCATATGGTAAGCTTGTTTTCGGAAATCCCGACGTACGGACGCGGGATCGGAGAGAAGATGAGGTTTATCGTACGAGGTGACAGAAGATGTATTCTTTACTGCTTGCAATCATTTATGCCGCATTTATCAGCCTGGGGCTCCCGGATTCTCTGCTGGGGTCCGCATGGCCCGTCATGCATGAGGCGCTTGGCGTTCCGGTTTCCGGCGCCGGGATGATCACCATGATCATATCGGCGGGAACCATTGTTTCCAGCCTGTTTTCCGACCGGCTGACGAGAAGGTTCGGAGCAGGCCGCGTGACGGCGGTGAGCGTGCTGCTGACGGCTGCCGCACTGTTCGGCTTTTCCGTTTCCGGAAGATTCTGGATGCTGTGTCTCTGGGCGGTGCCCTATGGGCTGGGAGCCGGAGCCGTGGACGCGGCGCTGAACAATTTTGTCGCTCTTTATTATTCTTCCAGGGATATGAGCTGGCTGCACTGCTTCTGGGGAATTGGCACCATCATCAGCCCCTATATCATGAGCCACAGCCTGCAGGCGGGACTGGGCTGGCAGAACGGCTACCGCACGGTCTCTTTCCTTCAGCTGGGGCTGACTGCGATCCTGTTCTTCAGCCTTCCGGTATGGAGAAAGGTGCAGCGGGCAAAAGGAGCGGCAGCGGGAAGCTCCGCAGGAACGGACGCGCCGGCGGAGGGAAGCCGTGCGTCAGAAGATGGCCTCATGACGGAGAAAAGCATTGTGCCGGAGGAAAACGCGAGGCCTCTGACGCTCATGCAGGTGCTCCATCTGGATGGGGTGTGGCTGGTCCTGATCTCTTTTTTCTGTTATTGCGCGCTGGAGCAGACCGCAATGCTCTGGGCCAGCAGCTATCTGGTGCAGTTCCGCGGGATCGAGGCGTCCGTGGCGGCGCGTTTCGCTTCCATGTTCTGCATCGGTATTACGGCAGGCCGCTTCTTCTGCGGCTTCCTCTCGGACCGTCTGGGAGATAAGCGGATGATCCGTCTGGGAACGGGGATCGCGCTTTTGGGGATCGCGCTGGTGGCGCTCCCGGTTCGGGCGGATCTGATCCCGCTCGTCGGTTTGGTTGTGATCGGCCTGGGCTGTGCGCCCATTTATCCCTGCATCATCCATTCCACGCCGGACCGCTTTGGAAGGAACAATTCCCAGGCGGTGATCGGCATCCAGATGGCCTGCGCCTATGTGGGGACAACGCTCATGCCGCCCCTGTTCGGCGTGCTTTCATCCGTGCTTGGGATCGGGCTGTTCGCCTGGTATCTGCTGTTCTTTACGTTTCTCATGCTCATCGTCTCGGAGCGGCTGAACCGGAAGCTGCAGAGGCGGGACGCTGCGGCCGCCGGATCCGGCGCAGAACGGAGGGGAGCATGAAAACGCGGATCCTTTCGGAGGATGACCAGCTTCTGATCTGTTTCAAACCGGCGGGACTGGCGGTGCAGAGCGCCCGCCCGGGTGAGGCGGATATGGTGAGCGAGCTGAAGAATTATCTTGCCGTTTCCGCGGGAAAGGCTGCGGGCGGAAGACGGAAGCCGCCTTACCTGGGGGTGGTTCACAGGCTGGATCAGCCGGTTTCGGGACTCCTGGTTTTTGCGAAAACGCCGAAGGCTGCCGCTGCGCTTTCCGCGCAGGCTGCCGGAGACGGGATGGAAAAGGAATACCGCGCACTGGTCTGGGCAGAGGATGCGCAGGCGCTTTCCCGGGTATTTCCGAAGATATCCCCCTCCGCGCTTTCGCAGCCATCCCCGCAGCATGGGGAAGAGCGGGAACTGATCGATTTCCTGAAAAAGGAGCCGGGACAGAATCTGTCCCGGGTGGTAAGCGCGCAGACGCCGGGGGCGAAGCGGGCCCATCTGACGCTTCGCTGCCTGGAACTGCGGGAAACGCCGGCCGGCCGGATCGCCTGTGTATCTGTCCGGCTGCATACGGGCAGGCATCATCAGATCCGTGTTCAGCTTTCCCACGCCGGACTCCCGCTTCTTGGAGATATGCGGTATGGAAACGCGCAGAGCCAGGCCTGTTCCCGCAGCCTTGGGATCCGTTCCCTCTGCCTGTGCGCCTGCAGGCTGAGCTTTGTGCATCCTGCGGCGGGAAGGAAAATGGTATTTCAGACGGAGGAATATCCATGGAAATAAAAGAAGGAATGCCTGCCGTACAGGAAGGGGAAGCATCGGAAGAAGAAAAAAAAGAGAAAAGCGGGCGGGGACTGGACTGGTTTCTCGGGAATGTTAAGGACTGCACGGAATTTCTGACGGTATGCTGGGCATTTCTGATGCTCACCGTATTTCCGGTCTATGTGATCGACCGATATCAGGATATCGGCGCTTATAAATTTTCTTTTTTTTCCGGCGTATCCACCCTTTTTCTGATTCCGGGTGCGGCGCTTGGACTTCTTTACACTGTTCTGAGAGGAGCTTCCCGCAGGAGGAAACGGGTGTCGGTATCCTGGCTGGATGCGGGAATGCTTTCCTGGCTTCTGATCAACGTCCTTTCTTTTCTGGGAAGTGATTTTAAGGAGGACGCCTGGGCGGGCGTGGGCGGCTGGAACATGGGACTTCGCACCCAGCTTCTGATGATCGCGGCCTATTTCCTGATGTCCCGCTCATTTCCGCTCGGGAGGAAAAAACTGCTCGCGGCGGGGACCATGACAGGTTCCGGAATTGCCTTTCTGATCGGTGTCCTGCACCGCTTTTCCATCGATCCCTTCGGTTTTTATCAGGGGCTGGATGCGGACACCAGGCTGCGATTCCTTTCCACGATCGGGCAGGCTACCTGGTATTCCAGCTTTGTCTGCACTGTGCTTCCCATTGGATTGTGTGTGTTTTACGCTTCGGAGAAAACAAAGGTCCGGGTGATTTCCGGGCTTTACTGTGCTCTGGGATTCATGACGCTGGTGACCCAGAACAGCGACAGCGCCTTTGCCGCGCTGGCGGCGCTGCTGTTCGGCCTGTTTCTGGCTTCCTGCGTATCCCCGAAGAGGATGGAACGGTTCCTGGAGACGGTGATCCTGTGCGCGGCTTCCTTTAAGACTGTGGGATTGCTGCAGAGGGGCTTTCCAGAGCTGGCGGTGCGGCTGGGAAGCCTGTCGGAGGCTTTTTCCCGGGGGATCCTCAGCTGGATCCTGCTGCTTTTCGGCGCGGTATTCTATATTCTGCTTCTGCACGCGGAGGAAAAGAAGGGGCTTTCTCTGGAAAGATCCTGGGATAAAATCGGGCGCCGGCTGTTTCGGGCGGCCTGTATCCTGGCAGGAAGCCTTCTGCTTCTGGCGGTTGGCGGCATTGTGCTGAACACCACCGGTCTTCTGGAAAAATGGTTCGGCATTTCCGGCAGCGGCCAGTATCTGCTGTTTAATAATGACTGGGGAAGCAGCAGAGGATTTAACTGGAAGATGGCCGTCCGGATCTTTTCCGGGCTTCCCATTCCGCATAAGCTCATCGGTGTCGGGCCGGACTGCTTTATGGCTTACAGCTACAGCGTGCCGGAATATGCGCAGCTTCTGAATGACTACTGGAAGCCGGATGTGCTGACGAACGCCCATAATGAATTTTTGAATCATCTGATCTGTACAGGCGCGGGCGGCCTGCTTTCGTTCCTGTTCCTGCTGGGAGCAGGCGCACGGCGTTTTTTCCGGATCGGGAGAAAGCATCCGGAGGTGCTCATGGGACTTCTGACCGTATGCGCCTATGCGGCCCATAATTTTTTCTGCTATCAGCAGGTCTGCTGCACGCCGTTTCTGTTCCTGATCCTTGGCCTTTCAGAACGGATGGCAAGGAACCTGCGGGAAGCATGCGGCGGGGAAGGAACAGAAGGAAGCCAGGAAATACCAGAGTAGTTTTGACGAAAGCCATCCACACTAATCCCTGAGAGAAAAGAGCGTCAGGGAACGGTGGCTGATATGGGAAATGTCAGAAAGGAAGAGCTGAGGAAAATTTTGACTGTCTGTGCGGCAGGAATCGGCGTATATGCGGGATTTCAGTATCTGTTCCCGCTGGTTTCGCCGTTCCTGCTCGCTTTTTGTATTGTCAGCTTTCTGAATCCCGGACTGAACCGGATGCAGAAACGGACGCACATCAGAAAGGAGATCCTGCTCGCTCTGATGCTGATCCTTACGGCCGCCGCGGCGCTAGGTATTCTGGCGGCGCTGCTGCAGTATGCGGCCGGACAGGCCGGAGTTCTTGTGGAAAACTGGGACAGTGTTTCCGGAATGGTGAGCGGGCGGCTTCAGCTCTTCTTCGGGGACTGCTGTATGTTTATGGAGGAACATTTCGGACTGGATGCCGGGAAGGTAGAACGGGTGGTCCTGGAACGGGCAGAGATCTTTATTGAGGAGCTTCGGGTGGAACTGGTGCCGAACCTGATGAAGGAGTCCTGGTGGTATGGAAAAAAGCTGATTTCCGCGGCGGCTTTCCTGGGAGTAAGCTTCATTGCGGCGCTTCTTCTGTGCCGGGATTATGACGGCCTGATGCGCCGTTTGGGGCTGGAAACAGGGGCGGATGCGGGAAAAGCTGCAGAGAGAGACGCAGATCCGGACGGATCGAAAGAAGGAATCCTGAGCACGGCGCTGAAGGCGGCAGAACGCATCTTCCGCCTGGCAGCCATATATGTGAAGGCACAGGCGCTGATCCTTCTGGTGATCATGGGAATTGCCTGCGCGGGCCTTTGGATGGGCAGGGTAAAAAACGCCCTGGTGCTGGGCCTTCTTGCCGGTGTTCTGGATGCTCTCCCTTTCATCGGAACAGGAATCATCCTGATTCCCACAGCGCTCTGGCAGCTCGTCAGCGGCCGGCCCGGCGCAGCCCTGTGGTGTCTGGCAGTCTATATCGTCTGTGTGGGCGCGCGGGAATTCCTTGAGCCAAAGCTGATGGGAAAGCGGACAGGAATCTATCCCGTTTTCCTGCTGCTGTCCGTATATGCGGGCGTGAAGCTGTTCGGCCTGTCCGGAATCCTGAAAGGCCCGCTTTCCCTCGTGGTGCTTCTTGAACTGGCCGGAAGAAAAGAGGGAAAACCGCCGCCGGAACCATCCGGAGAGGGCGGTCCGCAGGCGTGTCAGGGAGAAGAGTTTAAGGGGCGGCGGGGCTGATCAGACAGGTTCCTTCAGATCTGTTTTGTTCAGAAAGTCCTCCACAGAAACGGAGTCGGCGGCCGCCTTCATCCAGTTCTCCAGGAGATCCGGATCCTTTTCTCCTAGAATCCGTTCCTCCAGCCATTTGGGAACGGAGCCGCGGAGATTCAGAACCAGCAGTAAAAAATGGGTTTTGGCTTCCGCCTGTCCTTCGGCTCTTCCCTCGGCTCTTCCCTCGGCCCTTCCTTCGGCTCTTCCCTCGGCTCTTCCCTCGGCTCTTCCTTCGGCTCTTCCCTCGGCTCTTCCTTCCGCTCTGCCTTCTTCCCGTCCTTCCGCCCTGGCTTCTGTCCAGGCTTTCGCATGCTCTTCGGCCCTTATGGTTTCCCGGAGTTCATCTGTCAGTTTCTTCATTTCCACTTCATGATCGTATTCAAAGATGGACATGGCTACTACCTCCGATCTCTGGCTGCGCAGGAATTCCGCCAGGATCCCCTCCCGGATGCATTCGCTCACAGCCTGCTCCACAGCTTCCCTGATGGAAGCTTCTTCATCGATGTGCTTTCGGATCCGCGCGACAAATTCGCTGTACTCCCGCAGCGTCCGGCATCTTTCCATCAGCTCCGGACTGGCCCCGGGATTGATGTTGACCAGACGCACCCGCAGCTCCAGCGCGGGATCCGTTTCCGGCTTCTCAAAAGCGTCCGACAGCTTCATCACAGTATGCTCTTCCACTCTTTTCTGCCCGTTATAGAACACCACGAAACGGGGCGCGGGGATCCGGATCAGCGAGGACGAATAGATGGACCGGTTCCCGGCATTGACATGCTTTTCCAGAAGTCTGGCGATATAAAGCAGATCGCGCAGCGGCATGTTGGGATTCCAGGTGGACTGGTGTTCGTAAAGGGTCATCCGGTCATCCAGTAAAAATGACACGTCGTTCTTCATCCCAAGATAGATGGCGTTTTCCAGCGTGGTGAAGATCAGCTTTTCCGGATCGGTGTGGCTGGTTCCGTTCAGCGCGTTGTAGAGCTGAAGGAGATTTTTCTTTTCCCGGTAGAGCATTCGGAAAACAGAGTCCTTGTACTCGCGGTTTACGTATACCTGTTCCTGCATAGGCGGCTCCTTTCTTCATGGAGAAACGCGAAAAATGTAAAAAACGCGTTCTCAGCGGCACCGGAGCCGTATTTTCAGAGGCTCCTGCCGATTCTGTGGTCTGGTGTATGGGTTTCAGGGATTCAGCATAGAGTTTCTGAAATGCAAGAAAACCAGAATGGACGGAAGATCGTCCTGCCTGAAAAGCCGAAAGGCTTTTGAGAAATTTTATGCCTGTCTGTAGTGTAACACCTCCGGGCGGGACAGGCAAGAAAAATGTTGAAGAATGCAGAGAAAAAATATAGAATACGGGTAAATATTTTTATGTCAGGCAGGAAGGGGAAACATAAGATGACGCATCGGACATACATCGGAGATCTGCACATACATTCCCGGTTTTCGCGGGCCACGAGCAAAGACGGCGATCCGGAGCATCTGGAGCTTGAGGCGCGAAAAAAGGGGATCCATATTCTGGGAACAGGGGATTTCACCCATCCCGCATGGCGGGCGGAGCTTGCGGAGAAGCTGGAGCCGGCGGAGGACGGGCTTTATGTGCTGAAGGAGGAATACCGCATCCATCAGGATGGCGTGCCGGAGGAGAAGCCGCGTTTTCTGGTGACGGGAGAGATCAGCTCCATTTATAAGAAAAATGAAAGGGTGCGCAAGGTGCACAGCCTGCTTCTGCTGCCCGGACTTGAGGAGGCGGAAGCCCTTTCCAGACGGCTGGAGCTGATCGGAAACATCCATTCGGACGGCAGGCCGATCCTGGGACTGGACTGCAGGGATCTGCTGGAGATCATGCTGGAAACCTGTCCGCAGGCCGTATACGTCCCGGCCCATATCTGGACGCCCCATTTTTCGCTGTTCGGGGCCTTTTCCGGCTTTGATTCCATCGAGGAATGCTTCGGGGATCTGACGCCTCACATCCATGCGCTGGAAACGGGGCTTTCCTCTGATCCGCCCATGAACTGGCGGGTTTCCGCGCTGGATTCCTACTTTCTGGTTTCCAATTCGGACGCCCATTCCCCGGCAAAGCTGGGGCGGGAGGCCACGCTGTTTCAGACGGAGCTGTCCTATGCCGGAATCGCGAAGGCTGTGAACACGGGAGAGGGGCTTGCCGGGACGCTGGAATTTTTTCCGGAGGAAGGGAAGTATCATTTTGACGGCCACAGAAAATGCGGCCTCTGCATCAGCCCGCGGGAGACGGCGGAGCTTGGCGGCCGTTGTCCGGTCTGCGGAAAAAAGATCACCATCGGCGTGCTGAACCGGGTGGAGCAGCTGGCGGACCGGCCGGAAAACTATGTGCGGCCGGACGCGAAGCCCTTTGAAAGCCTGGTTCCGCTCCCGGAGGTGATCGCGGCCTCTACGGGAAGCAGCGCGGCAGGGAAAAAGGTGCGGGAGGCATATGAGAGGCTGATCGCGCGGCTGGGGCCGGAATTTTATATCCTGCGGGAAGCGCCCGTTGAGGAGATCCGCCATGCGGCGGGGCCGCTGGTGGCGGAAGGGATCAGCCGCCTGCGGGAGGGCCGGGTGAAGCGGACGCCCGGTTTCGACGGAGAATACGGAAAAATCGGCCTGCTTTCGGAGGAGGACAGAAACAGCCTGGAGGGGCAGCTTTCTCTGTTTTCCGCGGATGAGCTGGAGCGGATGGAGCAGAAAGAAGCGCGGACCGCAGGTACAGGACGTACGTCCGGCGTGAAGCGGGCAGAACGGGAAGGAAAGAACGAAGAACAGGACCCGGGAGAAAAAGACAGGGCGGAACCGGGCAGGGAAAAGGAATTCCTGTCCTCCCTGAACCCGCTGCAGGAGGAAGCCGTCCGCGCTTCCGACCGGGCCGTGGCGGTCATTGCCGGTCCCGGCGCGGGAAAGACCAAAACCCTGATCGCCCGCCTGCAGTATCTGGTGGAGGTCAGAGGCGTTGACCCCGGACAGATCACCGCGGTAACCTTCACCAACCGGGCCGCCCAGGAGATGCGCGACCGCCTGAAGCAGGCCTCCGACGCGAAGCAGTGCGGATATGAGGACATCCAGATCGGCACCTTCCATGCGGTGAGCAGCAGATTTCTGAAGAAAAAAGGGATTCCCGTGCTTCTCGCGGACGAGGGGATGAAGGAGGAGCTTGCGGGGGAAGCCATGAAGCAGGCCGGACTGAAGGGCTCCCCGGGCCGGTTTTTACGGGAGCTCTCCCGGGTGAAAAACGGGATGACAGAGCCGGAGAGGGAAGCGGGGAAGGAAACGGAAGCGGACAGGCTCAGGGAAGCCCGCGCGCTGTATCAGAAGGCTATGAAGGAGCAGGGGGTCATGGACTATGACGACCTGCTTTTGGAGACGCTCCGTATTCTGGAGGAAAAGCCGGAGGAAGGGGAGGAAAGCGCAGAAAATGCGGAAAGTGCAGAAAACGCGGAAAACGCAGAGGAGCTTTCCTGTTTTTCCTGCCTCCTGATCGATGAGTTTCAGGACATCAACCCGCTGCAGTACCGCCTGATGCAGGCATGGAACCGGAATGGAGCGGAGCTTTTTGTGATCGGAGATCCGGATCAGTCCATCTATGGCTTCCGGGGCTCGGACGCGGCCTGCTTTGACAGGCTTCGGGAGGATTTCCCGGAGCTTCACACCATCCGTCTGGAAGAAAATTATCGCTCCACCCGTCAGATCCTCGCCGCTTCCCTCGCCGTCATTTCCCATAACGCGGGCGGGACGAGGCGGATGCAGGCGCACCGCGGCGGCGAAGCAGCCGTGCGCATCGTGACCGCTCCGGATGAGCGGCGGGAGGCGATCTTTGCCGCAAAGGAGATCAACCGGCAGATCGGCGGCATCGATATGCTGGATACCGAGGAGAACGAACACCGGGGAGACTCGGCGCGCAGCTTTTCCGATATCGCCATACTGTACCGGACCCACCGTCAGGCCGCCTGGCTGGAAAAAACGCTGCGCCAGGAGGGCATTCCCTATGTGGTCGCGGGAAGAGAGGATTTCCTGATGCGCCGGGAGGTCCGCGCGGCGCTGGCCTTCTTCCGCTATGCGCTTTTTCCGGAGGAGGAAGGGGCGGGAGAGCTTGCCCGGAGAGTGCTGGCCCCGTTGTTTGGGGAGGCGGCGCAGGAAAGGATGGAATATCTGCTGTCCAAATATGAAAAAAAGATAAAGCGGACGAAGCCGGTCAGGCTGCTGGAGGAATGGATACAGGAATGGGAGCCGGAAGGGGAGGACGCGGACGCGGTCAGAGAAGACCTGAACCGGCTTGCGGACATGGCCGTTTTATACCCCACAATGGAAGCCTTTCTTGATACCCTGGATTTCGGGGAGGACGGGGACGTGCGCAGAAACGGCGGAAGAAAATTCCGGGCGGATGCCGTCACCCTGATGACGCTGCACGGCTCCAAGGGCCTGGAGTTTCCCGTGGTGATCCTGTACGGTATGGAGGCGGATAAGATGCCGCTTCAGACAGGCTTTGCCCGGGCGGACATTCAGGAGGAGCGCAGACTGTTCTTTGTGGGCATGACCCGTGCCGTGGAGGAGCTGATCCTTACCTGCACCGAACAGCCTTCCCCGTTTCTTGCTGAGATCCCGCAGGACATGGCGATCCGGGAAAACGCGGTGGAGGAAAAGCCGGAGGCGCAGATGGAGGCCGAGCAGCTCAGTCTGTTTGACTTCATGTAACAGAAGAAAAATGCAAAACCGCTTGACAGCCTGCCGCCGCGCGGTTAATATGATGCTGTAGCGCTACATCAATCAAATAATTCATAAATGTAAGAGGCAAGAGAATGTTCATTAGAAAGAGAAACAGATAACTTTCAGCACAAAGGAAAACGGCCGTGCAGGAACGGCCGGCAGAGCTGTCCCCATGGGACTTCTGCGCGGAAAACAGATACCCTGGTTTTTATACGTTGTCGGGGGAGGTTTTCCAGTTTTTTGTGTGTGAAAGTATCTGTGTCTCAGAAGATGCAGTTTTCTTCCTTTCGTCAGGAAACGGACGGCGGGCCTTCCCGCCGGCGGATATCTGCCCGCAGGGGCCGGAACCCGGAGAACCGTTTTCTGATAGAGGGAAAGAGGCTGTACGGCTGATGGCATTCTCTTTTTTGTATGCATAAAACGCCTCGGCAGGGAGGTAAGATTGAAAAATAAGCCCGATGGCTTATTTT
>CALWGL010000055.1 GCA_944380025.1 uncultured Lachnospiraceae bacterium
AAATGAAAAACGTCATCTCTTTTGACTCCGCAAGAATTGCGGAGGGATATAAAAAGCGCCCTTTCCTGCACGGTCAGGTGATCGAACAGTTCACAGAAAGAATCGGGCAGAACCGCTTTCACCGCGGGATCGACATCGGATGCGGCGCGGGGCTGTCCACGAAGGCATTGAGAAAGATCTGCGGCCATGTGACCGGCATGGATTCCTCCGGGGAAATGATCCAGGTGGCAAAGGAGGTGCTGGGAGAAGATCCGGCGGTTGATTTTTTTGTGGAAAAGGCAGAAAACATCTCCAGGGTATCTGAGCAGATGGATATAGTAACAGCCGCCGGAGTGGTGCAGTGGGTTGACAGGGATGCCTTTCTGAAGGGACTGGAGCCCCGAATAAAGGAGGGCGGTTATCTGCTGGTCTATGATTTCGGCATTTCCGATACCATGGAGGAGAATCCTTCTTATACAAAATGGTGGAAGGAATGGTATCTGCCGCATTTCCCCAGGCCGTACAGGGACGAGCACCAGTGGAATCAGGAAGACGTGGGAAAATATCATTTCAGGATCTGTTTCCAGGATAGAATAACGCTGAAGCATATCTTTTCACTGGACGATTTTGTGGAGTTTATGCTGATCCAGTCCAACGTGAATGCCAGGATAGAAAAGGAGGGGCTGAAGCCGGAAGAAGTCCGCGAAGCTTTTATGCATTCTTTGGACAGGGTATTCGGCAAAGAAAAAAGAGTCCTGATCTTTCAGGGATACAGCTGGTGTTTTCAGAAGGTGACCCCATGAAAACCAATCATATAGGAACGGAATCAGCGCAGCATTTCATTTTCTTTTTCCTCCGGATATAGTATAATCCTCTTAATCGCTGAAGAAGACGGGGGTACGTTTTGGAACTGACTGAGCTTACGGCTTATGCCTGGGAAAAATATCATATCCAGGAAGAACACAGGTGGGCGGATCTGCCCGGCTTTTCGGTTCTCGCAGCTCCTGACACCGGAAAATGGGCCGCGCTCCTGATGCGTCAGTGGGATTTTGATACCGGAACGGAAATCCAGGTGTGTGACATCAGATGCGGAAGGCAGGTGCTTTCGGAAGCGCACGGTTCCTACCTGTCCTCCCCGTTCCGGATGAAAGGGGAAAAATGGGTCGGCGTTTCCTTTGACGACAGGACGGAGCCGGATGTGATCTTCCGCCTCTTTGACCGGGCGGTCCGTCCCGACGGAGAAGGCAGCTGCATCATCATACTGCAGGATGCGCCTGCGAAGGACGAAGCCGGATACCGGGATACCCCGCTTCCCCCTGCCGGAACACAGAGAGCGGCAGGAGACCGGCCGTCCCCATCGGCTCAGATATCCTCCGGCGCGCAGCCGTCCGATACCGCCCGGACATCCCCCGGCACGCAGCCGTCCGATACCGCCCGGATATCCTCCGGTGCGCAATCGTCCCCCGTCGTACACATCTCGCCAGACATGCGGCCGTCCTCCGAAGCATATCCGGCATACACGGATACCGCGCTGCCGGAAATCCCGGAAAAGCTCCGCCGCATGCAGCAGCTGTACGAATACGGAGACGGCTCCTTCACGGAAAAGTGCAGAAATTTTTACCGTCAGGGCAGATTCATGGAGGACTATGAGGACGACGCTCCCTGGGACGGGATTTACAGGCGCTATTTCCCTACCTATCATGATCTGAACCTCCGGCAGCTTCGAGGATATTTCACCTGGCGCACCCGCGTCAGAAAAGGAGAGTTTTCCCCCATTTCCGCATCCATGGCCTACCTGTACCTGTATGAGCTGCTGAACGGGATCGGAACCCGTTCGCCGGAGGATGCCATTGAAAAAATGAAGGCCTTTGAGGCCGGTTTCCTGGACGGTAGCATGGAGACCTCCGGCCGAAAAAGCCTGGAAGCGGAAAGAGCCGGCATGCGCCGGAACCTTCGCCGCTGGATACTGGACTATGCCGTGATCCATCACGTTTCCCTCACGCTGGCGCAGAGCTGCGCCGATCCCGTCCTGCTGGAAGGAGACGCCGCCCTTTCTGTCCTGCGGGATCCAGAAACCGCGGAGGATGAGGCCCTGTTTTCCGCGCTCTGTCTCCTGTCCGGGAAAAAGGCGGAGCAGTCCCCTGTGGTGAAAAAATTCGGAGAAAGAGGAAAGCGGCTGTTCGCAGAAGTCTGGCGCTTTGCGTGCCGGGCCTGGTCCGGAGAGGGACGGGATCTTTTCACGGCCTGCTTCGGCGAGAGGAAGGCCTTTTCCTGGCGTCCGCTCGCCAACGCTGTCTATTGGGAGGAGCAGGTGCATCCGGACGCCGATTATGCGCTGGATGCGTGCAGAACCTATCACTGCCGCGGCGGGATATGGCAGGAAAAGCGGTATGACCGGCTCTACTTTGACCGGAAACGGCTTCAGGGTCTTCTGCACGAAGCGGACCGGCAGCTGCGCAGATATCTGAAAACCGGATCCTATCTCCGGGAAGATCCGGAGGAAAAATGGGCCTCGTCTTACGCGGAAGCGGTCATAAACGCCGACCGGCAGGCGGAGCAGGAAGCCGCAAGGCCCAGGATCATGATCGATCTTTCCAGACTGGATCAGATCCGCCAGGACGCGGTCCGGACCAGAGACAGTCTTCTCGTCGGGGAGGACGCGGACAGGCCGGATGAGGCTACTCCTGCGCCCGGATATCCTGCCGCTCCCGAACCGGACAGGCCGGACCGGGAGCCGCCCGGAGAGAAGGCCCCCGTACCCGCCTCCTTCAGCGCCCCTTCCACCGGGCCGGAGTATCCTCCTGCCGGACTGGAGCATCCTTCCGCCGGACTGGAGCATCCTTCCGCCGGGCCGGAGCATCCTCCCGCCGGACTGGATCCTC
Organism: uncultured Lachnospiraceae bacterium; assembly: GCA_944380025.1. GTDB lineage: Bacteria > Bacillota > Clostridia > Lachnospirales > Lachnospiraceae > Eisenbergiella. Next base: position 2,862 of record CALWGL010000055.1, read on the forward strand.
TGCACGCGCAGCTCCTTCTGGAGCTGCTTTCCGGGAAGCCGGTGGAGGAAACCATGAAAGCCCGGCGTCTGATGCCCTCCATTGTCGCCGATACGATCAATGAGGCCCTGTTTGAAGAGATCGGGGATAACGTTCTGGAATGCGACGGCAGCTCCGTTGCGCTGGTCGAGGATTACAGGGAGGATATCCTGCAGCTGCTTCAGCCGCCCGGAGATAAGGACAGATAAAGGAAAAGAAAATGGATCATAAAAAAGTACCGAAACGGATGGCGCAGGCCATTCTCAATTCCCTCAAGGGCGGCGTGGTTCCCCGGATCGGCCTGCCCTATATCACGGTGGGAAGGAAAAACGAGATCGAAGCTCTGCTTCATGACGTGGACATCATCGGGGAGGGCGGCGCGTCCTTCCGCTTTATCGTGGGTAAATACGGCTCCGGAAAAAGCTTCCTGCTCCAGACGATCCGAAATTTCGTCTGTGACCGGGGCTTTATCGTGGCCGACGCGGATCTTTCCCCGGAGCGGCGGCTGCAGGGAACCAGAGGGCAGGGGCTTGCCACCTACCGGGAGCTGATCGGCAATCTCTCCACAAAAACAAAGCCCGAGGGCGGCGCGCTGACGCTGGTGCTGGACCGCTGGATCAGCGGCGTGCAGCTGCAGGCCGTTCAGGAAACCGGAAAGGAGCCGGGCGATCCGGCGCTGACGGAGGCGGTGGACAAAAAAATCTATGCCGTCACCGCCGCGGTCAGCGAGCTGGTGCACGGCTTTGAGTTCGCAAGGCTCCTTTCCCTCTATTACCACGCCTATCTGGATGGAGACGATGAGACAAAGGCGAAGGTGGCGAGGTGGTTTCGCGGGGAATATACCCTGAAGCGGGAAGCGAAGGAGGAGCTTGGCGTCAATCTCATCATCACGGACGACGACTGGTATGATTATCTGAAGATCTTCGCCGTCTTTTTCCGTCTGGCGGGATATGCGGGCATGATGATCTTCATCGACGAGCTGGTCAACCTCTATAAGATCCCAAACGCCGTCACCAGACAGTATAATTATGAAAAGCTTTTGACCATGTACAACGATACCCTGCAGGGGAAGGCCAGGTACCTTGGCATCATCATGGGCGCGACGCCCCAGGCGCTGGAGGATAAGAGAAGGGGCATCTACAGCTATGAAGCCCTGCGTTCCCGCCTTTCGGAAGGGAAATTTTCCAGGCCGGGCGCGAGGGACCTGCTGGCCCCGGTCATCCGTCTGGAGCCTCTGACGCCGGAGGAAATGCTGGTGCTGTGTGAAAAGCTTTCCGACATGCACGCCGGTTTCTATGGATATGAAAGGACCGTCGGAGACAGCGAACTGGCTGATTTTATCCGGATGGAATTCGGGCGGATCGGGGCGGATCAGAACATCACGCCCCGCGAGGTGATCCGGGACTTTATCGAGCTTCTGGATCTGCTGTATCAGAATCCTTCCATGACGCCGGAGGAGCTTTTAAAGTCAGAAGAATTTTCCTTCGCGAAATCCGCGGCGGTTTCCGATGAGGCGGAGGGCAGCTTTATGGAGTTTACGATATGAATGTCTTTGAACGATACGCTCCCTTTATTCAGGATTATATCTACCGCTCCGGCTGGCAGGCGCTGCGGGGCGTGCAGAACGCGGCGGGAGACGCCATTTTTAATACGCAGGACAACGTGCTTCTGACCGCCTCCACGGCGTCCGGCAAAACGGAGGCGGCCTTTTTCCCCATTCTGACCCTGCTGGACGAGGATCCGCCCGCCAGCGTGGGCGCGCTCTATATCGCTCCCTTAAAGGCGCTCATCAACGACCAGTGCGGGCGGCTGGACGAGCTGTGCGAAGAGGCCGGGATTTCCGTCACCCGCTGGCACGGGGACGCGCCGCAGACGCAGAAGAGAAAACTGATCCGGAAGCCCTCCGGCATTCTGCAGATCACGCCGGAATCCCTGGAATCGCTGATGATCAACAAGCATATGGAAATCCCTTCCCTGTTCGGCGACCTGCGCTTTATCGTCATCGACGAGATCCATTCCCTCCTGCGCGGCGACCGGGGCATGCAGACCTTCTGCCTGATCGAGCGGCTCTGCCGTCTGGCCGGCTGCAGACCCAGAAGGATCGGCCTTTCCGCGACCATCGGCGACCCGGAGGCGGCAGGGCGGTTTCTCTCTGCGGGCAGCGGCCGCCGGACGGTCATCCCCCGGTTTGACGGCGGAAAAGAGGTGTGGCGGCTGTCCATGGAGCATTTTTTCAATACGGAGCCCCAGGCGGACGAAGGAAAGCAGTCCGTGCCGGAAACGCCCGCTCCCGAGCCCGCGACGGATACCGCCCCCAAAGCGGCCGATCCGGGCATGGGCTATATTTTCGAGCATACGCGGGGGAAAAAGTGCCTGATTTTCACCAATTCCAGAGAGGAGTGCGAGGCGGTCTGCCAGAGCCTGCGGCAGTACTGCGAGGCCAATCATGAGCCGGAGCGTTTTCTCATCCACCACGGAAACCTTTCCGCCTCCTACCGGGAGAGCGCGGAAGAGGAGATGAAGGACGACGACTCCCTCCAGTCCGTCTGCGCCACCGCCACGCTGGAGCTTGGCATCGACATCGGCAGGCTGGAACGGGCCTTTCAGATCGACGCGCCCTTTACGGTATCCGGCTTCCTGCAGCGGATGGGTCGGACCGGCAGGCGCGGCAGCCCTTCTGAAATGTGGTTCGTCATGCGGGAAAACCATCCGGAGCCGCGGGCCATGCTTCCCGATCTGATCCCCTGGCCTCTGATCCAGGGCATCGCGCTGATCCAGCTCTATATCGAAGAGCGTTTTGTGGAGCCACCCAGAACAGGACGGCTTCCCTACAGCCTGCTTTACCACCAGACCATGAGCACCCTGGCCTCCGGCGGAGAAATGACCCCGGCAGAGCTGGCTTCCCGTGTGCTGACACTGTCCTGCTTTAACAGAATCTCGCAGGAGGATTACCGGATCCTGCTCCGCCATCTGCTTGAGATCGATCACATCAGCCGGACGGAAAACGGCGGTCTGATCGTGGGCCTTACCGGGGAGCGGATCGTAAACAACTATAAGTTTTACGCGGTGTTTCAGGAAAACATCGAATATTCCGTGCGCTCCGGCCCGGAGGAGCTGGGCACCATCGTCAAGCCACCGCCGGTGGGAGACAAGATCGCCATCGCCGGAAGGGTCTGGGTGGTAGAAGAGGTGGACCACAAAAAGCGCGAGGTTTACTGCACCCTGGTAAAAGGAAACATCCCGGCCTATTTCGGAGACGTGGCCGGAGATATCCACACCCATATCCTGGAGCGCATGTACGCTGTCCTGAACGAAGAGAAAAAATACCCCTATCTCATGCGCCACGCGGTCTGCAGGCTGCGGGAGGCGAGAGACACCTTCCGGAAATCCGGCATGCCGGATCATCCCCTGGTGCATCTGGGCGGAAACATGTGGGCTCTGTTTCCCTGGCTTGGAAGCTATTCCTTCCTCGCCCTGGAACGGTTCCTGAAGATCCGCTGCGCCGGGCGGCTTGGCCTGAAGGGGCTGCAGGCGGCAAGACCCTACTACCTGCAGTTTACCATGAAGGTAACAAAAGAAGAGTTTTACCGGATCACGGCTGAAGAAGCGGCGGCGGAATTCGATCCGCAGCAGCTGCTCTATCCGAAGGAGGTTCCCGTTTTCGAGAAATACGACGAGTATGTTCCCCCGGAGCTGGTGCGGAAGGGCTTTGCCCTTGGCGTGCTGGACGTGGAGGGCATGAAGCAGCGGGTGACGGGATGGCTGGGGAGCGGGGGGGGACAGTGTCTCTAAAGAGGCAGAGCGGCTGACAGCCTGCGGCCATTTGAATTCTGCCTGTCAACCTCTGCTCGCCTTTTGGGAATCCTCATGTTATACTGACGGTGAAGCTATACTGACAGTGAAGCTGGAAATGTGGTTCCTCTGGAAAGGAGTCATAAAGCATGAAATATTTTAATACGAACGGTTGCTGTGATCCTGAACGTCATTACATGATCGATCTTTCCGAACGTCTGCATGAGGTAAAACAGATGATCGATGACGGACAGTATTTCTCCATTACCCGGGCAAGACAGTATGGGAAAACCACTCTGATCCATGGTCTTGTTGATTTTCTTCGGAATGATTATGAGGTTCTGAGTCTGGATTTCCAGACCCTCAGTTTCGAGGATTTTAAAAACGAACACAGTTTTACGGCGGCTTTTTCCAGAGAGCTTCTGGAAGCCTCCGGGCATATTCCGGAATCAGTGAAGGGAGATTTGGAAAAATTTTCCGCAGGGACCGCTCCGGCATTCACACTGTCTCTTCTGTTTAAGACACTGATTCAATGGTGCGAGCTGTCAGACCGGAAAATTGTATTGATCATCGACGAGGTGGATTCCGCGACAAACAATCAGGTGTTCCTTGATTTTCTTTCCCAGCTTCGCGCCTATTATCTGAAACGCGGCCGGGCGGCAGCCTTTCAGTCCGTAATTCTGGCCGGCGTATATGATGTGAAAAATATCAGACGAAAAATCAGGCCGGATGAAGAACACAGAACGAACAGCCCCTGGAATATAGCGGCTGATTTTCTTGTTGATATGAGCTTTTCTGTTTCTGAAATTGCCGGAATGTTGCAGGAATACGAAGACGATCACCATACAGGAATGGATATTTTGCTTCTGTCCAGGCTGCTGTATGCTTCTACTTCCGGATATCCTTATCTGGTATCCCGGTTATGCAAGCTGATCGATGAGCGGATTTCCGGCACAAAGGAATTTCCGGATAAAGCCGATGCCTGGACAAGGGCCGGTTATCTGGAAGCCGAAAAACGTCTCCTCACAGAGCGGAATACCCTGTTTGAATCGCTTGTGAATAAGCTGACCGACTATCCTCAGCTACGAACCGTACTTTACGAGCTCCTGTTTACCGGAAAGGCAATTCCCTATAACCCGCTCAACCAGTACATCGACACGGCTGAAATGTTTGGCTTTGTCAAAAACAGCAACGGGAACGCCGTCGTTGCCAACCGTATTTTTGAATCCGTCCTGTACAATCTGTTCCTGTCGCAGGAATATATGCAAAGCAGAGAATACGACGCCGGGCTGCAGGAAAAGAATCAGTTTATTGTCAATGGCCACCTGAATATGAGAAAAGTACTTGGAAAATTTGTGGAACATTTCACGTCCCTGTATAGTGATCGGAAAGAAACTTTTCTCGAAGAAGATGGAAGAAGATATTTTATGCTTTATTTAAAGCCCATCATAAACGGTGTGGGGAACTGCTATGTAGAACCCGAGACGCGGAACAGGGAACGCATGGATCTGGTTATTGACTATCGGGGAGAACAATTTGTCCTGGAATTGAAAATCTGGCGGGGAAACGCTTACAATACGAGAGGAGAAAAGCAGCTTTCCGGATATCTTGACTATTTTCATCTGCAGAAGGGATATATGCTCAGCTTTAATTTTAACAAAACAAAGCAGGTTGGTCTGAAGGAAATTACCGTTGGAGACAAGCTTCTGATCGAAGCGGTTGTCTGATTCCATACGGAAATAATCAGGTTTACGGTCACACGCGATATGCATTTACATTTTGAAACTAATCGTTTAGCCGTTCGCAAGTACATATTAGACGATATTCATGCATTATACAGGATTATGTGTGATGTTAGAGTCCATATATATACGAAGGACAAGGACAACCCATGGGATAAACGGCGAACAGAAGAATACATTCAGTTCATAATAAATAAAGATTTCAAAACGCTGGATTGTTTTCACGGAGCTATAATAGAGAAATGCTCAAATCAATTGATTGGATTATGTGGTTTAAATCCTTATAAAAAAGAGGAACCTGAAATTGAAATCAAAATAGGTGTACCATATTGGAACAAAGGATATGCTACAGAACTTGGAAGGCAAATGATCAAGGAGTCATTTGCTGCCACAGATATCAAAGGCATTTATGGAATGGCACTGCCGAAAAATATAGCGTCCAAAAGAGTATTGGAGAAAATAGGAATGCAGCATCTGGGTAACCAGATATTCAGAGATCATGAATACTCCTTTTACTACATTGCCAGGTCGCATTGGGAAAAATATGAACAATAAATCGTTACAGACACTTTTGGAAGGAGAAATAAACATTTAAGGGAGATCTTTAGAAGAATCCAGGCCATGTTGATTAAAATGAGTATAAGCGGCAGCCTTCTGATTATTCTGTTTCTTATCATGCGCTTTTTTCTGCGAAAATATAGTTGGAACCTGTGTAAATATCTGGCTTTTTTTCATCACGGTAAATGAGGATATGGAATTTGCCTGTGACGAGACCGTAACAGCCAGCCTGAACCGCTTCGAAAAAGCAGTCTACGCGAAGTTAATCCTGTCCTTTTCAACATCATCTCCTTCAGGTCTTCATATGTGCAAAAGCTCCGACTACAAAAAGCTGAAACGGAGGATCATTGAAATATTAAAGGAACGTCGTTTTAACGGATATGGGAACACAATTAGGCTTACCCTTCGAGGCTGAAAAAACAGTGGACGCAGATGCACCTCGCTGCATTCCTGCAGGATTGTCAGGCGGCCGATATCCTTTCAAAATCCAGTTTTTGTGTAAATCCCGGGAAAAGTCGCTCATTTTTTTGCGTTTTTCTTGAAAAAGTCGCTCATTTTTTGTATACTGAAAAATCAGAGAGGAGTGACCCCCATGGCTGAGACGTACCTGAAGCGAAAAATAGATACGTACCTGCGTTCCTGGAAGGAAGATCCGGGCCGGAAGCCGCTGATCGTCAAAGGCCCGCGGCAGATCGGAAAAACGGAATCCATCCTGCATTTCGCCGCAGAGGCTTATCCGAATGTCATTTATATCAATTTTGTCGAGGAACCCAAATACAAGCTCATTACGGAAAATGGATATAAAACAGATGATATCATACGAAACATCTCCCGGATGGATCCCTCCCGGCATTTTGAGCCAGGCAGAACACTGCTCATTTTTGATGAGCTTCAGGAGTATCCGGAAATCGCTACAGCCCTGAAATTTTTTAAGATCGACGGCCGCTTTGACGTGATCTGCAGCGGTTCCCTGTTAGGCATTTCCTATCAGCGGATCGAAAGCAACAGCGTGGGATACAAGACGGATTACGATATGAGTTCCATGGATTTTGAAGAATTTCTATGGGCAAAGGGATATGACGGCAGAGCGGTGGAAGAGCTGCGCGGACACATGGAGGCCGCCGCACCCTTTCCGGAAGTGCTGATGAAGGTGTACAGCGAGCTGTTCCTGGATTACTGTATCCTTGGCGGCATGCCGGCAGTCGTGAGGGAATACATCCAAAACGGGACCTTTGAAGGAACGCTGGATATTCAGCGTCAGCTGCTGGCAGATTACAGAGAGGATATCCGCAAATATGCGGAAGGGATGGAGCAGGCCCGGATCCTCAATGTCTTTGAGCAGATTCCGGTCCAGCTGGCAAAGGACAATAAGAAATTTCAGATCTCCAAGGTGGCAAAGGGAGCCCGTTTCAAGGATTACCGCGGCTGCATGGAATGGCTGCGGGACGCCGGAATCGTCAACATCTGCTATTGCCTGAACTATCCGGAGCTTCCGCTTCGGGGAAATTATGATGATACGAAATACAAGCTCTATTTCTTTGACACCGGATTGTTTGTGGCCATGCTGGACGAAGAGGCGCAGGACGATCTGCGTGCCAATAAAAATCTGGGCGTATACAAGGGCGCGCTGTATGAGAATATCGTAGGTGAGGCTCTGAAAAAGTGCGGATATGATCTTTACTATTATAAAAGGGATGATTCCACACTGGAAGAAGATTTTTTTGTCAGAACCAGCCAGTCCCTGATCCCCATAGAAGTAAAGGCAAAGCGGGGAACCGCAAAATCACTCCGCACTCTGATCCGGAGCGACCGATATCCGGACATTACGTGCGGGATCAAATTTACCGGAGGGAACATCGGATACAGCGACGGCATCTATACGTTCCCCTATTTCTGCGCGTTTCTTCTGAAGGACTGTCTGAAACGGGCGGTCACGAACGGAAATTCTCCTGTGTGCGGCGACAACAATGCTACGGAAAAATAAAGGTGTATGGAATGAGAAAACTTGCATTAAGCGATGAAATACTGTTATCCATTGAAAAGCCAGCCCGCTACATCGGCGGCGAGGTCAATTCGGTAATGAAGGATCCCGAAAAGGTGACAACCCGTTTTGCCATGTGTTTTCCCGATGTATATGAGATCGGCATGTCCCATCTCGGAATCCAGATTCTCTACGATATGTTCAACCGCTGGGACGACGTGTGGTGCGAGAGGGTCTATTCCCCCTGGGTGGATCTGGACAAAATCATGCGGGAGCGGCACATCCCGCTGTTCGCTCTGGAAAGTCAGGACCCGGTAAGGGATTTTGATTTTCTGGGAATCACCATTCAATATGAAATGTGCTATACCAACATCCTGCAGGTGCTCGACCTGTCCGGCATCCCGCTCCTTGCTGCGGAGCGGACCAAGGAGGATCCCATCGTGATCGGCGGCGGCCCCTGCACCTACAATCCGGAGCCCATCGCGGACTTTTTCGACCTTTTTTACATCGGAGAGGGCGAGACTATTTACAGGCAGCTTCTGGATCTGTATCAGGAATATCAGAAAGAAGGCTGGACCCGCCGGGAATTCCTGACCGCTGCGGCAAAGATCCCCGGGATCTACGCGCCGTCTTTATATGAGGTTTCCTACCACGAGGACGGCACTATCGCGTCCTTCGCCCCGTCCGTGGAGGGCATTCCGGAAAAGATCGTCAAGCAGATCCAGATGGATCTGACGGATACCTATTATCCGAAAAAACCGGTGGTTCCCTTCATGAAGATCACCCAGGACCGGGTGACGCTGGAGATCCAGAGGGGCTGCATCCGCGGCTGCCGTTTCTGCCAGGCGGGTCAGCTCTACCGGCCCGTGCGGGAGCGGGACGTGAACATGCTGAAGGAATACGCGGTGGACATGCTGGAGAGCACGGGGCAGGAGGAGATCACGCTGAGCTCTTTGAGTTCCAGCGACTATTCCCATCTGGAGGAGCTGGTCACCTTCCTGATGGACACCTGCCGGGAGAAAATGGTGAACATTTCCCTTCCCTCCCTGCGCATCGACGCCTTTTCTCTGGACATCATGGGAAAGGTGCAGGATGTGAAAAAAAGCAGCCTGACCTTCGCGCCGGAGGCCGGAAGCCAGCGGCTTCGGGACGTGATCAACAAGGGGCTGACCGAGGAGGTCATCCTGAAGGGAGCCGCCATGGCCTTTGAGGGCGGCTGGAGCCGGGTGAAGCTGTATTTCATGCTGGGCCTTCCCACGGAAACCGAGGAGGATATCCGGGGCATTGCCGAGTTGTGCAACAAAATCGCGGCCACCTTCTTTGAAACCGTGCCCAAGGAGAAGCGAACCGGACAGATCCAGATCGTGGCCAGCACCTCCTTTTTCATTCCCAAGCCCTTCACTCCCTTCCAGTGGGCGGCCATGAATACGGAGGAGGAATTTCTGGACAAGGCGAGGCTCACCAGACAGGCGGTCCATGAGCAGCTGAATCAGAAACGGATCAAATACAACTGGCACGAAGCGGACGTGAGCGTGCTGGAAGGCGTGTTCGCAAGAGGCGACCGCAGACTGGCGCGGGTCATCCGCATGGCCTACGAACGGGGCTGTATCTATGATTCCTGGGGAGAATATTTCCATAAGGATGTCTGGATGGACTGCTTTGCGGCCTGCGGCCTGGATGTGGGCTTTTATACCACCAGAGAGCGTTCCCTCGACGAGATATTCCCCTGGGATTTTCTGGACTGCGGCGTAACGAAGGAATTTTTAAAGAGAGAATGGCAGCGGGCGCTTGCGGAAACCGTCACCCCCAACTGCAAACAGCAGTGCCAGGGCTGCGGAGCTGCAAGGTTTGGCGGCGGCATCTGCTATGAAAAACGAAACGCCGACGGCGTGATCGAAGACGGCTCCGCCCAGACGCTTCTGGAATACGCGGCCCGTCATCAGACGGAAGCCATTCTTCCATAAATAAAAAGTGCCGCCCTGCGGCGGCGGAAAAAGGAGGCGGAGAAAGCCTGCGGCTTTCTCCTGGAAATTTGCGCAGAGGCGCAAATTCCTATGATTGAAGTGCCGCCCTGCGGCGGCGGAAAAAGAGGTAAGCATGAAGCTTCGGATACAGTTTTCCAAATATGGCCCGCTGCGGTTCATCGGTCATCTGGACGTGATGCGGTTTTTCCAGAAGGCCATCCGCCGGGCGGGGATCGATATCGCCTATTCCTCGGGCTTCAGCCCGCATCAGATCATGAGCTTTGCCTCCCCCCTGGGCCTTGGGGTGGAGAGCAGGGGCGAATACCTGGATGTTCAGGTCAACGAACCCATGAAAAATCCCATGAACGCGCAGGAGATGAAGGAGCGGCTGAACGCCGCCTGCGTGGAGGGGATCGAGATCCTGCGGATCGTCCGCCTTCCGGACAACGCCGGAAACGCCATGGCCAGCGTGGCCGCGGCGTCCTATACCGCCGCCATGAAGCAGGACGAATCCGTCCGGCAGGCAGGCGTTTCCCTTTCGGACTTTTCCTGCCTGGAGCCTGTGATCCCGGATTTTCTGGCGCAGGATCAGATCTTCATCACAAAGGAAACAAAAAAAGGCGTCTCCCAGGTGGACATCCGCCCCGGCATTTTCTCTCTTTCCGTTCATGACGGGGTTATGGAATTTCTCGTGGATGCCAGCAGCGCGGGAAACATCAAGCCTTACGCCCTGCTCGATGCGCTGCTTTCCTCCGCGGGAAAGGAAACGCCGCCCTTCTGGACGGTTCAGTTTACCCGGCTGGAAACCTTTACCCGCACAGCGGACGGGAAGCTGATCCCGCTGGGCGACGTGGGGGAGGCGTTCTGACCATGGGCAGAGAAGTTTCCGTTCCGAAGGTTTCCCTTCCGAAAAAAACAAAATCGGTTCTGATCCTTCTGAAAAAAAAGAACCGCATCCTGTCCCTTCTGCTTTCCGACGGGCAGCTCGCCGCGCTTTCCGCCTGGCCGGACGAAACGGAGAACGAAGGAAGCGCCGGTTCGGCTTCGCCTTCCTCCGGCGGCCCGGCGGCCTTGGAGAGCGCAAAATCCCCCGGCACGCCGGCCGCGCGGCTGAACAGCATCTACGTGGGCAAGGTGATGAATGTGGCAAAAAACATCAACGCCGCCTTTGTGGAGCTGACAAAGGGCCAGCGCGCCTTTCTTCCCCTTTCCCATATGGCATCCGCCCGGATCCTCAACCGGAAGGCGGACGGGCGGATCCTCGCCGGAGACGAGCTGCTGGTGCAGGTGGACCGGGAGGCGGTGAAAACCAAGGAACCGGTGCTCACCACGGAGATCTCTCTTGCGGGCCGCTACGCGGTGGTCTTTCCGGGAAAGGAGAGCGGCCGCCTGCAGTTTTCCGGAAAGCTTTCCGATAAAGCAAGGCAGCAGATCACAGAAGCCCTTGCCGCGGCGGATATCCGGGAAGAGACGCTGACCGCACAGGGCTGCAGCCTGATCGTACGGACCAATGCGGGGGCGCTCCTGCAGGAGGATGTCAAAACGTCTGTACACGATGAAAAAAGCATTCCCTTGTATGACGCCGGACAGAGCGTCCACAACGCCGGAGCGCCCCTGCCCGCGAACACGGAAAAAACGGCTGCGGATGACCTGGCGCCCCTGATCCGGGAAGCACAGGCCCTCATCCAACAGGCCGCGGCGCTGTGGCAGAATGCGGGCATGAGGACCTGCTACAGCTGTCTGTACCGGCCGGAGAGCGGGTATCTCACCGAGATCCGGGACACGCCGCAGGAGCAGTATGAAGAGATCCTCACCGACGATCCAGCCCTGTACGAAGAGATCCGCGCCTTCCTGGAGCGTTCCTGCCCGCAGGCTCTTTCCGCCCTGCGCCTGTATCAGGACAGCGCCGTCTCTCTCCGGAATCTCTACGGTCTTCCCGCAAAGATCCGGGAAGCCTGCGGCAAACGGGTCTGGCTGAAAAGCGGCGGCTATCTGGTCATCGAACCCACGGAGGCGCTCACGGTCATCGACGTCAATTCCGGAAAATACACAGGCAAAAAAGGCACGCGCGACACCTTCCGCCTGATCAACCGGGAAGCCGCCCTGGAGATCGCGAGACAGCTGCGCCTGCGCAACCTGTCCGGCATCATCCTCGTGGATTTCATCAGCATGGAGAAAAAAGAGGATGAAAAGGAGCTTCTTCAGCTTCTTTCCTCAGAGCTGAAAAAGGATCCCGTCAAAACAACCGTGGTTGACATGACCCCTCTCGGCCTGGTGGAGATCACCCGGAAAAAGGTAAGGCGCAGCATCTATGAACAGCTGTCGGAGCTTTCTGCGGCAGCCGGAAAGGAGAACCATGAAGCTGCTTTCCATGAAAAAACAGTATGACGGAACCTGGCTGCACGGCTACGAGCTGACTTATGAAAACCGGGCAGGCCGGGAAAAGACCTTTGAAATGGTAAGCCGCAATGCTCTGAACGGCCCATCCGAAATCGGCGCCCGCGTGAGCGGCGTCACCATCGTCGCATGGAAGGACGACAGGCTCCTCCTTCTGAAGGAATTTCGCATGAGCATCAACCGGACCATCTACAACCTCTGCGCCGGCATGCTGGAGGAAGGCGAGAGCGTGGAGGACTGTGCCAGAAGAGAGCTGTATGAGGAAACCGGCCTTCGCGTGGCCCGTTTTATCGACATCCTTCCCCCGTCCTATTCGGCGGTGGGCTTTTCCGATACGGCCACCTGGCTGGTGTTTCTGGAGGCCGAGGGCAATCCCCGCACGGCGGCAGCCGGTTCGGCCCATGCGGATGCAGCCTGTGCAGAACCGGCCCCCGCGGACACAGCCTGTGCGGAACCAACTTGTGCGGAACCAGCCTGTTCCGGCAGCTCCTGCGGCTCCCGCCTTTCTGAAAATGAGGAAATTTCCGCTGCTTTTTATACGAGAGAACAGATCGGAGAAATGCTGAAAACAGAAACCTTCAGCTCCCGTTCCCAGACCGTCGCCTGGTTTTTTAAAAATGGCTGTCTGCCAGGAAGGGGGGAGGCTGGAGAGGCTTGAAGGCCTGAAAACTCTTTCAACAGTAATATCGGATTTCCCCAAACTGGGAATACCACTTCTGGAGAATGAGACTGCTGTTCGCTTCAATCAGCCGCATCATTCTCCTGAGCATTCTGTCAGGAATTTTTGAGGTATTATTGCACAATAACGCTTTTCCTGAGCGAATTCCAGAATCAGGTGAGCATTGTCTCTGATCAACTGTTTAAAATAATTCATCTCGGTCTCGGAATAACCGCTTATTTCTGCCCAGGTGTATCCCGGGAGATAGCAGACCGCATGATGAAAGCCGTCAACAGCATCCGGTGTTTCGATATAAACCTTTACCTGTCCGTTGGGTTTCATCTCGGAATGGGTGATTTCCGTATCATCGTTCAGTGTTACAAATGGATACATCATATTTTTTCACATCCTTCCCGATATTACAAATATTGCATAGCGATACAGGAGTGTCATTTCCTGTACAATACTCATTCCTTTTTGCTTCTTTCATTTATTATGAAGCAAAAAAAAAATATGAGGCACCGTAACAGTTCAGCCTGCCAAT
>CALWGL010000056.1 GCA_944380025.1 uncultured Lachnospiraceae bacterium
AGCGCCGCGTTGTCGGTCTGCCAGGTCCCCGCGAAGGAGATCTCAAGCCCCTTCCACTCCCCGTAGGAAAAACGCTGTCCCTTCAGGCTCCTTCTCACGCCGGAGAGCTTTTCCGGATCCGCGGTCCGCAGGCTGCACCCTCTCTCCCGGCAGGCCTCTTCGATCACCCGCATGGCCTCCGGCTTCTGTCTGAGGCTGACCACCCTGCTCTTCGGCTTTATGATCCCCGCCTTCTGCGCCGCGATCGCTTCCAGCGTATCTCCCAGCGCCGCCATATGATCCATGCTGATGGAGGTCAGCACGCAGACCAGAGGATCCGGGATCACATTGGTGGAATCCAGAAGGCCGCCCATCCCCGCCTCCGCGATGGCGATATCGCACTTTTTTTCCTGAAACCACAGAAAGGCAAGCGCCGTATCCACCTCAAAGGCGGTGGGATGGGGAAAGCCCTCCCCGGAAAGCTCCTCCGCCGCCCGGCTCACCCGCTCCATGCAGCGCGCGAACTCCGTCTTCGCGATCACCCTTCCGTTCATCCGGAACATGTCCCGATGCTCCAGAAGCTCCGGAGAGCTGAAGGATCCCGTCCGGTATCCGGCGCGGGCGAGCACGCCGGAGAGCATGGCAAGCACGCTCCCCTTCCCGTTCGTTCCCGCGATATGAACGAAGGCCAGCTTCTCCTGGGGATCTCCCAGCCGGCAAAGAAGCCTCCTGATGCTGGAAAGCCCCGGCACCACGCCGTATTTTTTACAGCTTTCCACATATTCCAACGCTTCGGCATAATTCATTTTCTGCTGCTTCCTCTCCTCCGTCGTCCGGATAAAAAAAAGAAAAAACGGATACACTGTCCGTATGCGAAAACTGTTTCAGAATTTTATCAAATGCGGCATCCTTGGCTGGTGCCTGGAGATCACCTTCACCGCCCTGCAGTCCCTGCGAAGAAGGGATCTGACCCTGCGGGGCGTCACATCCCTCTGGATGTTTCCCATCTACGGGGCGGGCTGTCTGCTCACCCCCGTCTTTCGCCTGTTCCGCGGGCTTTCCCGGATCAGGCGGGGCTTCCTTTACGCCCTGTTCATCCTTGCGGGCGAATATATATCCGGAAGCCTTCTGCGAAAAAAAGGCATCTGCCCCTGGGATTACGGAAGGGCACGCTGGAACGTGGACTGTGTCATCCGGCTGGATTATATCCCCTGCTGGGCCGCCGCCGGCCTTCTGATGGAACGCGCAACGAGGGACGCATCCCGCGTCCCCCGCCGCTGACGGTATCCTATCCTTCCGCTTCCCGCGCCTGTGCGGCCGCCTTATCCCGTTCCATCCGCTTCATCACGGAGCGGTAGGCGAGATACAGGAAGATCCCGGCGAAAAACCAGGCGCTGGCATTTGCCAGGCACACGCCCTCATAGCTCAGAAGGCTCGCCGCCACAACGGCCAGAACCGCCCGGCTCAAAAGCTCCACCACGCCGCCCATCATGGGCATGAAGCCGTATCCGCAGCTCTGCATCACGTTCCGGTAAATATAGATCATGCCAAGCGGGATGAAGAACGCGCCGCAGATTCCGATATAGATCCTGGCGTAGCGCAGGACCTCGGTCACATCGCCGGATACGAACAGCCGGATGATCCAGGGCAGGGCGAACTGCACGGCGATGTAGATCACCACCGCGTATACCGACGAGATCCAGAAGGAGATCCTCGCTCCCTTTTTGATCCGCTCCAGATCGTTGACGCCCCGGTTCTGCCCGCAGTAGGTGGCCATGGTCATTCCCATCGCCACGAACACCTGCGTCACCAGCTGCTCCACCTTGCCCGCCGCCGTATAGGAGGCGATCACCGTGGAGCCCAGCAGATTCAGGGCAGCCTGCACCATGATGGTGCCCACGGCGGTGATGGAAAACTGCAGCGCCATGGGAAGCCCCACGGAAACCTGATTTCTCACGCACCAGCGGTCCAGCCGGAAATGGTCCTTCCGCAGAGAAAGCATCGGAACCTTTTTCACCATATAGATCAGGCAGAGCACCCCGGAGATCCCCTGGGACGCCACCGTCGCGATGGCCGCTCCCGCCACTCCCATGTGAAAATTGATGATCAGCACCAGATCCCCGGCCACGTTGATCGCCGCGGAGAGGATCAGGAAATACAGCGGCACCTTACTGTTTCCCACCGCCCGCAGGATGCTGGAAAGCAGGTTGTAAAGCACCGAACAGCACATGCCCCAGCAGATGATCAGGATATAGGTCTTCGACATCTGCATGATATCCTCCGGCGTCTGCATCAGCCGAAGCAGCCAGTCCATGATCAGCACGCTGAACGCCGTCATCAGCACCGTGACCGCGACCGAAAGGACGGCGGCGTTTCCCACGCTCTTCTTCACGCCCTCCATGTCTCCCGCGCCGAACCGCTGCGCCGTCTGCACGGTAAAGCCCGTGGTCAGCCCCTGCAGAAATCCCAGCAGGAGAAAGGAGATCGTGCCCGTGGCTCCCACCGCGGCCAGCGCCTGTACGCCGACGAAGCGGCCCACGATCACCGTGTCCGCCAGATTATAAAGCTGCTGAAACAGATTTCCCAGAATGATCGGGATCATAAATTTTACGATCAGCCGGAAAGGGCTGCCCTTCGTCATATCAAGTTCCATCGTCTGTCTCGTCCTCCGCGCCGATATCCAGCATATTCATGGTCCGTCTGCGCATGCGCGCCTTCTCTGACGCCTCCAGGATAAAATTCTTGATCGCCCTGGCGTTCTTCACATTCTGAACAAGGAGCGTCGGATTCGTGGTATCGCCCGTATAGCAGCGCACCGTTCCCAGCCCGAAGATCCGCTGCGGCAGGGATTCCAGCAGCTCCACATCCTGTACCTTATACATATAGCAGTCGTTTTCCTTCTTGTTCAGAAAGCCCTCCGCCACCGTGATCATATCTTCCGCCACCGTATAGACCGTAAAGGTAAAGGGAAGCGCGAAAAAGATCCAGCGCTTTCTCTCTCTGAACTGAATGCCTCCGTTTTGTCTTTCGTCCATCCTGAAGCCCTCCTTGCTCCCTTTTTCCGCGCCTTCCGGCACGGTTCCGGCATGCCGTTCCCGTACCGCTCTGCCCGTCTTTTTCACGGGCCTTTTTTATTCCTGTAGATTATAATCTATCTCCTTTCCTTTTGCAAAGGTTTTCTCATTTTTTCTTGCAACCCTTCCGGTCCTGTGCTATAATGGCACGAAAAGCAAATGGAAAGCATGCCGGGAGACGTATTGCAGAATGAAGATGATAAAGGCACAACGCCGCAACTGGATATCGGAAGACTGAAATCGAAGGGATTTTCTTTCTCTTCGATTTTCTTTTGCCGGAAAAGCACATCCGGCGCCAGGATCCGGCGGCGCGCCGTTCTCACGGCGGACTTTCTTCCTTTGGAAAGGAGACATGCACATAACATGAGACATCTGATGAACCCCCTTGATTTTTCCGCAGAGGAGCTGGACCGGCTCTTTGATCTGGCTTCCGATATCGAAGCCCATCCGGACGCCTACGCTCACGTCTGCGCCGGGAAGAAGCTGGCCACCTGCTTCTATGAACCAAGCACCCGCACACGGCTCAGCTTTGAGGCGGCCATGCTGAATCTGGGCGGAAGCGTGCTCGGCTTCTCCGACGCGGCTTCCTCCTCCGCTTCCAAGGGTGAAAGCGTTGCGGACACCATCCGCATCATTTCCTGCTACGCGGACATCTGCGCCATGCGCCATCCCAAGGAGGGCGCGCCCATGGTCGCCGCTTCCTTTTCCCGCATCCCCGTCATCAACGCGGGAGACGGCGGTCACCAGCACCCCACCCAGACCCTGACGGACCTGATGACCATCCGCAGCCTGAAGGGCCGGCTGAACAGCCTGACCGTGGGCCTGTGCGGAGACCTGAAATTCGGCCGCACCGTCCATTCCCTCATCAATGCCCTTTCCCGCTATGATAACATCCGCTTTATCTTCATCTCCCCCGAAGAGCTGCGGGTTCCGGATTACGTCATCGAGATGCTGAAGGAAAAAGGCATCCCCTACGAAGAGGTCATCCGCCTGGAAGAGAGTCTGCCGCAGCTGGATCTTCTGTACATGACCAGGGTGCAGAGGGAGCGCTTCTTTAATGAAGAGGATTATGTCCGCCTGAAGGATTTCTACATTCTGGACAAGGCAAAGCTCAGTCTCGCTCCCGCGGACATGCTGGTGCTGCATCCCCTTCCCAGAGTGAATGAGATCTCCGTGGACGTGGATGACGACCCCCGCGCCGTTTACTTTAAACAGGCCCAGTACGGGGTGTATGTCCGCATGGCGCTGATCCTCACCCTGCTCGGACTTGCGGATCGCAGACAGTAACGGAAATTCACATGCCGCCGATATGGCGGACCGAAGAGATTGCCGCTGACGTGAATATTCTGTTTGCCAGGCGGCGGATTGGAGAATAATCATATGCTGAATGTAGGAAAAATCGAAGAGGGCTTCGTGCTCGATCACATCAAGGCCGGAAAAAGCATGTCCATCTATCATCATCTGCAGCTGGACAAGCTGGACTGCCCCGTTGCCATCATCAAAAACGCGCGCAGCAACAAAATGGGGAAAAAAGACATCCTGAAGGTGGAATGCGACATCAACACCCTGGATCTGGATGTGCTTGCGGTCATCGACCACAACATCACGGTGAACGTGATCAAGAACGGAGAGATCGTGGCCAAAAAGGAGCTTGCCCTTCCGAAGGAGATCAAAAACGTCATCCACTGCAAGAACCCCCGCTGCATCACTTCCATTGAGCAGGGACTTCCGCACATTTTCGTGCTTGCGGATGAGAAAAAGGAAGTATACCGCTGCAAATACTGTGAAGAAAAGTTTGACAGAAGATCCCTGTAGGGATCCTGTCACAGAGGGCGTGCCGGATCCGTGAAACGGCGCGCCCTCTTTTTCTGCCGCAGAACGGCGCCGGTTTCCGCCCGGGCCGTGCGCTCCGGACATGCCGTGCGGCAGAGCCGGAGACCCGCCCCAAAGCCTTCCGGCCCTATTCCTCACACAGTTTTGCCAGATTGCGGAGCAGGCGCTCCATCCGCTCCGCGTTCTCTCCCGGATACTGGCGGAGGATCACCTCATGGATGCTGTTGGTCTGTGTGCCGGCGAGCAGCCAGGTCAGGCTGATCCCCATGCGTTCCCGGACCAGAAGCATCTTCTCAATGGAAAGCCGTCTGTTTCCCCTCTCGATCTCACCGTAAAAGGTCTCCGACATTTCCAGAAGCTTTCCCGCCTCCTTCTGGGTGAGCTTCATCTCCTCCCGGCGCAGCCGCAGCCGGTCTCCGATCTCCACCAGCAGTCCCGTTGCCGCCATGGCGTCTCTCCTTTCCGCCTCAGTCTCTGTGATACAGATCCCTGGTGTATACCTTTTCCCGGAAGGGCTCCAGTTCGGATGCGAAACGATTTGCCACGATCACATCGCTCCGTTCCGCGAACGTCTCAAAATCCCGCAGCACTCTGGAACCGAAAAAGCTCTCCTCCTTCAGCGTGGGCTCGTACAGGATGACCTCCGCGCCCTTTCCCTTCAGCCGCTTCATCACCCCCTGAATGGAGCTCTGCCGGAAATTATCGGAATCCGTCTTCATGGTAAGGCGGTAGATTCCGATCGTGACCGGTTTTCCTTCTTTTCCGCTTCCGTCGAAGCCCGCCATTTCCAGGATCCTGTCCGCGACAAAATCCTTCCTCGTCCGGTTGGCATCCACGATCGCCTCGATGATATTTTCCGGCACATCCTGATAATTGGCAAGCAGCTGCTTGGTATCCTTCGGCAGGCAGTATCCTCCGTATCCGAAGGAAGGATTGTTGTAGTGCGTCCCGATCCTGGGATCCAGACAGACGCCTTCGATGATCTGCCTCGTGTTCAGCCCCCGGATCTCCGCATAGGTATCCAGCTCGTTGAAAAAGCTGACGCGCAGCGCCAGATAGGTATTTGCGAACAGCTTCACCGCCTCCGCCTCTGTGGAATGGGTGATCAGGGCAGGGATATCCTCCTTTATCGCCCCTTCTTTCAGAAGCTCCACAAACTGCTCCGCCTCTTTCTTTCGTTCCTCATGGTCCGCCGGGATCCCCACGATGATGCGGGACGGATACAGATTGTCGTACAGCGCATGCCCCTCCCGCAGGAACTCCGGGCTGAACAGGATGCGGTCCGTATCATATTTCTTCCTGACAGCAGCGGTATAACCCACAGGAACCGTGGATTTCACGATCATGATTGCCTTCGGATTCACCCGGAGCACCAGCTCGATCACCGCTTCCACAGAAGATGTGTCAAAATAATTCTTCTTCGGATCATAATTGGTGGGCGTGGAGATGACGACAAAATCCGCCTCTCCATAGGCCTTCTCTCCGTCCGTGGTCGCAGTCAGATCCAGTTCCTTCTCCGCAAGATATTCTTCGATCTCCTTATCCCGGATGGGCGATCTTCTCTGATTGATCAGCTCCACCTTCTCCGGCAGAACATCCACCGCCCACACACGGTTGTGCTGTGCCAACAGGACCGCGTTGCTCAGTCCCACGTAGCCGGTTCCGGCGATCGCTATGGTAAGCTTTGCATTCATCTTTTTTCCTCTTTTCTGTCCCCGGCGGGCAGGAAGCCTGCCCGGATGACCGGACTGCCGCCGGCATTCCCGCGGCCGCCGGAGAAAGCATTCTTTCCGGTCGTTGGTTATGATTATACCGCACGGAAAAAATACCGTCAATCGGACAGGATGAAATAAGCTCCGCCCCGACAGGATACTCATTACAGTTCACTCCGCGCCATTCGCAAAGCCGCGCTACTGTTCAGACAGGTCTGCGCATTTGCTGCGCAGACCGTACAAAAATATACAGGAAGGAAGCATCCGGCCCATCGCGAAGCGATTGGAATGGCCGGATGCCGTTACTGTTCTGCCGAAGGCTGAACAGTAACGAATCTGCATTATGTAAACCGTACAAAAGTGCTCCTGTACGGTTCAAACTGAAGATCTGCGGCATATAACCGTATCAAAAGCCGTCTGTGACGGTTACAAAAGAGATTTTCCGATTCTTAACCGTACTTTTTGATCCTGTTTCGTCATCCGTACGGTTAGATACCTGATTTTCTCATCTGTAACCGTACTTTCGGACTATCCGGTACGGTTGAAAACAGATTTTTCGATTTTTTAACCGTATCACGCCATGAAAAGTACGGTTCAGGATAGCATTTGGGGGAATTGGATCCGTAAAAAATGGATTTCTGTACGGATAAAAAACTATTTTTTCGTTTTTTCAACCGTATATGGGCGGAAGGATTCCGTGGAAGGCCCTGCAAAAGTCAGCCGTCAAAGCACAGCGGAATGTTTTCCTGTAAAAATCCGCGGAACCTTTCGCCGTGCTCCCGACCTCCTGAAAAGTCCCGCACCGGTCCCCGGCGAACGGCGATCCGGCCCTTCTGCCGCCGCAGGCGGCAGAAGGGCCGGACTCAGACCGAAACAGATTCAGACCGGAACAGATCCAGACCGGAACAGATTCAGGCCGGAATATGATCTTTACGCAAATGGATTCTCGGAGGGATACAGCATGCCCTTCGGCCGGTTGAAATCGATCTCGGAAAGCTCCACGCCGATGTACTTGAACACCTCGTACAGCGTCTTTCCGTAATGGCCGAAAGCCACCGCGCCGTGATGAGGATAATTTTTCTCGATCAGCACATGACGGTAAAAGCGCCCCATCTCCGGAATGGCAAAAATGCCGATGCCTCCGAAGGAACGTGTGGCGACGGGAAGGACTTCGCCCTGGGCGATGTAAGCGCGCAGCCTGCTGTCGGATGTACTCTGCAGGCGGTAGAAGGTGATGGGACCGGGCACGATATCTCCCTCCAGGGTACCCTGGGTCACCTCCTCCGGAAGGCTTCTCGCCATGATGAACTGATACTTCATCTCGCAGAAGGACAGCTTGCTGGACGGAGTGTTTCCGCAGTGGAAGCCCATGAAGGTATCCTTCTGCGTGCAGCCGTATTTCCCGGCGATCTCGGACTGATACAGATCCGCGGGAACAGTGTTGTTGATATCAAGGAGCGTTACCGCATCCTGGCTTACAACAGTCCCGATAAACTCGCTCAGCGCGCCGTAGATATCCACCTCGCAGGATACCGGGATGCCGCGTCTGGTCAGACGGCTGTTCACATAGCAGGGCACACAGCCGAACTGGGTCTGAAAAGCAGGCCAGCATTTTCCCGCGATGACCACATGCTCCCTGCTGCCTTTGTGCTCCTCGATCCAGTCCAGAAGAGTGAGTTCGTACTGGGCCAGCTTCGGCAGGATCTCGGGCTTCTTATTTCCGGCACCCAGCTCCGCTTCCATATCGGCGACCACGGAAGGGATCCTCTCGTCTCCCGCATGGTTGTTGAAGGCTTCAAACAGATCCAGCTCGGAATTTTCCTCGATCTCAACGCCCAGATTAAAAAGCTGCTTGATCGGCGCATTGCAGGCCATGAAATCTCTCGGACGGGGACCGAAGGAAATGATCTTCAGGCTGTGCAGACCGACGACCGCCCTGGCGATGGGCGCAAACTCCGCGATCATGTCCGCACATTCCTGAGCCGTTCCCACCGGGTATTCCGGGATATATGCCTTCAGATTTCTCAGCTTCAGGTTATAGCTGGCGTTCAGCACGCCGCAGTAGGCGTCTCCTCTGCCTCCCACCAGATTGTCCCCGGTCTCCTCCGCTGCCGCGATGATCATGGCCGGTCCGTCAAATTCCTTGATCAGCAGGGTCTCCGGCGTCTCTGGTCCGAAATTTCCAAGGTAGACCACAAGGGCATTGCAGCCCGCGGCTTTCACGTCCGCAAGAGCCTTTCTCATATCGATCTCATTTTCGATGCAGACAGGGCATTCATACAGTCCCTCTCCGTACTTTTCCGCATAGGCGGCGATCACAGCTTTTCTCCTGGATACGGACAGATCCATGGGGAAGCAGTCGCGGCTTACCGCAACGACGGCGATCTTTTCTTTCGGCATGTTGTTCATTTTTCTTTCCTTTCCGCGGCATCCCCTATGCCGCACCTTTTTATTTACAGAGAGATTCCCGGCAGCGCACGGCGCGCTGCGCGGATGCCTCTCAGTGTTCCAGATCCTTCACACAGAGATTTTTTCCCGTAAGACCGATATGGGTCCCTTCCGGGAGTCCTCCCTCCGGATGTCCGATCAGCCACTTGTTCTTCGCAGTCAGAAGCCTGTCTTCCCCGCCTGCATAATGATTCTCATCCAGCGCCTGGTTGGTTCCGTCCGGCAGGATGATGGCGCAGCGGAAACCTTCTGCCGAAGCATTGCAGGGTGCATAGTGCAGGCTGGTGGCATACAGCTCCACCCCCACGCCCGCGGGCAGAAGGAAGGCCTCCGCCTTCGACGTGTCATAGGTATCTCCTTCTCCGATGTCCTGCTGCAGTCCCAGGAGCAGGATCAGGTCGTTGGCCGCCACATCGATCTCCGATGTTCTGTGATACTCCAGAGCGTTCAGATATTCGTTATGCCCGTTGCAGCAGCCGATCTGGATGGGCATTTCCCCATAGGTCACATCCTGAAGCGCCTGATAGACCGGAAGCGCCTCCAGGCTCTCCACGCTGGGTTCATACATCACATCCTGCGGGCAGGGGGTTTTCTTCAGTTCCTCCACCAACCCGGAAAAATCCACATTTTCCACGATCTTTCCGTACTTTTTAAAAGCCGGATCCGTCACCTTCTGAAGCTTCATCTTCGTTCTCCCTTCTTTTTAAAATATCAGCCGGCCGAACAGCTCTCTGCACGCCGGATAGATCTGTCTGAACTGCTGATATCTGGCCTCATATTTCTGCGTCAGTTCCGCATCCGGCTCTTCGGTTCCCGCCGCCTTTACCAGCCTTTCCGCCGCGGCCTCCACGCTTTCAAACGCGCCGCAGCCAACCGCCGCGAGGATCGCCCCTCCGAGTCCGGGCCCTTCTTCGCTTTCGATCCGCTCCACCGGGATTCCCAGGACATTCGCCATGATCGTCCTCCAGAGCGCGCTCTTCGCGCCGCCGCCGCAGATCCTCGTCTTTTCGATCTTCAGCCCCAGCGACTTCGCCACTTCAAAGGAATCCCTCAGTGCAAACGCCACTCCTTCCAGCACCGCCTGGGTCATATCCGCCCGCGTCGTATCCATGGTCATGCCGATAAAGGTCCCTCTGGCATCCGGATCGTTGTGGGGGGAACGTTCTCCCATCAGATAAGGGAGGAAAAATACCCGGTTCTCTCCCAGGGCGCCGACGGCATCCTGTTCCTTCGCATAGTCCTGCGTCCCGAGGATATCCTCCATCCACCACCTGTTGCAGGAAGCCGCGCTGAGCATGCAGCCCATCAGATGCCAGCTTCCGTCAGCATGCGCGAAGGCATGCAGCGCATTGTGCGCATCCACGCAAAACTGCGCGGAGGAGATGAAGATCGTCCCGCTGGTCCCCAGGGAAATATTGCATTTCCCTTCTCCCACGGTTCCCGTTCCCACCGCGGCGGCCGCATTGTCTCCCGCCCCGGCGATCACCCGTACGCTCTCCGGAAGATCCAGTTCCCGGGCGATCTGAGGAAGCAGCGTTCCCACCGGTTCCCAGCTTTCGTATACCTTTCCCAGCTGATCCATGCGCACGCCGCAGATCCCGCACATTTCCTCCGACCAGCACCGGTTCTTCACGTCAAACAGAAGCATCCCCGACGCATCGGATACATCCGTGCAGTGTACGCCGGACAGGCGGTAAGCCAGATAATCCTTGGGGAGCATGATCTTCGCGATGGCCGCGAAATGCTCCGGCTCATGCTTTTTCACCCACAGAAGCTTGGGGGCGGTAAAGCCCGCGAACGCGATATTCCCCGTATATCCGGAAAGCTTCTCCTTTCCGATCACCTGATTCAGATAATCCGTTTCCTCTCCGGTCCTGCCGTCGTTCCACAGAATCGCCGGACGGATCACCTCATCCTTCCCGTTCAGGAGTACCAGACCGTGCATCTGTCCTCCGAAGCTGATCCCCTCCACCTGGGAACGGTCGCAGTCTGCCACCAGCTCTTTCAGTCCTTCCATCGTCCGGGAAAACCAGTCCTCCGGCCGCTGCTCCGACCAGCCCGGCTGAGGAAAATACAGCGGGTATTCCTTTGACACCACTTTCCTGACCGTTCCCTTTTCGTCCATGAGAAGCAGCTTGACCGCAGAGGTTCCAAGATCCACTCCTATGTAAAACATGACGCGCCTCCCTTCCGCCTTTCCATATGCCTGTCCGTTGGCGTTCACCGGCAAGCCGGCGAACGCCAACGTCTGCTTTTTCCTGTATCTTTCTTTCGTGCCCGTGCACGTTACTTTTATCATAATTGATTTCCGGAAAAAAATCAATCCGATTTTTCTTTTTTCAGATTATTCCAGGTTAAAGTTGGTATCAGTTCAGCCAGGTCTGCGCATTTACTGCGCAGACCGTACAAAAACGTATCGGCAGAACTGTTACTAAAGTTGTTACTTTTCACGGGGCAGGGGCCCAGACGAAATGTTTCATGGATTTTTGCAGGAAAACATTCCGCAGAGTCTTCCACGGAACTTTTTCGCTCATATACGGTTAAAAAATGAAGAAATAGCTTTGTAACCGTACAAAAACTCATTTTTTACGGATCCAATTCCGGAAAATACTATTCTGAACCGTACTTTTCATGGCGTGATACGGTTAAAAACTTGAAAAATCTGTTTATAACCGTACCGAATAGCCCAAAAGTACGGTTACAGATGAGGAAATCAGGTCTTTAACCGTATTGATGACAAAATAGTGGTAAAAAGTACGGTTAAAGATCGGAAAATCCCCTTTTTAACCGTCGCTTCAGACTTTTTGTACGGTTATACAATGTAGATTCTTATTTTAAACCGTATCAGAGCATCCTGCCGGATATTAAGCAGGGATTTTTCGATATGGGAGAAGGAATCAACAGCAGTATTTTCCCGTCCCATGAAAAGTAACGCCTCCGTTACTGTTCAGCCAGGTCTGCGCATTTACTGCGCAGACCGTACAAAAACGTACAGGAAGGAAGCATCCGGCCTATCGTGAAGCGATTGGAATGGCCGGATGCCGTTACTGTTCTGCCGAAGGCTGAACAGTAACACGTCTCCTCGTGCCCGTGCACATCTGTTTTTGTTTTCAAATTGACTTTGCCGCCTGTTTGTGCTAGGGTAAAGAAAAGACTGTCCCCTGCGGCAGCTGGGCGCTCCGGCCCGGCGGAGCCTCCGAAGCCGCATAAGAAGGACAGAAAGCGGGAGGGATCCGGTTGGCAACCATCAAAGAAATCGCAGAACTGGCAGGAGTTTCCAGAGGCACCGTGGATCGTGTCCTAAACGGGCGCGGCGCAGTCAGCGAACAGACGGAACGGAAGGTCCTGGAGATCGCCCAGGCGCTTCAGTACCGGCCCAACCGCGCCGGCATTGTCCTTGCCGCGCAGAAACGGAATCTGAAAATCGGCGTCCTCCTTTTCGACAACGGAAACCCATTCTTTGACGAGGTTCTGCAGGGGGTTCAGAAAAAATCCAGAGAACTGTCAGACTACAACTGCAGCGTCTGCGTTTCCCGCGTCGGCTTCAGCCTGGATGCTCAGCTGGAGGCTCTGGACCGGCTCGCCGCGGACGGTGCCTGCGGCATCGTTCTTACGCCTTACAACGACCCTCTGATCCGGGACAGGATCAATGAACTGGATTCCCGCGGGATCCCCGTCATCACCACCAACACCGACATCCAGGATTCCGCCCGTCTGGCCTATGTGGGCTGCGATTTCTACCGTTCCGGCCAGACCGCCGCAGGACTGATGCATCTGATCGGAAAGCCTCCTGTCCGCGCCGGCATCGTCACAGGCTCCTCACGCGTCCTCTGCCATACCGACCGCATCGCCGGCTTTCAGGACCGGATCCGCTCCGATTATCCCGATATCAGGATCCTGGACACCAGAGAAAACAGCGACGACGAATTCGAAAGCTATTCCAATACCCTCTCCATGCTCCGGGAGCACCCTGACATCAATGCGCTCTATTTTGCCGCCGGCGGCGTGTACGGCGGCTGCCGCGCCGTCCTTGATTCCGGCCGCACCGACCTGACCGTCATTTCCTGCGACAAGGTTCCCACCACCCGGGAAATGCTCCTGCGCGGCGTCATCGATGCCACCATCTGCCAGCAGCCCTCCGTCCAGGGAAGCCTCCCTCTTGAGCTTCTCTTCGCCTACCTCGCCACAGGTCAGCGCCCCGCCCGCGAATACAACTACACCTCCATAGACATCCGGATACGGGAAAATGTCTAGCTATGAGCCATGCGTCCGTTTGCAGGAAGCCGCTCCGGCAAACTCGTTTGCCGGGACGGCTTCCTGCAAACGGACATACGGCGACAGCCGTCAGCCGGAAGATGCGCAGCATCTTCCGGCTGGCATGGCGGCCTCCCGCCCAGCCGAAAAAGCTTGCATATCTCCACGCTTTCACGTATGATAAAGATAATCCATGGGCCGTACCGGCCCTTCATTTTTCTATAACCCAAAAAGGAAGAGAGGTAGCAGAATGGCTGAAAACACGAAACAGCTTGAGGTTTCTTCCATCCGCGAAGAGATAAAGGAATTCAAGGAAAAGACCGACGCTTTCTATGCAGGGGAAATGGACAAAGGGGCCTACAAGTCCTTTTCCGGGCGCTTCGGAAGCTACGCGCAGAAAGGCGGAAAAGCAAGCATGCTGCGTCTCCGCATGCCGGCGGGCCGCGTCACAAAGGAAAAGCTGAAATTCATAGCGGACTCAATCGCCGCCCATCAGGTGAAGCGGGCGCATTTCACCACCTGCCAGACCATCCAGCTTCACGATCTGAGCGGAGAAGACGCTTACGAGATCATGTCCGCAGCGCTGGATGCCGGGATCGTTACCCTGGGCGGAGGAGGCGATTTCCCAAGGAACGTCATGTGCTCCCCTCTTGCCGGTGTGGAGCAGGGAGAATGCTTCAATACTCTCCCCTGGGCGGAAGCTGCAGGCGAATATCTCATGACCTTCATTCACGCGGCAAAAATGCCCCGCAAGCTGAAGGTCGCATTCTCCAATTCTCCGAAGAATATCACCCATGCAACCTACCGGGATCTTGGTTTTGCCGCGCGTCCTGACGGAAGATTCGACGTCTACAGCGCGGGTGGCTTGGGAAGCAATCCCCGCCTCGGCGTTCTGGTCGCCGAAGCCGTAGAGCCTTCCGATATCCTGTATCATATCAGGGCCATGTGGCTGACCTTTCTTGCATATGGCAACTATGAATCCCGTGCCAAAGCGCGTACCCGTTATATGCAGGAAGCGCTGGGCGGTCCTGAAGCCTATAAAAAGGCGTATCTGGAAAAGCTTGACGAGGTTTTCGCTTCCGGAGAGGATCTGAAGCTTTCCGTGACCGAAACTCCCCTTGCCAAGCAGGGAGATGGAAGCACGGCGGAAGGCTTCCGCGTGATTCCGCAGAAGCAGGAGGGGCTTTACAGCGTCCTTTACCATCCCATCGGCGGCCAGCCTCCCATCACCTGGTTTGCTTCCATATATGAACGAATCCGCGGCATGCAGGATGTGGAGCTGCGCCTTTCCCCTGACGAGACGGTATACATCATCAATCTCACCGGGGCCGAAGCGTGGGATGTACTGAAGGCGACCGAAGGCGGTGCGGAGAATCTGTTCGAAACCTCTGTCAGCTGCATCGGCGGCGCCACCTGTCAGGTCGGTCCCAGAGATTCCCAGGGACTTCTCGCCGCCTGCATAAAAGCCGTACGTGAAGCGGGACTTCCGGCAGACGCCCTGCCGCAGATCCATATTTCCGGCTGCCCCTCTTCCTGCGGTACCCATCAGACCGGCGCCATCGGCTTCAACGGCACGGTAAAAATGATCGATAAAGTGGCTCATCCCGCTTTCTTCCTTCACGTGAACGGCCGTGAAGGACAGGCTGACGCCTGCATGGGAACCCAGCTCGGCGCCATTCTGGAAACGGATATCCCCGCTTTTCTGGTTGAACTGGGAAAAGCCGCAGCGGAAAGCGGACTCTCCTTCTTCGCCTGGAGAGACGCCAATCCGGGAAAGCTGGAAGAGCTGGCCGGAAAATATATCTGACAGACATTTTTTCTCCGGCTGATCAGACTTCCAGTAAAAAGATCGACAGAAGGCCCCCGGCGGGATACTTTCCGCCGGAGGCCTTTTTTTCTGATTCTCTGAAATAAAAGCTGCTGCTCTTTCAGAACTTCCG
Organism: uncultured Lachnospiraceae bacterium; assembly: GCA_944380025.1. GTDB lineage: Bacteria > Bacillota > Clostridia > Lachnospirales > Lachnospiraceae > Eisenbergiella. Next base: position 15,241 of record CALWGL010000056.1, read on the forward strand.
CACTTTTTCCCTTCTTCCCTCAGCTGCACGGCATGGGCCTGTGATACAGATCGTACCGGTCCCTGTAATCTCCCATCAGACGAACGGCATACTCCAGCACACGGGTTCCCATATCAGACCAGTCGATCAGCGCTCCCCTCAGTTCCTTCCTGAGCTTTCTCAGTTCCATCTGAAACTGTCCCACGATCGCTCCGTCCATGGCATCCACCACTCTGCCGATGCGCTGCACTTCCGCGCCAAGACGCTCATATCCCGCATCCAGTCCGGCAACGCTGCCCTTCAGCCCGGAAACATCTTCCTTCATGCATGCAATGTCTTCCTCCATGGCTGCCATCCGTTTCTCCATTGCCGCCATTCCTGTCTTCAGTCCTGCGACGTCTCCCTTCAGCTCCGCAATGTCCTTCTGTGCCGCTGTCATATCGTCCCTCAGGACCGCCACGTTGCCTTTCAGCTCCGCCACGTCACCCTTCAGTTCCGCCACGTCCGTCTTCAGCTCCGCCACGTCACCCTTCAGCTCCGCCACGTCCTCTTTCAGGACCGCCACGTCGCTCTTCAGCTCCGCCACGTCCGTCTTCAGCTCCGCCACGTCACCCTTCAGCTCCGCCACGTCCTCTTTCAGGACCGCCACGTCCGTCTTCAGGACCGCCACGTCCTCTTTCAGGACCGCCACGTCCGTCTTCAGGACCGCCACGTCCTCTTTCAGGACCGCCACGTCCGTC
>CALWGL010000057.1 GCA_944380025.1 uncultured Lachnospiraceae bacterium
ATCATCTGGATCATGGTCACATTGAAGCCCTGCCCGAAGGTCGTGGTGGCAAGCTCCACAGGCCCCATGGTATCCTCGGTGAATACCAGGGAGGCCGTCCTCGCTTCTCCCGCCAGATCGATATTGGTCTTCAGGCCAAAATTGAAATCCTCCATGTATTTCAGCAGGGTCGTCTTTCCGATCGTCTGTCCCATCTTCATCAGCGCCACGTTGCAGGAACGCTCGATGGCCTGGGATATGGTCAGCACGCCGTCGCCGTATACGTTGTGGCACTTGATGGGCCTCTGTCCCTCCGCCACCACCAGGCTTCCGCCGCAGTCATAGGTCTCGTTTCCGGTCAGCGCCCCGCTTTCCAGTCCCGCCGCCGCCGTAAAAGGCTTCATGGTGGAGCCAGGCTCATAGGTATTGGAAATACAGTAATTTCTCCACAGATAATTCAGCTGGCGGTAGAGGGTATCGTCCTCCATGCCGGCAAGCGATGCCTCACTGATCACATCCGTGAGCACCGTACCGTCCGCATCCACCATATTCTGCCCGATCAGAGCCGTCGAGTTGGTCGGATCGTTCAGGTCAAAATTCGGGTAGCTTGCCATGGCCAGCACCTCGCCGCTGTCCACCTCCATGATGACGCAGCCCACGTTCCTGGCCCCGTGTCCCTCCCGGACCGCATCTTTGTAAGTGTCTTCAAATTCCTGAAGCTTCTCTTCCACGATGCTCTGGATGTTCACATCCAGCGTGCTGACCAGGTTCTGCCCGTCCACAGCGGCCTTCGTCGTCCGTTCCAGGTTGGCGTCGTCGTTCAGATAGCCGTATTCCCGGCCGTTGATGCCGCTGAGGATGTCGTTGTAATATTCCTCCAGTCCGTAGGTGCCGATATTGTCGCCGCTGGTAAAGCCGATCACGTCGCAGGCAAGACTTCCCAGCGGGTAGCTTCTGCGGTATTCCTCCTCAAACCACACGCCCTTGATGTTCTTCCCCTTCTCTTCATCCGCTGTCAGCTCCTGAAAGGGCGCGATCTCTTCGTAGGTCTTCTGTTTTTTTACCACATAATACTGAGAATCCGGATTATCCGCATTATAGCTGCGGAGCTTTCCTTCATCCGCGCCGAAATACTGTACCAGAGCGGAAATGGTGGGCTCCACATAGTCCTCCTTCTCATTCATCAGCTTGCAGTCAAGGATCACATTGTAGACCTTTTCGCTCACCGCCAGCTTCGTCCCTTTGCGGTCCGTGATCTCCCCGCGTTTGTAGGGAAGGGTGCGGCTGGAATAATGCTGCTGGGAAAGGACCTGCTTTTCATACTGCTCCCCGTTGTCCCGGTTGATCAGGAAAAGGCGGGCGCTTAATCCGGCAAAAGCCAGCAGTACGCACAGATAGAGTACCACCAGCTTTTTCTGCATTCTTGTTGTAAATCGGTTGTTACGCTTCTCTTTTCTTTCTCTGTCCAAAACGCTCCTCCGGCCGGCTTACTTATCGATATCCGTCACCTGTCTCACATAATCGTTTCCTTCGTCAGGTACGGTTACGATCTGATCCTCATCCGGGTATACCATGCCCAGCTCGGTGATGGCAATCCTGCGGATCTCGTCCAGATCCACGGAGCTTTCGATCCTGCTGTATTCCTCGTCGTTTGCCGTCTTCAGGCTGTTCAGCGTGCTTTCCATGGAAGCGATCCTCTTCACGCTTGCCGTGATCTCCGACTGCAGACCGATGTAGCCGATCAGCACGTAGCCCGCCACCAGGAGGGACAGGGTCAGAAACAGCACATAGCCGAAATTCATGTAAACCGCCCGGTCCCGGTTCTTTTTCACCGCGTGGTTCACTTCCCTCGGCCGCCGCGGCTTCTGAAGCTCCGTCACCACGTCCAGCTGTCTCGCGGTATTGCCGTCGGTCATCCTGACGTATGCGTTCCTTCTTCCGTCTCTTTCATATTCTCCTGCGCTCCGGCTTCTCTGTCCTCTTACCTCTATCTGTGCCATGGCTTACTCTCCCTGCTTTTCAAAAATCCTCAGCTTCGCGCTCTTGGAACGCGGATTTTCCTCCGTCTCTTCCTCCGAAGGAAGGATGGGCTTTCGGGTGATCACCCTCCCCTTCGGCTTCTTTCCGCACACGCACACCGGGAAATCCGGCGGGCAGGTGCACGGGTCCTCATTTCTGCGGAAGGCTGTTTTCACGATCCGGTCCTCCAGGGAATGGAAGGTGATGATGCAGAGCCTTCCGCCCGGATTCAGAAGGTCGATCAGTCCGTCCACGGAATCCCTCAGGACCTCCAGTTCCCTGTTGCATTCGATGCGCAGCGCCTGAAAGGTGCGCTTGGAAGGGTGCCCGCCCTTCTTCTGTATCTTTGCCGGTATCGCCGCGGCGATCAGCTCGTTCAGCTGTCCCGTGGTCTCCACCGGTCCTTTCTTTCTTGCCTGTACAATGTGTTTTGCGATATTTTTTGCGAACTGGTCTTCTCCGTAATCCCGGATCACCCGATACAGTTCGGCTTCGGTATATTCATTGACGATCTCCTTCGCCGTAAGGGTCTGTCTGGTATCCATCCGCATGTCCAGCGGGGCGTCATACCGGTAGGAAAAACCGCGTTCCGCATTGTCCAGCTGATAGGAGGATACCCCAAGATCCAGCAGGATCCCGTCCGCGCCCTCATATCCCAGCGCTCTGACCGCCTCAGGCGCATTGCAGTAGTTGTCCCGGATCAGGGTAAACTGCCTGTCCTTTTCTCCAAACCGGGAAAGTCTCTCCTCCGCCGCGGCCAGCGCCTCCGCGTCCTGGTCGATACCGATCAGATGACCTGTCCCAAGGCGTCTGAGGATCTCGCTGCTGTGGCCTCCTCCGCCAAGCGTGCCGTCCAGATAGATCCCGTCCGGCCTTATGTTCAGTCCTTCAATTGTTTCTTCCAGCAGTACTGATCTGTGTCTGAATTCCATTCCGGCCGCGTCCTTTCCGGCTCCGTCCCTTCTGAGTTCTTCCCTTTCGGATCTGTCTTTTATCTGTTCCGTTCTTTTCCGGTCTGTTCTGTCCGGGCACGTTCTCTTTCCGCGTCACGGTCCTTCCGGTCAGATCCCAAGGCCCAGCTCGGACATGCGCTCCGCGATATCCTCCATGGATTCCTCTTCTTCCTCCTGCATGGCCTCCCATTTCTCCCGGCTCCAGATCTCGATGCGGCTGGCCACGCCGACCATCACCACATCCTTCACCAGTCCGGCGAAATCCCGGAGATTCGCGGGGATCAGGATCCTCCCCTGCTTGTCCGTCTCTACGGGCGCGGCTCCCGCCAGAAAGAATCTGACAAACTGACGGTTATCCTTCCGGCTCAACGGAAGGGCCTTCAGCTTCTCCTCAAAGGCGTTCCACTCCTGATTGTCATATGCAAACAGACAGCCATCCAACCCCTTTGTGATAACGAACTCTTCTCCCAGACTCTCCCGGAATCTGGCGGGTATGATCAGCCTGCCCTTCGCATCGATTGTATGATTGTACTCACCCATAAACATGACAATCACCGCCCTGCAAGCGGCGGGAAGGCTTTTCTCTTCCGGAGGGATTTCCATCCGGGCTGTTTCCCGGAACAGGTCCTCCACTTTCAGCCACTTTGAACCACTTTCCGCCACTTTGATATTGATTTTAGTATAAATCAGGTGATTTTGCAAGCGAAAACCGGGGATTGGGAAAAAAAGTCATTACTGTTCTGCCGAAGGCTGAACAATAACAAAAAGTCAGCGCCTTTTCACACTTCCGGAAATGACGCCGGCATGAGAAAGACGCCTGCTGCAGAAAAATCCCTCGCACTGCGGGTAAAAATGAGTATATGAGTAAAAATGAGTATATGAGCGGAAAAGTTCCGCGGAAGACGTAACGCCTGCAGGCGTACTTGATTGAAAATAATCCGTCGCTTATTATGGAACAGAATATTGGGGGAAATTTTTCAGGGGCAGGCATGACCCGTATGAGTCATACCTGCCCCTGTCTGGAACGGTCTGTTTCCCGATATTCTCTTTACGAAAGCTCTGAATATCCGGTTCAGAGCTGCATGATGCTTTTTTCACACAAAGTTCAGAAAGCCCGCCGCCGTTCCCGGCACAAAGTGCGGAATTATCAGCCCCGTACCGGCGGCGGGCATGTCCGGGGCAGCGGCCGGGATCCGGATTGCCGGCTTGTCCCGGACCGCCGGCTCGTTCCGGATCAGACGTTAAACCGGAACAGGATCGTATCCCCGTCCTGGACCACATAGTCCTTTCCTTCCATGCGGACAAGGCCCTTTTCCCTCGCGGCGGCAAGGGAGCCCTGTTCCAGCAGATCCTTATAGTTGACCACCTCAGCCTTGATGAAGCCGCGCTCGAAATCGCTGTGGATCTTGCCCGCGGCCTGAGGCGCTTTGGTCCCCCGCTTAATGGTCCAGGCTCTTGTCTCATCCTCGCCGGAGGTGAGGAAGCTGATCAGGCCCAGCAGATGATAGCTGGCCTTCACCAGCTTGTCCAGGCCGGACTCCTTCAGTCCCAGATCCTCCAGGAACATGGCCTTCTCGTCGTCGTCCAGCTCCGAGATCTCCTCCTCGATCTGGGCGCAGATCACGAACACCTCGCTGTCATTTTCCGCCGCGTATTTCCGCACCGCCTGCACGCCCGCGTTGGAAGCGCCGTCGTCGGCAAGGTCGTCCTCTCCCACGTTCGCCGCGTAGATCACAGGCTTGGCTGTCAGCAGGTTCAGGGAAGCGAAGATGGCTTCCTCATCCTCGTCCGCAGGCTGGAATCTGGCGGCAAGGGCTCCCGTTTCCAGAAGCTCCTTCACCCGCTCCAGAAGATCCGCCTCCTTTGCGAGGGTCTTGTCCATCCGGGCCTGTTTTCCTACCTTGGCGATCCTTCTTTCCAGGATCTCGATATCGGAAAAGATCAGCTCCAGGTTGATGGTCTCGATATCTCTGAGAGGATCGATGCTTCCGTCCACATGCACCACGTTGGGATCCTCAAAGCAGCGCACCACATGGACGATGGCGTCCACCTCGCGGATGTTGCTCAGAAACTGGTTGCCCAGGCCCTCGCCTTTGGAAGCGCCCTTGACCAGGCCGGCAATGTCCACGAATTCGATCACCGCAGGCGTCACCTTTTTGGAATGATACATATCCCCAAGGAGCTTCAGCCGTCCGTCCGGCACGGATACGATCCCCACGTTGGGATCGATGGTGCAGAACGGATAGTTCGCAGATTCCGCTCCCGCTTTGGTCAGGGAATTGAACAGGGTGCTCTTTCCCACGTTCGGCAGTCCGACGATTCCTAATTTCATGTATCTTTACCCATCCAGAAACCCTTGATTTACAGGGTTTTCTGCCTTTCTCTTTATTTTGTCTGCGCCCTTTTTACGCCCTTTTTTCAATCAGGCTGCACGCAGCCTGATTGAACCGGCGGACGGCTTTTTCGTCAGTATTTTCTTCTGTCCTTCAGCTCCGCATAAAGCTGAAGGTAATTCTCATATCTGCTTTCGCTGATCTCTCCGCGCGCCAGCGCCCCCTTCACGCCGCAGTCCGGCTCGCTGATGTGAGCGCAGCCGGTGAAGCGGCATTCCGGCTCCCATTTCGCGAATTCCGGGAAAAACCGGCCCAGCTCCTCCTTTTCCATGCCGTAAAGCTCGATGAAGCTGAAACCCGGAGTGTCCACGATCCAGGTGCCGGGGCGGACGCAGATCAGCTCTGAATGTCTGGTGGTATGTCTTCCCCTCTCAATGCGGCTGATCTCCCCCGTCTGCATGGATACGCCGTCCTGCAGGGTATTGATCAGAGAGGATTTCCCGACGCCGCTGGGGCCGGCCACCGCGGTGGTCCTTCCGTCCAGAAGCTTTCGAAGCTCCGGCAGGCCCTCTCCCGTCATCACGCTGGTAAATACCACCGGATATCCGGTGGACCGGTAACTGTCAGAAAGCTGCCGGCAGACCGCTTCGTCCGCCAGATCCTTTTTGTTGAAGCAGATGCTGCAGGAAACGCCCTGCTGCTCCATGGTGACAAGGAAGCGGTCCATCAGGTTCAGGTTCGGCCGGGGACTTGCCGCCGCCATGATCACCAGCGCCTGATCCACATTCGCCACAGCCGGGCGGATGAGCGCGCTGCGGCGCGGCAGGATCTTTCGGACACTGCCCTCCCTGTCTTCCCCGCTTGTAATATCAAATTCCACATAATCTCCGGGAAGCGGCTTTGTTCCGTCCTTCCGGAAGATCCCCTTCGCCCGGCATTCATACATGGCGCCGGAGCGCTGGGGGATCTCCGCCTCTGCGGCAGCCTCTCCCGCCCCGCCGTCCGAGGCCGGGTCAGGAGAAACGTAATAGAAGCCGGCTATCCCTCTGATGATCCTTCCTCTCATGTCCCTGAATCGTTCCTGATAAATGTGATCGGCCTGTTGATGGTCCTCTGCTCCGACGTTCCCGGCACCGTGGTCACTTCGCCGGTCGCGGGATCGGTCACCGTAGCCGCCTCCGTATTCACCGTATAGATCAGCGTCAGGATGCCCGTGGGTTCACTGATGTTCAGAAGGTTTACCGGCAGCGGGAAGGAAGTGGTCGCCGTGCGGTAGATCTCCGTTCCGCTGGCCGTGGTGAGCACGATCACGCACTGGGTCCCTTCCGTATAAGCCGGGTCCTCCAGGGCAGGACTCTCAATGTTCGCCACATACATATAGGTGGAGGCAGGGCCGGAGCTGACATAGATATCGATCGCCGTTCCCGGATCCACCTGCGTTCCGATGGAATAGCTCAGCCGGATCACCTTGCCGATCATCGTCTCATCGTCATCGCTGACCTCTTCCACATTCCGGACAGTCAGGCCCGCGGCTTCCAGCGTGGCCTTCGCCTCATCCGGGAGCATGCCGAGCACATCCGGCACAGCCACCTTGCTCTCCTGGGCGCCCTGGCTGATGGTGATGGTCACGGTACTTCCCCGTTCCGCCTTCGAACCGCCCTCCGGGCTCTGGCCCATCACATTTCCTTCCGCCACCGTATCCGAATATCCCTCGTTTCTCTGCGTCTGAAAGCCCTGGGATTCCAGTTCGGACACCGCCTCGGCAAGACTCTTGTCATACACATCCGGCACAGTCACGCCTTCTCCGCCCTCGCCGCTCACGACGATCGTGACCGCGTCTCCCTGGGACAGCCGCGTTCCCGGTTCCACATCCGAGCGGATGACCTTGCCTGCCGGCACATCCCCGTTTTCCTCAAAGGCGATCGTCACCTCAAGGCCCAGTCCCAGATCATCCAGCGCCTTCAGAGCCTCCTCCTGCGTCATTCCGTCCACCTTGATCATCTGATCTGATTTTTCCCCGGAAGAGGGAAAGCGGAACACGCCGATCGCCCGTCCTGCCAGGAAAATGACGAGACAGCCGATGAGGACCGCTCCGGCAACGGCAAGGATGGTGGTAAGGCGCTCCATTCTGGATTCGTACTCCTCTTCCGCGTCCTCATCCATGATATCGTTTTCATAATCCATCCGCCGTTTCTTTCCGCTTCTGACCGGCTGGACAGGAGGCTTTGCGGAATTCTTCTTCAGACGGATCTCCTCCGTATGCGAGGTCTTTCTGGACTGCTTCTTGATCTCGTTCATATCGTCCCGGCTGACCTTCCGGGTCGCCGCGTTGGACTCCGTATCGATGACGCGGACGAAATTCTCATCCGGCGTGACCAGGGATTTTTTCAGATCCTCGATCAGCGCCCCCACGCTCTGGTAACGTCTGTCCGGACTTTTCTGCGTGGATTTCAGCACGATCTGCTCCACGCTCACCGGGATCTCCGGCACAAAATCCCTGGGAGACGGCATGGGTTCCTGGATCTGCTTGATGGCGATGGCGACCGTCGTGTCTCCGTTGAAGGGCACGCGTCCCGTGAGCATCTCGAACAGGGTGATGCCCATGGAATAAATATCGCTTCGTTCGTCACTGTAGCCGCCCCTCGCCTGCTCCGGCGAGGTATAATGGACGCTTCCCATCACATTGGAGGTGATGGTATTGCTGGTCGCGGCTTTCGCGATCCCGAAGTCCGTCACCTTGACTTTTCCTTCTTTTGAAATAATGATGTTCTGAGGCTTGATATCCCGGTGTATGATGTGATTGTTATGTGCTGCCTCAAGGCCCATGCACGCCTGGATGGCGATGCTGACTGCCTCTTTTACGGAAAGACGTGCCTTCTTTTCGATATATTTTTTCAGTGTGATCCCTTCCACCAGTTCCATCACGATATAATGGACGCCGGCTTCCTCCCCCACATCGTAAACATTCACGATGTTGGGATGCATCAGGCTCGCAGCCGCCTGGGCTTCCACCCTGAACTTGGACACGAAATTTGTATTTTCACTGAATTCCTGCTTCAGCACCTTGACTGCCACAAAGCGGTTCAGCTTTTGGTCTTTTGCCTTGTAGACGTCCGACATCCCGCCGGTCCCTATCTTTTCCAGGATCTCGTAACGGTCTCCCAGCATCATTCCAATCTTAATCATTCCATTCCTCCAGCAAAGTTCCTGCCATTTATATGAACGGGTCAATCATGATGACCGCGATATTGTCCCTGCCGCCGCTGTCATTCGCCGCCTTCACCAGCTCCCCGGCCGCACTGCGGACATCTCCGTTTCTGTCAATGATCTGCCGGATCTGCTCATCCTCCAGCATATCCGTCAGCCCGTCGGAACACAGGAGCACCCTGTCTCCCGGGCAGAGGGACCTGCGGAAGCAGTCCACCTGCAGCTTATCCTCCAGCCCGACGGCCCGGGTGATGATATTCTTGTTGGGATGAACGCGGGCCTCTTCCCGGTTGATCCCGCCCAGCTTTACCATCTCCTGCACCAGGGAATGATCCTCCGTCACCTGCTCGATGGAGTCTGCGTGAACGACATATAATCTGCTGTCTCCCACATTCGCGGCGATCAGTTCCTTTCCTTCCACACACGCGGCTACCACCGTGGTCCCCATCCCGGAGAAGCGCTCGTCTTCCCCGGCCCGTCTGGCGATCACATCATTTGCCCGCCGGATCGCCCGCGTCAGGATCTGCGCCGCGTCCCCTTCCGTACAGTCTTCCGCCTCCTGCAGAATGGTTTCCACCGCGCAGCTGGACGCGTATCCCCCCGCCTTGTGGCCCCCCATTCCGTCCGCAACCAGAAAAATGTTCGGCAGCTTCCCCACAGGCTTCTCAGAAGCATACAGGTGATCCTGATTCAGCTGTCTCTTTTTCCCGATATCTGTTACAGCAAATGCTTTCACTCCGTTAAACCGTACCTTTCTTCAGCGATATGGCGGCGGCGAAGCTGGCCGCAGGCGCCGTCGATATCCCTGCCCATTTCCCTTCTAATAGTAACATTTATTCCGTTTTTTTCAAGCTTATTTTTGAATGCCTCGATCCGGGAGTGCCCGGACTGCCTGAAATTCCGCTCTTTGATCGGGTTGACCGGGATCAGATTCACATGGGCTCCGATGGGGCCGGCCAGCGCCGTCAGCCCCTGCGCGTCCTCCGGCCCGTCGTTCACGCCGCCCACCAGAGCATACTCGAAGGTCATTCTGCGGCCGGTCCGTTCAAAATAGTATGAGCATGCCTCCATCAGCTCATCCAGCTGCCATCGGAACGCCACCGGCATCAGCTCCCTGCGCTTTTCATCCGTGACCGCGTGCAGGGACAGGGCCAGCGTGATCGAAAGCCGCTCGTCCGCCAGCCTCCTCATCTGCGGGACCAGACCGCAGGTGGAAACGGTCACGTTTCTCTGACTGATGTGCAGGCCGTTTTCATCGGTGAGAAGACGGATGAAACGGAGCAGATTGTCATAATTATCCAGAGGCTCCCCGGTCCCCATCACCACCACATTGGAAACCCGCTCCCCCGTAATGCGGGTAATGGCATAGATCTGATCCAGCATCTCGGAGGGAAGGAGGTTCCTTTCCCATCCGTCCAGCGTGGAGGCGCAGAAGCGGCAGCCCATTTTGCAGCCCACCTGGGAGGAAATGCAGACGGAATTGCCGTGCTTATATTTCATCCAGACGCTTTCCACCATATTTCCGTCCGGAAGAGCGAACAGAAATTTTCTGGTGCCGTCGATGGCTGATTCCTGCATGTCGATGAGACGCAGGACAGTCAGCGGATATTTTTCCTTCAGCTTTTCCCGGAGAGCCCCGGACAGGTTGGTCATCTGCCCGTAATCCTCCGCCAGCTTCCGGTGCATCCAGTCGTAGAGCTGCGCGGCGCGGAAGGGCTTCTCTCCTTCTGCGGCAAGCGTCGTTTTCAGTTCTTCCAGTGTCATGGATCTGATATCCATCCGCTCATTCCTTTCTCCGGAAGCAGGCGATGAAGAAGCCGTCCGTTCCGTTTTCCCCCGGAAGCAGGCGGACGCAGCCCTCCTTCTCCCCTTCCCGGCAGACGGCCGGGAGCGCCATGGCAGGCGCGATCGGTTCAAAGGGAAAATGGGCCAGGAACCATTCCGCCGTATCCTCGTTCTCCTCCCGGCTGACCGTACAGGTGCTGTAGACCAGAACGCCGCCGGGCTTTGCATATTTCCATACCGTGCTCAGGATCTTCTTCTGCAGCCCTGCCACCTCCGTCAGGCTCTGCGGGCTGATCCGGTAACGGATGTCCGCCTTTCTCCCCATCACGCCCAGACCAGAGCAGGGCAGATCCGCGATTACCAGATCCGCTTTCTCCAAAAGGCTTTCATCCAGAACCGAAGCGTCCCATACCTGTGCGTGCAGATTGGAAAGGCGCAGTCTTTCGGCGTTTTCCTTTATGTACGCGGTCTTTCCCTCCGTCAGGTCCCGGGCAAGCACCATGCCGGCGTCTCCCAGCAGCTCAGCCGCCTGGCAGGCCTTTCCGCCGGGAGCGGCGCACACATCCAGAACGAACAGCCTCCGCTCCCCGTTTTCCGCAGAGTTTTCCGCAAGTCTCCGCAGTCCGGAGCATTCCACCGGCAGCATGCTCGCGGCGTCCTGCACGGCAAAGGCCCCTTCCGAAAAGCCGGGAAGGCCTGCCACTCCCTCCGCAGAGGAAAGGGTATAAACGGCAGGCTGACCGCTTTCCGCAAAAAGAGGATGGGGGTTCGGAGCAAATCCCCCCTGCTTCAGCTGTTCCAGGAGCAAAATGCGCGCTTTGCCGCCAAGCCGCTCCGCCAGCCGGATGGTCAGCGGGCGTTTCTCCAGCAGAGCCGCCAGCATGGCCTCCGTCCTGTTTTCTCCGTATTCCGCCGCCCATTTCCGGACGATCCATTCCGGCATGGAATAGCGGACGGAAAGGAAGGAAAAGGGTTCTCTTTCCCGGTCCGGCCAGCGGATGGCGTCCTTCCCGGCGCAGAGGCTTCTGAGGACCCCGTTCACAAAGCCGGAGAGCTGTCCGAAGCGGCGCTTTTTCGCCAGCTTCACCGCCTCATTGCAGGCGGCGGAATCCGGCACCCCGTCCATGAACAGGATCTGATAGGCTCCCATGCGCAGGATGCAGCGGATGAGGGGCTTCATCTTCCGCACCGGCACGCTGGAAAACTGCTCCAGCACATAATCCAGCTGAAGCCGTCTTTCCGTCACCCCGTCCGCGAGGCGCTTGAAAAAAGCCTTATCCCGGCCGTCCAGATAATCGTATTTTTCCAGCATATCCTTTAAGAGTCTGCTCTCATATTCCGTCCCCCGCTCCGCCTCCAGCAGAAGGTCCAGGGCCAGCGCCCTCATATCCATATACGGTCCGCCTCTGTCAGAATGAACTTTCATCTGCCGTTTTCCCTTCTTTTTCTTTTCCGGGCCAGCGCGGCCCGGCAGCCCGCATCCGCTCTCACGGATCCGTCCGGTTTCCGCGGCCTGCATCCGTCCTCGCGGATCCGTCCGGCTTCCGCAGCCTGCCCGTTCTCACGGATCCGCCCGGCTTCCGCAGCCTGCCCGCTCAGTCGTCCCGCCGGTTCCCGCCCGCCAGGATCCAGAGCCGCAGAAGCTGCAGGATGCCGGATGCTGCCGCCGCCACATAGGTGAGCGCCGCCGCGCCGAGAACCTTCCTCGCCATCTCCGTTTCCTGTCCGCCGAGAATGTGATAGCTTTCCAGCATCCTGAGCGCCCGGCCCGAAGCGTTGTATTCCACAGGCAGGGTCACGATCTGAAACAGCACGGAGATCGCGAAGATCCACACGCCGATCATGGCAAGCGTGCTGTTCAGGCCAAGGATCAGGCCAAGGATCACCAGCGGGATGCCCAGCCGGCAGCCGAGATTCGCCGCAGGCACCAGCGCCGTGCGGATGCGAAGCGGCGCGTAGCTTTCCTTATCCTGCACCGCATGGCCGCATTCGTGCGCCGCCACTCCGATGGCCGCCACGCTGCCCGAAGCGTAGGTGGCGTCGGACAGACGAAGCACCTTGGCCGACGGATCATAATGGTCCGTCAGGTTTCCTCTCACATGCTCGATGCGCACATTGGTAAGGCCATTATAGTCCAGGATCCGCCTTGCGGCTTCCGCTCCGGTCATCCCCGTCATGCTGCGCACCCGGGAATATTTCGCATAGGTGCTGTTCACCCGGCTGCTCGCCCAGATGGACAGGACCGCGCCGATGATGACCAGGATATAGGTGGGATCAAAATAGTAACCGTATCCGTAGCCTAACATTCCAGTGATCCTCCTTTTTCCATTCTGCAGCCAAGCAGGAATTCCCTGGCATGCATCCGCTTTTTGCCCTCCAGCTGAAGCTGCGTCACTTTCAGAATACCCTTTCCGGTATTCACATATACGGCGTCCTTCTCCACCCGCTCAATGCTTCCGGGTTCTCCGCCCGCTTCTTCCGGAAGCGGGACAGCCTCCCAGAGCTTCAGGGTCTTTCCCTGATAAGAGGTATAGGTGCCGGGCCAGGGATACAGCCCCCGCATCAGCCGGCTGATCTCTTCTGCGGAGCGGGTAAAATCGATCCGTCCCATTGCCTTGTCGATCATGGGAACGTAGCTGCTTTCCGCCTCATCCTGCGGGACAGCCTTCAGCTCTCCCTTTTCCAGAAGGGAAAGAGCCTCCACTATGGCCTCTCCGCCCGCCGCCTCCAGCTTCTCTGACAGGGTCTCCGCGTTGTCGTCGGGAAGGATGGGGACCTCTTTTTTCAGGAGCATGTCTCCCGTATCGATTCCGGCATCCATCTGCATGATGGTGACGCCCGTTTTTTCCTCTCCGTTGATGATGCACCACTGGATGGGGGCTGATCCACGGTAGGCGGGAAGCAGGGAGGCATGGACGTTGATGCAGCCGTACTTCGGCATGTCCAGGATCTCCTGAGACAGGATCTGTCCGAAGGCCGCCACCACGAACACCTCCGCGTCATATTCCTTCAGCTTCTCCACCGCCTCCGGCTTCCGGATGCGGACCGGCTGAAATACCTCGATGCCCTTTTCCAGAGCGAATTCCTTTACCGGAGACATCTGCGGCGTCTTGCTCCTGCCCTTCGGCTTATCCGGCTGGGTCACCACGGCGGCGATCTCATGTCCCGCTTCATACAGCGACTTCAGCACCCCTGCCGCCAGCTCCGGCGTTCCCATAAAAACGATCTTCACATTTACCACCTCCACAACGGCATGAAACTCTCAGGCAGCGTTCTGTGACGCCCCGGCGTTTCTTTTCATTCTTCCTCATCTTCCACGTCTGCCAGCTCTCCCTCCACCTTTTCCACATACAGGTGACCGTCCAGGTGGTCGATCTCATGGCAGAAGGCTCTTGCCAGAAGCTCCGTGCCTTCCAGCTCGATGGGCTTCATATCCCGGTCATAGGCCTTTACCTTCACGTAATTGGGCCTTGTGACGATGCCGCTCTTTCCGGGAACGGAAAGGCAGCCCTCTCCGCCGGTCTGTTCCCCGCTGGTCTCCATGATGCGGGGATTGACAAGGACCATCGGATCCTCCCCGGTCACATCGATGACCACGATGCGCTTGAGCACGCCCACCTGGGGTGCGGCAAGACCCACGCCGTTGGCCTCATACATGGTTTCCAGCATATCGTCGATGAGCTCCCGCGTGCGGGGCGTTATCTCCTTTACCTCCTTGCAGACCTTTTCCAGGATGGGATCTCCCATCACCCTGATGTTTCTGATTGCCATGTCCTTTTTCCTCCGTTTCTGTCTCTGTCCTCTGACTCTCTGTAGTATTCTGAATATCCCGGTCCTCTGAAACGCGTTCTAAAAGGGATTCATCGGGTCAAAATCAAACTGTACCGTCCTGTTTCTCCCCACTCTCCCGTCTCTGTCCTCCTGTCCCTTCAGCCACCTCTCCATCCGGTCCTTGACGCGGATGAGCACATCGTAATCCGGACTTTTGACATAGATGACGAAGCGGTATACGTCGCTGATCTTTCCAATGGAGGCAGGCGCCGGACCGATGAGAAAGCTCCCTTCCGGAAGGCCGTCCGCAAGCAGGGCCAGCCGCTTTGCCAGCTCCATTCCAACCTCCTCCTGCGCCGCGCCGATCTGGACGGCAAGGATGTGGGCGGCAGGCGGATAGGAAAGAAGCTTCCGGTACAGGATCTCCTCCTCATAAAAACCGTCGTAATCCTGCGCCGCCGCGTGGACGATGCTGTAGTGTTCCGGCTGGTAGGTCTGGATCACCACCTCGCCGGGCCTGCTTCCCCGGCCCGCCCGGCCCGCCGCCTGGGTCAGAAGCTGGAAGGTGCGCTCCGCCGCCCGGTAGTCGGAGGCGGAAAGGGACATGTCCGCAGCCAGGATCCCCATCAGCGTCACCGCCGGAAAATCGTGTCCCTTCACGATCATCTGGGTGCCCACCAACACATCCGCCTCTCCGGCGGCAAAGGAAGCGAGGATCTTTTCATAGCTTTCCTTTTTCCGGGTGGTGTCCGCGTCCATCCGCAGCACTTTTTTGTCCGGATACATCTTATGGAGCTGCTCCTCGATCTGCTCCGTTCCCGCCCGGAAGCCCAGGATATAGCGGGAGCCGCACTCGGGGCAGGCACGCACGCCGGGACGGGTATAGCCGCAGTAATGGCAGACCAGGGTGCCGTTCCTGTGCTCGGAAAGGGAAACGTCGCAGTGCGGACACTTCATCACATGGCCGCACATGCGGCAGGATACGAAGCCCGCGTAGCCTCTCCGGTTCAGAAAGAGCATGCTCTGCTCTCCCCTCGCAAACCGGTCCTCCAGAAGGGCCTGCAGCCTTCGGGAAAAAATGGAGCGGTTCCCTTCCTTCAGCTCCTGTCTTAAGTCCTCCACATACACTTTCGGAAGCATCCCGCCGTTTAGGCGCTCCGAAAGGGTGTAGAGCCGGTATCTGCCCTCTTTTGCCCGGAAACAGCTTTCCATGGACGGGGTGGCGGAGCCAAGAAACACCGCCGCTCCGTGGAGCCTGGCCAGCTCTTCGGCGGTCTCCCTGGCATGGTATTTCGGCATGGTCTCGCTCTTATAGCTGCCCTCATGCTCCTCGTCGATGACGATGAGGCCGATGTCCGGAAAAGGAGTGAAAAGAGCGGAACGGGGCCCGATGATCACGTCGATCTCCCGGCGCTTCGCCCGCTCGCACTGGTCGTATTTTTCCCCGGCGGACAGGGTGGAATTCATCACAGAGACCCGGTCGCCGAACCGCTTGTAGAAGCGCAGCACGGTCTGGTAAGTGAGGGCGATCTCCGGGATCAGCATGACGGCCTGACGGCCCCGCTTCACCACGCCCTCAATGAGCGCCATGTAGACCTCCGTTTTCCCGCTCCCCGTGATTCCCTTCAGGAGGCAGGTCTGCCGGTCCCCGGCGTCGTATTTTTCAAAAAAATCCTCCACAATGCGCCGCTGAGAAGGGCTTAACCGCCTTCCCTCCTCCCGCTCCACGTCCAGCTTCACCGGATTGCGGTAGTAGGGAACGCTTTCAATGGAAACGATGCCGCTCTCCCAGAGGCTTTTGAAGGTGGAGGCGGAAATGTTCAGCTTTTTTGCAAGGAGGCCCATGGGAAGGCATTCCTCCGCGATCAGCTCCCGCAGGACGCGGGCCTTGGCGTTCTG
>CALWGL010000058.1 GCA_944380025.1 uncultured Lachnospiraceae bacterium
GTATTGTTCCAGCCGTTGGCCTCGTTGTGCTTTTCATTATAGGAATACAGATCGTACAGGGTAAAACCGTCGTGGCAGGTGAGAAAATTCACGCAGGAATTGTAGCCCGCGTAGTTCCGGATCCTCCCGCCGTTTTCCCCGTTTTCCTCTTCCTCCTGCCCGCCCGTTCCGTACATGTCGAAGGAACCCGCGATCCGCATGGCGGCGTTTTCCGCTTCCCAGAGGTCTCCCTTTAAATAGGAACGCAGAGCGTCCCGATACCTGCCGTTCCATTCCGCCCAGCGGCCCGCCGCCGGGAAGCTTCCCACCTGATACACGCCGCCCGCGTCCCAGGCCTCCGCGATCAGCTTCACGTTGTCAAGAAGCGGGTCGCAGGCCAGGCTTTCCAGAAGGGGAGGCCGGTTCATGGGGGAGCCGTCCTCGTTCCTTCCCAGAATGCTGGCGAGATCGAAGCGGAAGCCGTCCACCCGGTAATACACCGTCCAGTAGCGCAGGCATTCCAGGATCATCTGCCGTACCATCGGATGGTTGCAGTTGAGGGTGTTGCCGCAGCCGCTGAAATTATAATACTTCCCGTCCGGCGTGAGCATATAATAGATCCGGTTGTCAAACCCTTTGAAACAGAACGCGGGTCCAAGCTCATTCCCCTCCGCCGTATGATTGAACACCACGTCCAGGATCACCTCGATCCCGTTTTCATGCAGCGCCCGGATCAGCTCCTTGAATTCCGTCCCCTCCCGGTTGTACTCGCTGGCCGCCGTATAGCTGGTATTCGGAGAAAAAAAGCTGACCGTATTGTACCCCCAGTAATCCAGCAGCTTCTTTCCGTCCGCTTCCCTGGAGTTCATGGTTTCGTCAAATTCAAATACAGGCATCAGCTCCACCGCGTTAATGCCAAGCTCCTTCAGATAAGGGATCTTTTCCTTCAGCCCGGCAAAGGTTCCCTTATGGGAAACCCCTGAGGAGGGATGTCTGGTAAAGCCTCTCACATGAAGCTCGTAGATCACAAGCTCGCTCAGCTCCTTTTTCGACTGAGGCGTGTTTCCCCAGTCGAAGATATCCTTTACCACCCTGGCATGGTAATTCTTTTCCTGATGTCTGCCCCAGACGCTCTGTCCCGTCACCGCCCTGGCATAGGGGTCCAGAAGGATGGCGTTTTTATCAAAGCGCAGCCCTTTTTCCGGCTCCCACGGTCCGTCGATGCGGTAGGCATATTCAAATTCTTCGATGTTCAGCCCGAACACGATCATGGAATACACGTCCCCGATCCGATATTCTTCCGGGAAAGGCAGGACCGCATACGGTTCCTCCTCTTCTCTGTGAAAAAGCAGCAGCTCACAGCCCGTTCCTTCATGGGTATGCACCGTAAAGCTCACGCCTGCGGGCAGCGCCATGGCTCCGTTTATATGAAACAGGCCGGGCCTCACCCGGTAGCCGGCGATCTCTCCCATGGGCGTAAACGGGACCGGCATGACTGCCGGAACCTGTGCGGCCTGCGCGATCTCTGTCCTCTCTTTCCTTTCTTTTTCCATTCCGCCTCCTTCCTGCCGAAGCGTCCTTCGCCGCGCTGTGCCGGAGAGCCGGCACGCCGTGCGTCCCCGGAGTTTTCAGGATCAGTATATCATACCCGCCCTCCCCGCGCCATCACCCTGCCTAATTCCCCTCTCATTCTCCCGGTAAAATGGAGCAATTCTGCCAAAATGTGAATTTTCCATAAATTTTTTTCGCCATTTTCCGAAAATTGGTGTATAATACAGGCACGTCTATGAAAGACAAATGTATTCCTGCCATAGACGCGGGAAAAAGGAGGATTGTTATGAAAAAAGCACTCAGTTTTGTCCTGACTGCTGTGATGTGCGCGGGCCTTCTGGCCGGCTGCGGCAGCCAGACCACAGGAAACAGCGCTTCCTCTGCTGCACCGGCGGAAACCGCAGCGGAAGAGACGGCAGAAGCAGCGTCTGAAGCCGGTCAGGATGCGGCGTCCGACGAGTCCGCTTCCACCGGAAGCACGGCTGCCTTCAAGCTGGGCGGAACCGCTCCGCTGACCGGTTCCGCAGCCATTTACGGAAACGCTGTCATGAACGGCGCGCAGATCGCCGTTGACGAGATCAACGCGGAAGGCGGCGCGATCCAGTTCGAGCTGAAGTACGAGGATGATGAGAACGACCCGGAAAAGGCGGTTTCCGCCTACAACGCCCTGAAGGACTGGGGCATCCAGCTTTCCCTGGGTTCCGTTACCACCAAGCCCTGTGAGGCCGTTGCCACCGAGCACAATACGGACCGCATCTTTGGCCTGACCCCTTCCGCTTCTTCCACTGCAGTTACGGAGGGCAAGGACAACTTCTTCCAGATCTGCTTTGCCGACCCCAACCAGGGTGTGGCTTCCGCCGATTACATCGCGGATCAGCAGCTGGGAACCAAGGTTGCCGTGATCTACAGAAACGATGATGTGTATTCCAGCGGCATCTACGAGAGATTCGCTGAGGAAGCCGAGGCGAAGGGACTGGAGATCGTATCCGCCACCACCTTCACCGACGCCAGTTCCAACGACTTCTCCGTACAGCTGACCGAGGCTAGAGACGCAGGCGCGGATCTGGTATTCCTTCCCATCTATTATCAGCCCGCTTCCCTGATCTTAAAGCAGGCAAGCGACATGGGATATGCGCCCAAGTTCTTCGGCGTGGACGGCATGGACGGCATCCTGACCCTGGAAGGCTTCGATACCTCCCTGGCGGAAGGCGTTATGCTGCTGACCCCCTTCAACGCTGACGCTACGGATGAGAAGACCGTGAACTTCGTGACCAAGTATCAGGAACTCTACGGAGAGATCCCGAACCAGTTCGCAGCGGACGCCTATGACTGCGTATATGCCTACAAGGCAGCTCTGGAAGCAGCCGGAGCCACCGCGGACATGAGCGCAGAAGAGCTCTGCGAGCTTATGGTTGCCACCTTCCCCACCATCACCTTTGACGGCCTGACCGGCGAAGGCATGACCTGGGATGCGACCGGAGCGGTTTCCAAGAGCCCTAAGGGCATGGTCATCGAAAACGGCGCTTACGTGGGAATGGACTGATCCCGAATATGTTCCGGGCCGCAGGCTGTCATCAGCCTGCGCCGTCCCGGTTTCCAATGCAGCACGCAGGGAGATCCGCCGAAGAAGGCGGGATTTCCTTGCGCTTTGTTGCTTTTATACGAAGGAACCTGCAAGCCTGTGACGCGAGGCAACGGCTCACGATTTTCACAAAAAAGGCGCGGACGGCGCTTTTTGAAACGGGCACGGGCAGCGGTGAGCTGCTGCCTGGCATCACAGGCGGAAAGAACGAGGTGAATCTCAATGACCTTTTTATCCCATCTGATCAGCGGCATCAGCCTGGGCAGCGTGTACGCCATCATCGCCCTGGGCTACACGATGGTCTACGGCATTGCCAAAATGCTGAATTTCGCGCACGGCGACATCATCATGGTGGGCGCCTACATCTCCTTCTGCACCACCAGCTATCTGGGGCTTTCTCCCCTGGTTTCGGTGCTCTTTGCGGTGATCGTCTGCACGGTCCTGGGCATCGCCATCGAGCGGCTCGCCTATAAGCCGCTTCGCCAGGCTCCCGCCCTCGCCGTCCTGATCACGGCCATCGGCGTTTCCTATTTTCTGCAGAACGCGGCCCTTCTGATCTGGGGCTCCAGCCCGAAGGTGTTTTCCTCCGTGGTGGGAAGCTGGTCCCTGCAGCTTTTTGACGGAAGGCTGGTGATCTCCGGCGTGACCATCGTGACCATTCTGGCCTGTATCGTGATCATGGCGGTGCTGACCCTGTTCACCTCCCGCACCAAGATGGGCACGGCCATGCGCGCCGTTTCCGAGGATAAGGGCGCGGCGGGACTGATGGGAATCAACGTGAACACCACCATCTCCGTCACCTTCGCCATCGGCTCCGGCCTTGCGGCCATCGCGGGCGTGCTTCTGTGCTCCGCCTACCCCACCCTGATGCCCACCACCGGCTCCATGCCCGGCATCAAGGCTTTCACCGCGGCGGTATTCGGCGGTATCGGCTCCATTCCCGGTGCCATGATCGGCGGCATCCTGCTTGGCGTGATCGAGATCTTTTCCAAGGCCTACATCTCCACCCAGTTATCCGACGCCATCGTGTTCGCCGTGCTGATCGTGGTGCTCCTGGTGAAGCCGGACGGACTGCTCGGCAAACGCGTCAATGAGAAAGTATAAAGGACGGGAGGGAGAACAGTTATGAAACAGATCAAACAGCTTCTGGCCGCAAGGCGCGACAGCGTGGCAGCCTTCGGCATCGTGATCATCGCCTTCCTGATCGTGCAGGCCATGATCCTGACGGACAATATTTCCTCCTCCCTGAACGGCCAGCTGGTTCCCATCTGCGCCTATGTTGTGATGGCAGTTTCCCTGAACCTGACGGTGGGTATCCTCGGCGAGCTTTCCCTGGGGCATGCGGGCTTCATGTCCGTAGGCGCCTTCGCCGGCATCGTGGTCACCACCAGCCTGGAAAACGCCATCCCCTTCGGCCCCCTGCGCCTTGCCATCGCCATGGTGATCGGCGCGCTCTGCGCCGCCTTTGCCGGCGTGATCGTGGGCATTCCGGTGCTGCGCTTAAAGGGCGACTACCTCGCCATCGTGACCCTGGCCTTCGGCGAGATCATTAAAAACATCATCAACGTGCTCTACATCGGCCTGGATGAAAAGGGGCTTCATTTCAGCCTCTTAAACCAGACCTTTGAGCTTTCGGAAAACGGGGATATGATCATCAACGGCCCCATGGGCGTCAGCGGCGTGACCAAGCTTTCCTCCTTCACGGCGGGCTTCGTCCTGATCCTGATCACCCTGTTTCTGGTGCTGAACCTGATCCACAGCCGGACGGGACGCGCCGTCATGGCGGTGCGCGACAACCGGATCGCCGCGGAAAGCATCGGCATCCCCGTCACCCGCTACCGCCTGCTGGCCTTCGTCATCTCCGCCGCCCTGGCGGGAGCCGCCGGCACCCTGTACGCCATGAACTTTTCCACCGTCACGGCCACAAAATTTGACTTCAACACCTCCATCCTGATCCTGGTGTTCGTGGTCCTGGGCGGCCTCGGCAACATCTGGGGCTCCATCGTCGCGGCGGCGCTTCTTACCGTCCTTCCGGAGCTTCTGCGCTCCATGAACGACTACCGCATGCTGATCTACGCGATCCTGCTGATCGCCATGATGATCTTCAACAATTCCAGCCTGAAAAAACGGATCCTGGAAAAACGCGCGGCGGCCCGTGCCGAAAAGGCGGAAGCGAAACATGGAAAGGAGGCGGCCTGAGATGGAGAAAAATAAGGCAATGCTGGAAGTCACGAATCTTGGCATCTCCTTCGGCGGCCTGCGCGCGGTCGATGAGCTGTCCATGAAGATCGACCAGGGCTCCCTGGTGGGCCTCATCGGCCCCAACGGCGCGGGAAAAACCACCGTTTTCAACATGCTGACGGGCGTATACCGCCCCACCGACGGAGGCATCCGTCTGGACGGCCAGAACCTGGTGGGCAAAAAGCCCCATGAGATCTGCCGTCTGGGCGTGGCAAGAACCTTCCAGAACATCCGGCTTTTTGCCGCCCAGAGCGTTCTGGACAACGTGAAGGCCGCCCTTCATAACCGGGTCACCTATTCCCTCGCGGAAAGCATGCTGCATCTGGGAAGCTACCGGAAAAAGGAAAAACAGATGGACGCGGAAGCCCTGCGGATCCTGAGCCTTTTCGGCCTGGATTCCTCCGCGAAGGATCTGGCCTCCAACCTCCCCTACGGAAAACAGAGGAAGTTGGAGATCGCCCGCGCCCTCGCCACCGATCCCAAGCTTCTGCTTCTGGATGAGCCCGCCGCGGGCATGAACCCCAACGAGACCCGCGAGCTGATGGAAACCATCAGCCTGGTCCGTAAGGAATACGGAGTGACCATTCTTCTGATCGAGCATGACATGAAGCTGGTACAGGGAATCTGCGAATACCTGTACGTCCTCAACTTCGGAAGGCTCCTCACCGAAGGGGAACCGAAGGACGTGCTGAACAATCCGGAGGTCATCACGGCCTATCTGGGAGATTAAGACCGAACTGGCGGCAAAAAGGAGAAAATTTTCATGGCAATGCTCACTGTTGAAAAACTGAATGTATATTACGGCATGATCCATGCCCTCAAGGACGTGTCCTTTCATGTGAACGAGGGCGAGATCGTCGCCCTCATCGGCGCGAACGGCGCGGGAAAGACCACCACTCTGCAGACCGTCAGCGGCATGCTCCAGGCAAAATCCGGCTCCGTCCACTTTGAAGATCAGGATATCACCAGAACGCCTTCCCACCGCATCGTGCAGCTTGGGATCTCCCACGTGCCGGAGGGACGGCGCATGTTCGCCAACCTGACCGTCTATGAGAACCTTCGCATGGGAGCCTATACCCGGAAGGACAAAAAAGAGATCGAAGAATCCCTGGCCCGGGTCTACGAACGTTTTCCCCGCCTGAAGGAACGCACCAGACAGCTGGCCGGAACCCTTTCCGGCGGCGAACAGCAGATGCTGGCCATGGGCCGGGCGCTCATGTCCAATCCCAGACTGCTGCTGCTGGACGAGCCCTCCATGGGCCTGTCCCCCCTTCTGGTTTCCGAGATCTTCGACATCATCGAAAAGATCAGCAACCAGGGCGTCACCATCCTTCTGGTGGAACAGAACGCGAAAAAGGCCCTCTCCATCGCCGACCGGGGCTACGTGCTGGAAACCGGCAGCATCGTGATGGAGGACACCGCGCAGGCCCTTCTGAACAACGAGGCGATCAAGAAGGCTTACCTGGGAGAATAAGAAATGAGAGTGCTGCCCTTTGGCAGCAGAAAAAAAGGCGGATGAAATCCCTTGGATTTCATCCTGGAAATTGGCCTGTCGGCCAATTTCTCTGAATAGAATGCTGCCCTTTGGGCAGCAGGAAGCGGCACGAACCGTCGGTTCGTGCCGAAGAATGGCTCACGCCATTCTTCTCCGATTAAAAGTGCTGCCTTCGGCAGCAGAAAAGAGGTAGTATGTCAAAAGTGATCATCACCATCGCGCGTCAGTATGGCAGCGGCGGAAAGACCGTGGGGAAAATGCTGGCAAAGGAACTGGACATTCCCTATTATGACCGGGAGATCATCGCCATGGCCGCAGAGGAAAGCGGCGTGAATCCCACCCTGTTTCAGGATGAATTCAAGCATCACGGCCTGCGCGCCCTGCTTTCCGGCGGGTATAAGGGAAGCCGCATCCTTTCTCCGGAAAGCGCCGGCTTCACCAGCGATGACAACCTGTTCAACTATCAGGCCAAGATCATCCGCTCCCTGGCGGAGGAGGGCTCCTGCATCATCATCGGCCGCTGCGCGGACCATATCCTGAAGGACATGGACGGCGTGGTGCGCGTGTTCGTCCACGCGCCGGAGGACTTCTGCCTGCGGGAGGCCATGAAGGTGAACAGCCTTCCGGAAAACGAAGTGAAAAAGCTCATCGCCAAAACCGACGACTACCGGGCCAGATACTATAAGTATTATACCGGGCAGGAGTGGAAGAACGCCCTGAATTACGATCTCTCCCTGGACAGCTCCAGGCTGGGCTTCGACGGGACGGTGGAGGCTATTAAGGCTTACATCGAGGTGCGAAAGCGCTTTGATGAGAAGATGAAGGACGAGTAAACGGACGGGGCCGGGCAGAATGCCCGGCCCTGATTTTTCGCGCGTGCATCCGCCCGCAGTATGGAGAGAAAGCTATGATAAAGAATATCGCCATCGTCAGCCTGTCAAGCGGAATCCTCGGAGAAGCTTTTGCAAAGCATGAATTGGAGATCGGGATAAAAAGACTGGAAGCTTTGGGGCTGAATGTCACCTTCATGCCCCATGCGCTGAAGGGGATCGAGTACGTCAGGAACCATCCCGAAGAGCGCGCTGCCGATCTGCTGCAGGCCCTGAAGGATCCCGGAATCGATATGATCCTCTGCGCCATCGGCGGGGACGATACCTACCGGCTGCTTCCTTATCTGTTTGAGCACGGGGAACTGGCCGCTGCGGTTTCGGATCAGATATTTCTCGGCTTTTCCGATACGACGATCAACCATTTCATGTTCCACAAGGTGGGGATGAAAACCTTCTACGGGCAGTCTTTTCTGGCAGATATCTGCGAACTGGATAACGACATGCTCCCCTATACCGGAAAATATTTTAAAGAACTGATAAGCACCGGAACCATAAAAGAGATCAGGCCCAGCGACATCTGGTATGAAGAAAGAACCGGTTTTGGCATCGAACAGGTCGGCACTCCACGGAAATCCCATCCCGATCACGGCTTTGAGCTGCTGCAGGGAAAGCCCGTTTTCTCAGGAGAGATCCTGGGCGGCTGCATCGATTCCATTTATGACATTTTCAACGGGGACCGTTATGCCGATATGCCGCTTTTATGCGAAAAGTACGGATTGTTTCCAAAAACGGCCGACTGGACCAGGAAAATCCTTCTGCTGGAATCCAGCGAAGAAAAAATGCCTCCTGAAAAATACAGGAAGGCAGTGACCGTCTTGAAGGAAACGGGGATATTTAAGGTGATTTCGGGCATCCTGACCGGCAAGCCGATGGATGAGGCCTATGCAGAGGAATATAAGCGGATCCTGATCGATGTGATCGATGATCCGAACCTGCCCGTCGTATGCAACGTCAATATCGGACATGCGTTCCCGCACTGCATCATTCCTTTTGGCGTCGAGGCAGTCGTTGAGGCGGATCAGCAGGTGATCCGGTTTGCGGACTGATTTTATGGAAATCACAGAACGCGGACGGCCGGCCCATGACGGGCAGCAGCCGGACGGAAGAAAACAGACAGAAACGAGCCCAGGCGGCTTTATCAGGAGAGGGAAAAAACAATGTATGAGTTAATACAGCTGTCAGAGCATGATTATTATATTGACTGCCCGGCCAAAATCGGGCTGATCCGGTCCGGCGAACGGGACGTTGTACTGATCGACAGCGGAAGCGACAAGGATGCCGGAAAAAAGGTTTACCGGATCCTGGAGTCGAAGGGCTGGAGCCTGAAAGCGATCTTCAATACCCATTCCCATGCGGACCATATCGGCGGGAATCACTTCCTGCAGGGAAAAACCGGGTGTAAGATTTACGCGAAGGGGATGGAATGCGCTTATTCCAATCTGCCGGCGCTGGAGCCGGCGGGCCTTTACGGAGGCCTCCCGTTCCGGGATCTGAAGCATAAATTTCTGATGGCGCAGGAAAGCGACGTGCTTCCGCTGACAGAAGACGTTCTGCCTGACGGCGTGACGGTCCTTGCGCTGCCCGGCCACAGCTTCGATATGGTCGGGTTTCAGACAGGCGATGGGACCGCATACATAGCCGACAGCGTATCCTCGGAAGAAACCCTTGCCAAATACGGCATCGGTTATCTCTGGAACCCGCAGGAGGCGCTGCGGACGCTGGAATATCTGCAGACGCTGGAGGCAGCGCGCTTTGTGCCCTCCCATGCGCCGGCAGCTTCAGATATCCGAAAGCTGGCGCAGCTTAACAGCCAGGCGATCCTGGGCATTAAGGAAAAGATTCTGGAGCTGTGCGGCACGCCGGTCACCTTTGAAACGCTGCTGAAGCACATGTTTGACAGCTTCGGCCTTCAAATGTCCGCTCAGCAGTATGTCCTGATCGGAAGCACGGTCCGGTCGTATCTCTCGTCCATGTACGAAGAAAACAGCCTTTCCTTCTGCTTCCGGGACAATCAGATGCTCTGGCAGACCGTTTTGCCGGCGTCTTTTTGACGCACAGTTTTCCCGCGGCGTTTCCCATCGTCTGCGGAACCTGTCACATCCTGTCGAAATCCGCATACTTTACATTAAAAGTATTCTGCCAACCGGCAGAAAGGAGTGAAAATCATGACGACGACCGGAATCATTCTGGCCTCCATCGCCGCTGTCCTCCTTGTCGGACTTCTTATTTTTTTCCTCGTGCTGAAAATACGCGCGCGCCGGTTCCGGCCTACGGCGGATCAGACTGTTCAGCAGGAAACCTTGAACCGGGATATCCGGGACGCAGGCTTTGCCTACGACAGAAAAGGGGATGTCTTCTATTCTCTCATGGACTGCTGGCAGCGGGAAATGGGCTACTGCCGGCTTTATGATGAAGGCTCCTCCCTGTTCAACATGGTCATGCACTGTGAGCCCGTGTGCTTTACCTACGCGGGAAAACGCTGGATGATCGAGCTGTGGAAGGGCCAGTACGGCATCACCACCGGAGCGGAGGTGGGAATCTACAACACCGATCAGGAGGATATCCGCACCGAACGCTTTACCGGGCCTTTTTATTCCTGCGCCCGGGACTCCGAACGGCTGCCCATGAGCTTTGTCCTCCGGAAAAACGGGCGTGTCCTGATGAAAAGAAAGGGCCTCCACTGGTGGCTGACCGGCTTCCGGCTGGGGGAATTTTCCGCCCCGGATTCCCTTTCCATGGACGTGCGCATCCGCTTTCCGAACCGGGAAATGCGGGACGCCTTCCTCACCGCCCTTCAGGAGCTTGGCTATGAAAAGCGGGAATATGCCGTCCGAGGCAGTACGGTGCTCATCCATTACACCGTGCCCCACAGTAAGCAGCCCCTCTCCCACGGTTCCCTGCAGGAGGCTGCGGTGCAGAAGGTCAATCACAGCAACTGCGCCCTGTACCGGCAGGCGACCGGGAAATACAGAAATACGCTGGATAAGCTGGAATATATCAAGGCGCTTGTGCCGGAGCTCTATGAATTCTGCATGCACTCCCTGTATGCGAAAGCGTTTTACGAAAGCTTCGGCTGGCTGCTGGATCTGATCCATGACCACAACCGCAGGCCGGAGCCGGTTCCTCCCGCTCCCTGCCCGCCGAAGCCCGAACCGCCGAAGCCCTGCAGGCCGGGTGCCTGTCCCTCCAGGCCATGCCGGCCGAGACCCTGCAGGCCGGGTGCCTGCCCGTCCAGCCCATGCCGGCCGAAGCCCTGCCGGCCCGCACCCTGCCAGTCGTCTTCCTGCCGTACGAACCGGCTCTGCTGCTGGAATTGCGAAGAATGCCCTTACCGCCGAAGCTCCGGCTGTGAAGGCGGATGCAACTGCGCAGGCGGTTCTTCGCACAGCGCCTCATGTTCCTGCAGCCTCTGCCATACCTGCGGCTCCTGCCAGCACATGAGCCTGAGCTGCCACGGTCCGGGGGAGAAGGCTTCCGCTTCATCCGCCTCAATACCGGGTCGGTTCCGGGAAACCGCCTCTGCTTCCTGCTGTCCGGACCATGAAGGGAGGACTTAGCATGCCTTCCCTCACCGCAAAACTTGATAAGCTTTACTCCGTCTCCCCCGTCCTGCCCTTTGACAACAGCTCCCGCATCGTCATCATGAGCGACTGCCACAGGGGGCAGGGAAACGGAGCGGACAATTTTCTCCCCAACAGCATGATCTTTCAGGGAGCGCTGGAATACTACTGGCAGAACGGCTACACCTATATCGAGCTGGGAGACGGCGACGAGCTCTGGGAAAACCGCTGCATCGGCGTGATCCTGCGCACCTACAGCCATATTTTCCGGCTTCTGGCCCGGTTTCAGAAGGAAAACAGGCTTTTCCTGATCTACGGAAACCACGATATCGTCAAACGCCGGAAAAGCTTTGCCCGCGCAGCCTGCGATCTTTATGCCTGCGACGCTTCGGAAGAGGCGGAAAATATCTTCAGGCATGCCGGAATCCCGGAAAGCCTGATCCTGGAAAACAGGGACAGTCTGCAGCGCCTGTTTCTGGTGCACGGCCATCAGGGAAGCCTTTTAAACGACGAGCTCTGGCACCTGGGACGCTTTCTGGTGCGCTACCTCTGGCGGCCGCTGGAAACCATCGGCTTTACTGCTCCCACGGGCGCGGGACGCTCCCGGAGGCTTATAGAAAAAATCGAAAAACAGCTCTGCTCCTACGCCGCATCCACCGGCCGGATCCTCATCGCGGGCCATACCCACCGGCCCGTCTTCGCCCGGTCCGGGGACTGCCCCTATTTCAACGACGGAAGCTGCGTCCATCCCCAGTGCATCACGGCTCTGGAAATCGAAGGCGGACGCATCCGCCTGGTGCGCTGGGCCGTATCCGCCGATCCGGACCTGTCTCTTATAATCCGCAGGGAAACCCTGAACGGGCCGGCGGAGCTGGAGGCGTATGGATAAGCCCAGGCGGAAAAGCCGGGTCCTGCGGAGGGAATCCCCTCTGCAGGATCCGGCGCTTCTCAGCCCATCCCGTATTCCCGGTAAAGCTTCCTGCGAAACGCCTCGCTGTTCACCGCCCGCTCCAGATCCGCCGTTCTGGAATCCTTCATCAGCCTTCCCGCCAGCGCGGCGAACTTCCGTTCTCCGTTTTTCTCACCCCGCTTCTCTCCTCTTCTTTCTCCTCTCTTTTCGCCGATCCGTATCCCGTCGCGCCTGCTGTCTGCCATCATTTCATCAAACGCTCTGCACATGTTGACCTTTCCTCCTTCCGTCCGGTTTTTCTCTTTATATTCATCCATTTTTTTATGATTGATCATTACGCTGATCACATCGTAGGTTTCTTCTTCCATTTCCTGAAAGCGATTCTCATTCTCCCTGCAGTAGGCCTTCATGGCTTCCTTATCCTCTGAGCGCTTCATCATGGCGATCACATCCCGAAGCCCGGTCGTAAAATGTTCCTCCTTCAGATCCTCCAGCGTATACAGATTCATCCGGTAGTTTGCCGTGTACTTCCGGAACATTTCGTTTTCTCCTTCAAAATTTAACATTCCATGCAGGTCGCAGCTGGCTTCCCACTTTTTCTTACCATGGTAAAACACCAGCGTCACAACCGGATCCAGCTTTTCCTCCGGCGTCAGTCCGGAGAGGAACTGTGCGCTTCCCTTCAGGTCCTTCTCTCTTTTGTGACGGATCCGTCTTTTCCGTAACTGGCCGGCATATTCCAGAGCGTCATACTCCATGCATCTGGCCGGCATGGCATAGTGCAGTTCACTTTGATTCTCGACCGTAAGCACGCAGCAGGTTCCTTCCCGGAACCGCTTCTTCGCCACATCCCGATATCTTCCCCGTGCTCCTCCTTTTCTGCCGTTCTTCTTTTTCGCATGATAGATGCCAGGGACAGTTTCCAGCTCCTCCGGCGCAACCTTCCTTCTCCCGCCAAATACTGTGCCGTTTATAAAGTCGGCAAAAACATCTTCCTTCTCCATAAAGGTACAGAAAGCGTCGTTTTTCTCTCCCATGTGCCTTCCTCCTTCTTTTTTCTGAACTGTGAATCTGAACGGGCGAAATATGCCCCGGCGAACGCCGTATACGAATGCCTTTTTCATGGCATCTTCTAAAGATGGGACGGTTAGAGACTGCCGTCCGCTTCAGATCCTGTCCTCGCTGCAGAGAAATGCTGCCAGGATCAGGAATGGATGAGATAAATATACCGCAGGGCCGGAAAAGGTGCAAGAGTAAATTGAAAAAAGCTGCCGGAATAAAGTTGCCGGGTGTTACTGTTCAGCCTTCGGCAGAACAGTAACGGCATCCGGCCATTCCAATCGCTTCGCGATGGGCCGGATGCTTCCTTCCTGTACGTTTTCGTACGGTCTGCGCAGTAAATGCGCAGACCTGTCTGAACAGTACTGCCAGGTCACTTTTCATGGGGTTGAGAAATACTGCAGTTGATCCCTTTTCCCATATCAGCCCCCCTGTTTGATACCCGACAGGATGCTCCGATACGGGTCAAAATGAGAATCCGCGTTGTATGACCATATATGGGAGAAATGGTCCATGGAAGACCCTGCGAAATGTTTTCCTGTAAAGATTCGCGGAACATTTCATCTGATCCCCCGTCCCATAAAAAGTAACGTTACCGGAAGGCTGCGGCCCCGCCGCGGTCTGCCGCAGGGAAAGACACTCTCCAGTCTCCTTCCACCAGAGAGGTACAGGTCGTAAAATCCCCCCACACGGACCATTCCTCCGTGAACTGATCCGGCCCCACGTCAAAGAAATATTCCTGATAGCTTCCGGAGCGCTCTTCATCCCAGAAAGCGGCGCTTCCGAAATCGGAAATCAGATTGCCGTCTCCGTCCTTCAGAAAGACGCAGCCGTGATTGTCCGTATTCAGAATATCCGCATAATGCACCTGGACGCGAAGCCTGCCGTCCACCCAGCCGTATGCGGTGACCGTTACGCCCTCTGCGGGAGAAAAGGTCTGCTCTGCATCCGGTACAAGAAAGCCAAGGCGGCTTTCCTCATCCACCTTTTCCAGATCCATTCCGCCGCTTCCCCGGGAAGCCGCTTCCCTTTGCAGGCGGGTTTTCTCTTCCAGGCGCTCCGGCGTGATCTGTGTCAGCTCCGCTTCGATCTGCTGCTTCCCGGTCCGGAAGCCGGACACACGATAATCCACCTTCCGGCCTTCGATCTCTTTTCCGTCCGTCCGCTGAATCTGAACCAGAAAAAGTACTTTTCCGCTTTCCGGATCGAAGTCGATCCGGGAGCAGGTTCCGATGCCGGAGCCGCTTCCGGCAAGCCGGATGGAATAGCTGTCAAACAGATCCGTCGTTTCATCGATCCGTGATCCGGTCAGATCCTGCAGGGAAAGATAGATTTCCGCCGTATCCCCGTAAACATACACCGCCTCCGTCTCCATCCGGATCCCGTTGTCCTCACAGGAAAGCTGAACCGGCGTAAGACGCTCTGCGGTCTTCGGGAAAAGGGAATGCAGAAGTTCGTAGGCCGGTATGCTGCCAGCCGCCACAGCGGCGGGCAGGGAAAACGCGCAAAGAAAGAGCGCTCCTGCCAGACAGGCCGCAGCGATGCGTGCTTTTCTCCCTGTGCCGCCTGTGAAGCCGGGCGAAAAACGGAAAGGCCGCCCGCATGGAAGCCGAAGCGGCAGTCTGCGGGCGTTCCGTTTTTTTTCGGATTCCCTCCCATATGCTTCCTTTTGATCCAGATATCGCTTCAGCCTTTCCCGGAGCCGATGCAGCCGCACTCTGACCGCATTCCGGGTCATGCGCAGATTTTCAGCGATTTCCGGGATGGAAAGGCAGTACCAGTATCTCTGCACGAACAGGATCCGGTCCCGGCTGTCCAGCGCTTTCAGAAATGCGTTCAGCTCCTCCGCCAGCTCTCTTGCCAGGATCTCTTCCTCCACGCTCCTTCCGCTGTCCAGACAGTCCGAAAGCTCCTCCAGGATCACATCGTACTGCCGGTTTCTTTTCTGCGCGGTATTGGAATGATATTTTTTCAGGGACAGATTCCTCACGATCCGGCAGAAATAGGGCTGGAGCATATCCGGCCGGTTGGGCGGGATCGCGTTCCAGACCGCCAGCAGCGCGTCGTTCACGCATTCCTCTGCATCCTCTCTGTCGTTCAGGATTTTTCCGGCAATGCTTCTGCAAAGTCCGCCGTATTTTCGCTCCAGCTCCCGGATCGCACGCTCCGAACGCTCGAAAAAAAGCTGAATGATCTGGCCGTCCTCCATGTCCGCCACCTCCCCTCATCTGTATACTACGGTTTTTCCGGCGGGAATTACAGGGGAGCCGCATTTTTCTGCAGAAAAAAAAGAGAACCGTCCGGCTGAATGAACAGCCTTTCGGATCTCTTTTTTCCCAGCGCTTCCTTATCTTACCAGTAAAGCCACCGTCTCCACGTCCAGCTCCTGCCGGGGCGCGAAGGCCTCGCTTCCCAGGTAGCGGTAAATGGAGGAAAGCAGCGCTCTCGCCTCCGGATACTGCTGCAGATCCTGCAGGCCCAGGGAGGAAAACAGCAGGCGTCCGCCGCCGCAACGGCACTCAAACAGCTGAGCCATGGGCCGCAGATGGGCGTAGCTGTCCATTTCCGTGATGATGGCCCGGATCCGCTT
>CALWGL010000059.1 GCA_944380025.1 uncultured Lachnospiraceae bacterium
CGTCGAACATCAGCGTGAACTGATGGAAGAAGGTGGTGAAGCGAAGCACGTTTACATAAGGATGGTCCTCGATGAATCTGCGCAGGCGCTTCATGGTATAGGCATGGGTCTTGGGCTGGCGCACGTCGAAGGTGATCTGATGCTCCACGTCCTTCCAGTCGTTGACCACAGCGTTGTACATATGGACCGGGTCCCACATGATATAGGCGAGGAAGCTCACCGTATAATCATGGAAGGGCACGCTCTTTAATACCACCTCGCCCGCCGCTTCCTCATACTCCCAGTCGGACGCGGGAACCACTTCTCCCGTGGTACGGTCGATCACTTCCCACCATCTCCTGATGTCGTCCCGATTGTTGGGGGTGAGCATATCCGGATACAGCCCCTTCATCAGGCGGATTCGAAGCGTCTCCTCCGACGCCGTATAAAAAGGCGTCATCACATACATCTGCTGGATCTCGTCCGGATTGGCCTTTGCCCAGGCGTTGTCCTTTCTGGTGGTGTAATAGGTAGAATACACCTTCATGCCAGCGTCCTTCAGCTCCACGGGAAAATCCGTTCCGTCGCAGTCGCGCACGGCGTCCGCCCCCCAGCGGTCCGCCAGCTCCAGGGTCTCCGGAATGACGTCCACGTCTGTGGGAATGGTCACTCTTCCTTTGTTCTGACTCATTTCTTTTCCTCCGTTTCCTTTGTTTTTCATTCGCCGGTTTCTTTTGTCATAGCTTCAGTATAGCCGTCCCTGGCAGACACAACAATCCGTTTCTTGCTTCTGTTTTTAGATATCTTGCTTTTCCGGATCGCAGCTGATAAAATATCTGTCAGACGAATCCCTTTTGTGCCGCTGCCTGTGCCGAAGGGGCGCAGACGGCGCGGAAGCATCCGTGAGATCCCTTCCGGAAAGGAGAATCCTGTGGGCATTTCAAGATATCCTCTGAAAAATGATGAAAACGGTTCCATCAACGCCCGGCTGCTGTACGTCACCTACTCCAAGTTTGAAAACGACTGGCCCAGCCTCGCGCACTCGCACCCTTTCGCCGAGCTGTGCTATATCAGGAGCGGGAAGGGGGTCTATCTCATCGAAGGAAAGCCCTGCCCTGTAAAAGAGGAAGATCTTATCATCATCAACGCCAACGTTTCCCACACGGAAAAATCCGACGGCGATCAGCCGCTGGAATATATTATCCTGGGCGTGGAAGGAATGCATTTTTCCTTCGAAGGAAACAGCGAACACATCATCTTCAGCTGCCGGAAGGAGCATGGGGATTTTCTGTTTTACATGGACGCTCTCCTGAGGGAAATGGAAGAAAAAAGAAAGGATTATGAGAAGATCTGCCAGAACCTTCTGGAGATCATGATCATCCGGCTGCTCCGCCGGACAAGCTTTTCCTTCGAATATGAAGCCCCGGTCAGTTCCAGCAGAGAATGCATCCGTCTGAAGCACTATATCGAAGCAAATTACAACAGGGATATCACCCTGGATACCCTGGCACAGTTTTCCCATCTGAACAAGTATTATCTGGCCCATGCTTTCACCAGATACTTCGGCCGTTCGCCCATCAGCTATCTGTGCGAGGTCAGAATAAAGGCCAGCAGAGAACTGCTGGCCAGTACGGATTACAGTATTACGGAGATCGCGCAGCTTTCCGGTTTTTCCTCTCAGAGCTATTTCGCCCAGTGTTTCCGGAAATACTGCCGGATGACGGCCTCCGCCTACCGGAAAAGCTGCCGGGTCCGCGGGGAGGACCGCCCGTAAGGCCTTCCCCTCTTCCTCTGCCGGACGGCTTCACAGGGCCCTCCCTGCCGTTAAGCGTCCGTCTCTTTTCCGGCCAGAAGCGCCACCACGGCTTCAAAGCCCATGCTGTGAGAGGCTTTTACCAGGATCGTATCCTGTTCTCCCACCAGAGCGCCGATCCCGGCCAGAAGCGCCTCTCTGTCCGGAAAATAGCGGATGCCTCCGGAAGGCTTTCTTCCCTCTTCCTCCGCCTCCGCGAGGGCGCCCCTATACATGGCTTCGGAAAGCGGTCCCGCGCAGATCAGGCAGTCCACGCCCTTCTTTACGCAGTAACGGCCCACCCGCTCATGAAGCTGCAGCTCCTGTTCTCCCAGCTCAAGCATATCACCCAGAACGGCGATCCTGCGGAACTTTGCCGGATCCTGCGCACTGCCCGCCTCGTCCTGCATGAGAAGGTCTACAGCGGCCTCCACGGAAACCGGATTGGCGTTGTAACAGTCGTCGATCACAATGCGGCTTTCCGCCCGCAGGATACGGCTCCTGCCGCTGACGCTCCGGACTTCCGCAATGCCGGCTGCGATCTCCTCCTCCGAAAGCCCCAGCAGAAAGCCTGTCGCCGCCGCCGCAAGCGCGTTATACACCATATGCTCTCCCGGAAGCGGGATGCGGACCGGAAATGCCTTGCCGCCATGACAGAAAACGGCTTCGCTTCCCAGGAATCCCTTCATCCGGACATCCCTGGCATACACGTCGGGGATACCGGCCGCCGTGGACGCATCCGCTCCGGCGCATTCTTCCGGTCCGGCGCATTCTTCCGGTATGGCGCATTCTTCCGGTCCGGCGCCGTTCTGTCCGTGCCCCGTCTTCTCCTCCGGCGTCCCGGAGATCCCGTAGGTCACCGGTTTTTTCCCCTTCACCTGCCCAACCGACGCAAGCATGTCGTCGTCCCCGTTCAGCACGGCGCGGCCGTTCTCCTGCATGAAATCAAAGATCTCCGATTTTGCCTTCAGGATGCCTTCCCTGCTTCCCAGAAACTCCAGGTGGCACTGGCCGATATTGGTCATCACGCAGATATCCGGCTGCGCGATCCGGCTCAGGCGGTGCATTTCCCCGAAATGGTTGATCCCCATCTCCAGCACGGCCACCTCCGTATCCTCCGGCATGGAAAGGACGGTAAGGGGGACGCCGATCTCATTGTTAAAGTTTCCCTGTGTCTTATGCACCCGGTATTTCCGGGAAAGCACCGCCGCGATAAATTCCTTGGTGCTGGTCTTTCCCACGCTCCCGGTGATGCCTACCACCTTTACGGGAAGCTGTTTTCTGTAAAACGCCGCGATCTGCCGCAGCGCCTTCAGGCTGTCCTCCACCAGAATGCAGGGCCCTGCCGGGTTTTCCGGCAGACGCTCGCAGACAACGCCCAGCGCGCCTTTTTCAAATACATCCGGGATAAAACGGTGTCCGTCCACCCGCTCTCCCTTCACGGCGATGAAAAGGCTGTTTTCCCCCGCCTGTCTGGAATCGATCACCACGGACGCGCACTCCGTCCCCGGCAGCTCTCCCGAAAAGACCAGCCTGCCGCCGCAGGCCCCTGCCAGATTTTCAAGCGTCATATGTTTCATCAGAATCTCCCTTCCGAATCGCTCCCGTCAGGCCGCAGCGCCAGCTTCAGAATCCACTCGCACAGGTCTTCAAATTCGACCCCGATGGCCCTGGCTTCCTGGGGAATCAGGGAGGTGGGCGTCATGCCAGGCAGCGTGTTCGCCTCCAGGCAGTAAACATTTCCCTCCCGGTCCATCATAAAGTCCATCCGGGCATAGTTTTTCAGGCGCAGCGCCGCAAACGCCTTTTCCGAAAGCCACTGGATCTCCGCCGTCTTTTCCGGCGAAAGATCGGCAGGACAGGTTTCCACCGTGCTTCCGGCCTGATATTTGTTCTTATAATCATAAAAACCGTTCAGAGGGGCGATCTCCACAATGGGAAGCGCCTTTCCGTCGATCACCGCGCAGGTGAATTCCCTGCCCTCTATGTACTGCTCCACCACGGCCTCGTCGTCATACAGGAAGGCATCCTCCACGGCCGCCCGGTATTCCTCCCCGCTTTGCACGATGCTCACGCCCACGCTGGATCCGCCCCGGGACGCCTTCACCACGCAGGGCAGCGCCACCGGACAGGGAAACGCCGGCGGGCAGGAGGTCTCCGCCGCATCAACCGCCTTCGCCGCAGCGGCATCTGTTTCGGTGCCGGCGGCTTTTCTGATGCGGACACCGGCCGGAGTCGGAATGCCGTGAACGGCGAACAGCTCCTTTGTCAGGCTCTTATCCATAGAAAGAGCCGAGCTGACATAATCCGTTCCCGTGTAGCGGATGCCCAGCAGATCGAACGCGGCCTGCACCTTGCCGTTCTCCCCGTCCGCTCCGTGCAATCCCAGGAAGACCACATCCGCCATGCCGCAGACGGTCAGCACGTTGGGGCCGAAAAAGCTCCTTCCTCCGTCCTTTCGCATGCCCTTGATCTTCTCAATATCCGGATTGCTCTCCCGGACCGCGCCGATGCTCTCTCCCCAGTCGCAGTCCTTTTCAAAAATATGGGCGATCTCCTCCTCGCTTCCTTCATATCCCAGATAAACGTCCAGGAGTACCGCCTGATGTCCTTTTTTCTTCAGCGCCTCATAAATCATCCGGCTGGAAACCAGCGAAACATCCCGTTCCGTGCTGATTCCGCCGCCCAGTACCACGATCTTCATGACTTCCTCTTTTCCTGCGGCCGCAGGCCGCATCTTATTATAGCAGGAAGAATCGCGGAGCGATTCTTCCTCCGCCTGCCGGGGCGTCTTCCGCCCCGGCGCAAAACTGTCGATTCCAGGTTTCCCTGTCTGCGCTCCCTATTGTAGCATATCCTGGCGGCAAGGGGAACGCAAAAATGGAAGAATCTCTGAAGCTGAGGCGAAGGACTGAAGAAACGCCCCCGCTATCCCAGTCTGCTCATCGGATCCACCGGAATCCCGTCCTTTGTCAGCTTAAAATAGACATTCGCTCCTTCCACGCTGTAGTACATGGTAGGGGCGGCCACGCTGCCGACAAGATCGCCGGTCTCCACCATATCTCCTTCGGACACGGCAAGGTCCTTCAGCTGCCCGTAGGTCAGCTCGTAGCCGTCTCCCAGATTCATCACCACGGTAGTCCCCGTTTCCGGATCCTGATAAATGTCCGTCACCTGCCCGTCCGCGGCGGCGGTGATCCCTTCGCCCTCCACAGCCGCAATCACGATGGCCGGACTGTATTTGTACTGATCCAGCGTGGCAAAATAGACGGTTTTATCCATGCTGTAATTCACCAGCACATTTCCCACGATGGGCCATACCAGCGTATCCGCGTCCGTAAAATCCAGAAGCGAGGATATGCTCATGGCGTCCGTATCTTCTCCCGGCGAAGCGGCCTCTCCTGCAATGGCGTCGGAAGCGCTGGCGGCAAGCGCTTCCCCGGCGGAACCGCTGTCCGCAGCAGCCGCCTCCTGCGCCGAATCCGCCGCAGCCGGTCCGTCCGCCCGAGCCAGCTCAGCCGCGTCCGCCGATTCGCCGGCTCCAGCCAGTGCAGCCGCGTCCGCCTGCCCGTCCGCTCCGGCAAGTTCAGCCGCATCCGCCGATTCGCCGGCTCCGGCCACCCCAGCCGCGTCCGCCTGTCCGTCCGCAGCGGCCTGTCCGCCGGAAAAGTCCGTTCTGTCCGGATCGGCCGCCGTTCCTTCTCCCTGTCCGCCGGACGAAACGTTTTCTCCATCCTGCGCGCCGTCTCCTGTCCGGCTTCCCAGCATGGTCAGGCTTTCCTCCTCTTCCAGCGCCGTGAAATCCACCACGTTTTCCTCCGGCAGCTCTTTTCTCTGATTCCTCACATACAGCCCCGTAACCGTCAGAGCCGTCAGCACCAGGCAGCTGGACGCCAGCATGATCGCCTTTTCTTTTCTAAAGCTTGATCTCCTTCTTCTCATAGGTCCTTCCTTCTCTCCTATTACATTTGGCAGTGCCGTCGGCATGTGCCATGTGAATTCCTTCAAGCTTATTTTTTCCGTTTCGTCCGCCATTATTCAGTTTTCATCCGCTTTTATCCGCCGGATTTTTGTTCCGCATCCTTCCGGATCTCGGTCCCTTTGAAAAAAAGCGCAAGAAGATCCAGATAATCCTCCCCCTCCCCGGCCCTCCTGTCAGCCTCATACTGACAGAAGCCCAGCCCATGGCCCACTCCTCTCGTGGTGATGCGGATCCCGTCCTCTTCCTCTGCCAGGGAAAAACAGGAGGAGGCCAGGCCGAAGAGATCCCGGAAGCTTTCTCCGGCCATCCGGTCCGCTCCGATATCTACATACAGGACATAGTCCGCGCTGTCCCTGGTCAGAAGGATCCTCCCGCCGCTGTCACAGTCCAGATTTTCCCAGAACCGCTCCCTGCTGACCAGCCTGCTTTCCGTATAATTTTCTGCTTCGATATCGTGGCTGCAGTCCACGCTCACCAGATATTCATAGCCTTCGCCCAGAACCTCTTTTCCGTCCCGGGTCTTCCCCGCGCTCAGTTCAAAATAAGCGGGTTCCAGGATCCTGCCGTCCAGCGTCAGATACATTCCTTCCGTCTGCCCCACGGCTTCCTCC
This sequence comes from uncultured Lachnospiraceae bacterium, assembly GCA_944380025.1. Taxonomy (GTDB): domain Bacteria; phylum Bacillota; class Clostridia; order Lachnospirales; family Lachnospiraceae; genus Eisenbergiella. Next base: position 6,365 of record CALWGL010000059.1, read on the forward strand.
ACCTTGGCCTGATTTTCCTCGTATTTTTCTCCCCAGAGCTGCCTGCGCTGCGCGGCGTCCAGATATCTCTGTCCCACCTCTTCGGCGGTGACGATACCGGCGGAGCCTTCCGTCTGCGTCCCTTTTTTCTCCTCCCATGCCTTCAGGCACAGCGTCCGCAGGATCACCGCCTGCGCCTTCAGGGCTTCCATTTCATATTCCGCCGGCATGCTTGCGGCCAGCGCCCCTTCCACATATTCCTCCAGCCCGGTCAGAAGCGCGCCCGTTTCCGACTGACAGGCCACGGTCAGCCCTTCCCGTTCCGGTACGGCAGCCGTTTCCCGAATCAGCTCCTCTTTTCCAAACAAAAGCGAGCAGGCGTAGGGAAGAAGCAGAAGAAAAAGAAGTACCGCACAAAGGTCTCTCATCTTCTGCCTTCGCGCGGTACGCTGTACCTTTATGATCCTGCCTGCTCCATCTGCTCTGCCCATATCCATACTCCTGTCCTGTCAGGGCATTACCGGCCCGATATTTCATTGTATTCTGCCGGAAGAGAATTTATTCCTGCATCAGGATTCTTCCACCGCGGCAGGAACCTTTATCCCACCCGGTTATAATTGATCAGGCACCCGTCCAGAATGATCTGCCTCTCTTCATCGGTCAGGTCTCCCAGCGTGAGGGTAAACGGCACGAGCCCGTCCTCCCTTACCACGTAAGCCGTAACGGACGGAGCCTTCTCCTGCACCGCTCTGCGGATCTCCGGGAAGAACAGATAATCGTGGTTGTGGAAGGGAAGCTCTCCTTCTTCGATCACGAACGGAAGCATGCCCCAGTTGATCAGGTTGGAACGGTATCTCTTGGTGGCGTACTCGTTGGCGATGTTCGCCCAGCCGCCCAGCACCTTCTGGCAGCTGGCCGCCTGCTCTCTGGCGGAGCCGTCTCCGGGCTTCACCGCGAAAATGGTGGAGCCGAAGCCGAGAAGCTTCTCATCCACGCTGCCGTCCGCCTTCACCGCGGCTGCCGCCTCCGGGAACTGTCCCTTCACAGCCGCAAGCACTCCGGCGAGCTCCGGCTTTGCTTCCAGGGCGGAGCCTCCCTCCATCACGGCAGCCTGGGCCTTCTGGATATCCTTTGCCAGACCCACGTAGGCGGGATCCTTTCTGGAAAGGGTGAACTCCGCCAGCCCCAGCGGGTTGGAACGGTAGGAGGAGGTCTCGCCGGAAGGGATCAGCTCGTCCGTGGTGGTGACGGGATCGTGAATCTCGGAAACCACGCGCAGCACCAGATTTTCCGGAAGCGCGCACATGGCCGGCCAGTCCTTGATGTTGGGGCCGAAATGGATCTCCACATCCGGGTCCGCCACGCCGTGGGAATCGAATACCCGGTTCGCATAGATGTTGGCGTCAAAATGGTATTTATATTTTCCGAAGTCTCCGTCAAACTCCGTGGCAGGGGTCAGCACGCCCTTGTTGGCCGCGGTCGCCGCGATGGAACGGGCGTCCATCAGGGCGACGGAAGCGATCTGGCCGCTCTGCAGCTTGCTTCCCTCTCTGTTGGGGAAGTTTCTGGTGGAATGACGGATGCTGAAGGCGTTGTTGGCCGGGGTGTCTCCCGCGCCGAAGCAGGGGCCGCAGAAGGCCGTCTTCATGACCGCGCCGGTCTCCAGGATCGTGGCAGCAGCGCCGTTTTTGATCAGCTCCATGTATACGGGCATGGAAGCGGGATATACGCTTAACGTAAAGGCGTCGGAGCCAATGTAGTGTCCCTTCAGGATGTCCGCCGCGGCGCAGATATTCTCAAAGCCGCCGCCCGCGCAGCCCGCGATGATCCCCTGATCCACATGGAATTTTCCATCTCTCACCTTATCCATGAGGGAATATTCCACCGCGCCGTCCAGGCTGACCAGGGCCTTCTTCTCCACATCGTGAAGGATATCCTCCAGATTTTCGTTCAGCTCTTCGATGGTATAGGTGTTGCTGGGATGGAAGGGCATGGCGATCATGGGCCGGATCTCAGACAGGTCAATCATGATCATGCCGTCATAATAGGCGGTCTGTCCGGGAGCCAGCTTCTTATATTCGTCCTTCCTGCCGTGGATCTCATAGAAATCCTCGATCTCGTCGTCCGTCGCCCAGATGGAGGACAGGCAGGTGGTCTCCGTGGTCATCACGTCGATGCCGATCCGGAAATCGGCGCTTAAAGCCGCCACGCCGGGGCCGACAAATTCCATGACTTTATTCTTCACATAACCGTTTTTAAACACCGCGCCGATGATGGCAAGCGCAACGTCCTGGGGGCCTACGCCCTTTACCGGCTCGCCGGTCAGATATACGCCCACCACGCCGGGCATCCTGATATCATAGGTCTGATTCAGAAGCTGCTTCACCAGCTCCGGTCCGCCCTCACCCATGGCCATGGTACCAAGCGCGCCGTAGCGGGTATGGGAATCGGAGCCCAGGATCATCTTTCCGCCGCCGGCGAGCATTTCTCTGGCGAACTGATGGATGACCGCCTGATGAGGGGGCACATATACGCCGCCGTACTTCTTCGCGCAGGTCAGGCCGAACATGTGGTCATCCTCATTGATGGTGCCGCCCACCGCGCAGAGGGAATTATGGCAGTTGGTGAGCACATAGGGGATCGGAAAACGGGTCAGTCCGGAAGCCCTTGCGGTCTGAATGATCCCCACAAAGGTGATATCGTGAGAGGTCAGCTTGTCAAAACGGATCTTCAGATTCTCCATATTTCCGGAGGTATTGTGGCTTTCCAGGATACCATAGCTGATGGTCTCTTTCTTCGCATCCTCCTTCACGGGCTTCTTTCCAGTCGCGGCCTCCACCGCTGCGGCAGCCTCCGGGCCGTCCGGAATCACCTGCGTTCCGTCCACCAGCCATGCTCCGCCTTCCAGTAATCTGATCATGGGCTTCCTCCTTTTTATCTCATCGGTTCTCTTTTCCTTACAGCTCGGCCTTCGGCCGATTCACAGCGGCAGCCTGCGCGGTCCGCTTTTCCGTCTCCGGCAGTCCATCCGTATTTTCTTATTATAGAGGAAAGAAAAGAGGGATGCAATCCTTTTTCCTTCCGCCGCGTCATTCCATTCCATTTGCTTCGGTTCGCTCCGCGCCATCCGCAAAGCCGCGCTTCGCGCTCCGGCCGGAATCCGGGCCATACTGCCGCAGCAGTCTCTCTCCCTCCTGCCGCATCCGTTCCGCCACGCTGTCCGGAGCCAGGACCTTCACGCCCTCTCCCAGTGAGAAGACCCAGCCCAGGAACTGACCGCTCACATGTACATCCACATTTACGGTAAAATGCTCCTCATCTGCGGGAATGAGCATCACGCCGCGTCCGAACCGGTCCAGGATCACGCCTGCCAGACGGTTGTCCACCAGAAGCCTCACCGTCTGCTCCTCTCCGCCGAACATGCCGAAGCTCTTTCGTGTATAATCGGCCATGTCCGGCTTCCTGAAATGCTCTCCGCCCTCCCGCTCCTCCTCTGAGATCCGGATGCGCAGCATCTTGTCCACCCGGTAGTGCTTGATCTTCCCCGCCTCCGAATCGTATCCGATCAGATAATAGTTCTCGTTGTCCCAGGACAGCCCCCAGGGGCTGATATGATACCAGGCGCCGCCATGGCGAAGCTCCATCTCCTTCTTCACGTTCCACTGGAAATACTGGAAACGGATCTTCCGGTTCTCCGAAATGGCGTTGTGGATGGCGTCCACGGTATAATAAATGCTTTCATTCATGGTCTTGATCCTGCCGGACACATACACCTGCCGCTGCAGCTTCTGCGCGTCGTGCCTGCTGACCAGCTTTTCCAGCTTGCGGATCAGGGCGTTCGTCTTCTTCTCCGTGATAAAACGGGAAGACTGAATGGCATCCACCAGAAGCTTCAGCTCGGGAAGCTCAAAGGGCCGGTTCACCACGTGATAGCGATATCCGCCGCCCACAGGCTCCCCTTCCACCTCAATGCCGAGGGCTTCCAGGTCGCGCAGATCGGTATAGATGCTCCTCCGGTCCGCCGTGACCCCGTATTTTCCCAGACCGGCCAGGATCTCCGGCATGGTGAGATAATGCTCTTCGTCCGTATTTTCCAGCATCAGCTGCGCGAGACGGTAAAGCTTGAGCTTCTGGTTCGTTCCTCTGGACATATTCTTTCCTCCTGCCGCATTGCGCTGCGCATTCATTATAGCACAGGAGGATCAGAAATCATACTGCTCCGGATCCAGTCCCGCCCGTTCCAGAGCCCTTCTGCGCTCCGCCGCCTTCATGAAGCCCAGCGCGTCCGGGTCCAGGCCGGACAGCTCCAGCTCCGTCCTCGGCAGACTCTCTTTTCCCGAAAAAACCTTTCCCGCAGTCATTCCTTCCATACCGCGCACCTCCTTCAGTCTTCCATCCACTCCAGATAATCGGCTTCGCTGGCGAAGAGCTGATACCCTCCGTCCACATATCCCATATAACCGTTCTCCGTGTTGTATCCCTTCATCGCTCTCCGCTCCTTTCTGCTTCCTGTAAGAACAGAATACAGAAAGAGGTGTACGATAAAAATACCACCTGAAGCTCCGGTTACATTTTTTCAGGAAAAAACTTCGGGATAAGTTCCATAAAAAAGTGTGCGCCTTGGCGCACACTCGCGCCGAGCGCGGTTGCCGTCAGGCAACATCTACCGGCAATCTTTTGATTGCCTGTGCGCTGAGTGCGCATCCACAGCGGAGCGTCTTTTTTTATACGATAGGAAATGAATTTTCCTATCGTATAAAAAAAGCGTGCAAAACGGTTCCCCGAAGGGCCGCGCGCACGCTTTTTTCCTTTCCACTTTTCCTGTTCCCTTTTCCTATCCGCTTTTCCTTCCCGTTTTCAGCAGTTTCCCGTATAGACATGCTTCAGCCGCGCCGCCGCGACATCCCTAAGACGGTACACCTGCCGCACCTGCGCGGGCTCCCTGTCCGTCATCCGGTACCGCGGGAAGAAACGGGTCACATGAAGGGGGATCTCCGCATCCAGAGAAGCGATCCAGGCCGCTTCCCGCTCCATCTCCTCCTCCGAATCGTTTTCACCGGGAACGATGAGCGTGGTCAGCTCCACATGGCAGGACTGCGCCGCCCGCGCGATAAACCGCTTTACCGTCTCCAGATCGCCGCCCAGCTTTTCATACCAGGCGTCGGAAAAGCCCTTCAGGTCAATGTTCATGGCGTCCACATAAGGCAGCAGCTCCTCCAGAACGGGAAGGCAGGCGAAACCGTTTGTGACCATCACGTTTTTCATGCCCCGCTCCCGCACCAGACGGGCCGTATCCCGGACATATTCCCAGCCCACCAGAGGCTCATTGTAAGTGAAAGCCACGCCGATGTTTCCGTAAGGCCGATACTCCCAGGCAAGCTCTGCCAGCTCATCCGGCGATACCTCCCGCCACTCTGCCTCTCTGCTCCCCGCCATGGAAATCTCATGATTCTGGCAGAAGGGACAGGACAGATTGCAGCCGAAGCTTCCTGCGGAAAGGATCCTGCTTCCCGGATAAAAACGGCGCAGAGGCTTTTTCTCTATGGGATCTGGCATCAGAGAGGTGAGCTTTCCGTAGCTGATGCTGACGATCTTTCCGTTTTCCCTTTTTCTGGCGAGGCAGCGGCCGGTCTGCCCCTCCGCCAGCAGGCAGTGATGGGGGCAGACCGGGCAGGCCAGACGCGTTTCCCGGGACGCCGCGCTGCTTTTTTCACACATGATCGAAACCTCCCTCAAAAATGCCGTACCACTTCAAAGCGTTCCAGCCGGATATCCTGCGCATCCTCCGGAATGCCGGCCTTCTGTCTGGCGATATCGATCTGCTGCTCCACGCTGTCCACGCCCTCCAGATTCGGAAGAAGCAGGCCTCTTCGCATGCCGCGGCTCACCACCACGCCGTAACGCTTCACATCCAGCTCCTTTTCCGAAGAGATCTTTTCCGTCGGCCCAAGCACATCCACGCTGTAGGTCAGCCCATCCAGCTCCTGCGGCTCCACGGGATGGAAGCGGGGATCCCGCGCGGCGGCGCTGACCGCGTTTTCCAAGATCTCCTCCGCAATACATCTTTTCACCGGTGAAATGGTGCCGATGCATCCGCGCAGATGCCCTTCCTCCTTCAGAGAAACAAACACACCAGCCCGGCGGGACAGCATTTCTTCAGGAAGACCGTCCGGCAGGGGAAGCTTTTTTCCCGTGCGCACGTATGTCTCTACCGTCTGCCTTGCCAGACGCACGTAAGCATCCTCCTGTTCCCTGCGCGCTTCCAGCTTTTCTCTCTCCCGCTCCTCCTGCTGCCTAAGGAAATCCCGGCCCGGCTCCGGATCTCCCGCCTCAAAAACGCACACGCCGTAGCCCACGCCGAAGGGACCTTCATGGGAAAGCCGCTGCGCCTTCACGGAAAGGCCGTCCAGCGCCCCCGCCATGATAAGAAAAGACCGATGGCCGCACTCCGCCGCCCTGTCGCAGAATTCCTCCGAAAAGTCAAACAGCCCGCCGAACTGTCCGCTTCCCATCACTTCCATGATCCGCCGGTCGTATTCCGGCCCTTCCTCCCGGAAGCCGTAGGGCCCGTCCTTCGTCAGCCTGTGGGACAGATCCCCGCTGGCGATGACCGCCACCCGTTTTCCGGACCGCATGACCGCCCGCTGAATGCACTGTCCCAGCCGGTAATGCATGGAAAAGGGCAGGCCGGAAAGCCCGATGCGCACCGTCTGATAGTCTCCGTAATACCGGTTCAGGAACCAGAGCGGGATCATCGTCCCGTGGTCCAGCCGTCTGTCCTGCTCTCCCATGGTTCCTGCGGGAACATCCGCCGCGTCCGCCTCCTGCGCGATCAGCCGCACAAGCTGCGTGTCATACTTCGCCCTCACCTTCGCATGCGGCGCGCGGAAGCGTCCGAAATCCCCTTCCGCCTCCGTTCCCGGAGAAATATGAAAATAGTCCGCATACATGACCGTATGGGGCGACAGCACCGCCACCGTATCCGGCTTCCAGGCAGCCAGGCGGCGCGCCGCCTCATGGTATGCGTCGATGGTGGCCTGAATCCCTTTTTCCTGTCCCCGTCCCACCTCCGGAATGATCAGAGGCGGATGAGGCACCATAACTGCTCCTGTGATCGGCATGGCAAGTCCTCCCTTCTTTTCAAAAAGACTGTTGATGTTTCCTCCGTTTATGGACTATACTGAATGCAGAACCATCACTCCGGACAAAAGGCAGGGATATATATGAATATCGAAAAAATCTGGATGTCTCCGGACACAGCCGGGCAGAGCCGTTTCGCGCTGCAGACCGTCTTGGGGACCCTTGGGATCGCAATACTCGCCGCCGTTCTGACAGCCGCCGGGACTATGTTTTCCATGACCGGACAGTGGCCTCTGACCGGGCTGAGCCGGGAAGCCTTCCTTCTTATCCTTTGTATTGCAGTGACAGTACTGGTCGCAGCCTTTGCAATGAGGCTCGGGATGCGCGCGGCGCAGAATGCCACCATCTTTTTTCTGACCTCTGACGACAGGCTTTTCGCCATAGATGCCCGCCGTCTGGTCTGCCATGGAAGCAGCGCATGGGACATCGTTTCCGGCATGGCTGAGATCCAGCGTTTTCTCCGGCAGCTTGCGGAGGAACCCGGCGTCCCCGCCGGGGCGGATGAGGTGCTGAAGGTATACGGGCTGCGGGAGAACCGCACCCATTATGCGGTGACCTGTCTGATCCGTCATCCCAATCAAAGCATGGTAAAAAGGACCTTTTTCCCTTCCAAAAGCTGTGCGGACGCAGAGCTTCTTGCCTGGCAGCTGGAACGCAGAAAGAGCTGGGAAAATACGCTGGAACCGCAGGAAAACCGGAATCCTCTTCTGATCCTGATCAGTGTTCTGGTCTGCGCGGGATTTACGGCGGTGTGCGTCCTGAGCCACCCTGCGATCGCCCGTCTGCCTCAGGAGATTTATTTTCCCTGCCTGGGTGCTGATTTCGCGTCCTTCTGCTGTGCGGTTTATTTTATCATCCGTCAGTACAGAGGGGAATGACCGGGAACGGTTCTCCATGCGGCCGCCCGTCCTCCCGGCCTATGGGGCCGGCAGGGATATCCGCCCTGCCCGTATCCCTTAATCAAATATTCGTCCCTCCAACAGCCATACCCTGATAACATTTTTCCGTAAGCTGATCGTATTTTTTCCATTGCCTGTTCAGGTTTTCTCCTCCTTCTTCACATAATCATACCGGCACCAGCGCCGGATGAAAATTCAGATAGTCTCCCGATACCAGCAAATACTCCACACCGTGAAAGTTCCCCCGGATGCTGTCCCCGAACCGCCTTTCCCCGTGGCAGTGGGAATAGACCACCGCCTTCACGCCGTACTCCTCGGCAATCCGGGTAAAGGGCGAGGTTTTCTCCAGAATGTTCGTGGGCGGATAGTGCAGAAACATGATAAATTTCCGGTATCCGGCCTGCTCCGCCTTCTGAAAGGACTCCCGAAGCCGGGCCATTTCTCTGTCCACCAGCTTCTTCGCCTGCTCCTCCCGATCCTCGTCCCATCCCAGGATCCGACCCCGGCCGTCCAGATAAAAGGGGCCTTCAAAGGTGTATCCCTTCGTGCCGACCAGCGCATAATCCTCATAGACCGCAAAATTATTCTGCAGGAAAAACAGCCTGCCCTGAAATTCCTCATTCAGCCGTTCCGTCTTCTTCGCGTCCCAGAACATGTCGTGATTTCCCCGCAGCAGGATCTTGCGGCCGGGCAGCCGCTCGATAAACGCCAGATCCTCCCGGCACTCCGGAAGCTTTCTGCCCCAGGAATGGTCTCCGGTAAGGACGAGGGTGTCTTCCGGCTTTACGAGCCGGTTCACGTATTTTTCTATTTTGCGCTCATGATGCTTCCAGCCCCCGCCGAAGGCGTCCATGGGTTTGTTGGCCTGGAAGCTCAGATGCAGGTCGCCTAATGCGTAGAGGGACATGGCGGGGCCTCCTGTTTCATTTCCAGTTTTCTTCAATTTTTTTAATCAAACCTTCGTCTGCCGGCAGCCACTCTACAGAATATAGCTCGTCCTTTGCCAGCCATTTTGAAGCTTCCGCTTCCAGCAAAACCAGATTTCCCTTTACGATTTTGCACCAAAAGCAGTCCATTGACAGATGAAAGGAGGGATAATCATATTCTACCGTATCAATCAGCTCTCCCACTTCGATTTCCGTATCCAGTTCCTCTTCGATTTCTCTCACCAAAGCCTGCTGCGGCGTTTCTCCCGGTTCGATTTTTCCTCCGGGGAACTCCCAGCCCCCTTTAAACTCCCCATAGCCACGCTGCGTAGCAAATATTTTATGATCCGACTCTATTACCGCTGCAACAACTCTGACAGTTTTCATTGGTCTTATTTCTC
>CALWGL010000060.1 GCA_944380025.1 uncultured Lachnospiraceae bacterium
TTGGGCACGCCGTATTCCGGAAGGTTCCCCATGCCGAAGGTATTCGCGACGCCGGTATTCGGCTGGCCGCAGAGCAGATCGATGAGCTGGCCGTTGGTCAGCTGGGCGAGGAACTCCTCCATGGTGCATTTTCCTTCCGCCACATCGATCAGCAGATGCTTTTCTTCCGTTTCTCTGAAAAGAGACAGCTCATCCCGCCAGTCACCCTTCCAGGGCTTCAGGAAATCCGTATAGTTCTCGTTCATGGGGCTCTTGCCCGTATCGGTCACAGGAAGCTCTTCAAAGCTTCCGTCCGACAGCATTCTTTTCGGAAGCGCTCTGGGCGCGGCTCTCTCCGTAAGCTGCAGAGTGACGCGGTCCTTTTCCTCTCTATGAACCAGAGAAAGGGGAACCGTGTCTCTCACGGAATTTCCCACATAAAAATGGTACTCTCCCGCCTCAAGAACGTATGCGGACCTGGCGATCTTTCCCAGATCATCGTAGCTTGCGAGATCATCCACGGCAAAGCTCAGAAAAACTCTCTGACTCTCTCCCGGCTGCAGCAGACGGGTCTTTATAAAGGAAACAAGCGCTCTTTCCGGCTTTCCAAGCTTTCCCTGAGGAGCCTGCGCATAGGCCTGAACGACCTCCTTTCCCGCCCGGTCTCCCACATTGGTCACACAGGCGGAAATACGGACGATGCCGTCCTTTTCCTCCGCTCTGTCCGGCGTGATCTCAAACTGCGTATAGGACAGTCCGAAGCCGAAAGGGTAATTCACCTTCTGCGCCGCTCCGGGGATCGTCTCAAAATAGCGGTAGCCCACATAGATATCTTCCGTATAGTCCACATATTCCTCGGATTCATGGAAGCCGGCCGAGGAAGGGTAATCGTCAAAGGAGCCTGCGAAGGTATCCGTCAGCTTTCCGGAAGGATTGGCCGCGCCGCAGAGGATGTCCGCCACGGCGAGTCCGCCTTCGATCCCGGCCTGCCAGGCAAGAAGCACCGACTGGATGGCCGGCTCATCCTTAAACCAGGAGGAATCCACCATGCCTCCCACATCAAGCACCGCAGCCACCTTCGGGAAAGCCGCCTTCACCGCTTCCACCATGGCCTGTTCCTGCGCGGAAAGATAGAAATCTCCGTCCCCGGGGATTCCCTTCCGGTCCCAGCCCTCGCTGGAATAGCGGCTGATCACGATCACAGCCGTATCCGCGAATCTGCGGGCCGCCGCAAGAAGCTTTTCCGGAACGGCAGGCTCCACGGTCTTTCCGACCTCGGTGCCCGCGGCATACTGCCGTCTCACCTCTTCCTCATAAAAGGCGGAAAGCGGGTCAAAGATCTGTATCCTTCCTTCCGCCTCCTTCTGCTTCATTCCCTCGTAGATGCTGCGGGTATAGGAGGTGGTCACATCCCCGCTTCCGCCGCCTCCCCGCACATAATCGATCTGTCCCTTTCCGAAGATGGCCGTCCTTGTTCCGGCCGGGAAGGGAAGCACGCCCCCTTCATTTTTCAGAAGCACCATGCCTTCCTCCGCCGCTTCCAGGGAAAGAGCGATGTGCTCCGGGCACGCCGTGATCCGTCTTCCGTCCTTCCCCAGAGGAATACACGGCTGATGTGCGATCCTGTTCCATTTTTCCATGTCCGCTTTTCTGCCGCCCCCCGGCGGCATTCCTCCTTTTTTATCTGTAAAGAGTCCCCTTCTTAAATCACTACGCCTTGATCTTATGGAAGATCACGCAGTTGGGCTGGGGCACCGGGATCTCCCGTCCGTTCATGACCAGCAGCCCCTTCTCCAGATCTGCCGTGAAGAAGGTAAGGGTTCCGGAATCCTGATTCAGGGATACCAGATGCCGGTTGTCCGGGAACAGCGCCACATCCTTGGGATATTCCCCGCTCACAGGCAGGCACAGAAGCTTGGTCAGGATCCCGCTCTCCTGATCGATCCGATAGATCGTCGCACTGTTGTCGCCCGCGTTGGAACTGCACAGATAGTTGTAGTCGTCAGACATGCTCAGCGCGCTTGCCGTGGAACCGCCCGCATGATAATTGTTCAGCGTTCCGATGGTCTGGATCTTTTCAAAGAAGGGATTGTTTCTTTCTTCCCTGTAGGAATAGACGTCGATGCTGTTCTTCAGCTCATGAACGATATAAAGATACTTTCCGTTCTTGCTGAATTTCAGATGTCTGGGCGCGCTCTCCATATCGCTTCGGATCACGTCCACCAGGCTCAGCTTTCCCGTCACATGATCCAGCCGGTATACGTTGGTATGATCCATTCCCAGATCTGCCACGCACAGATAGTGGTTGTCTCTCGTCATCCTGGCACAGCTGATATGGGGGCGGAAATTCCGCTCCGCCACGATTCCCAGCCCCTTGAAGTAGATCTCGTCCGTGATCTCTCCCACGCCTCCGTCTTCTCTGACACGCAGAGCCGTGAGCTTTCCGTCGTGATAGCCCGCAACGAACAGATACTTATCTTCATAGTCCGTGGAAACATAGCAGCCGCGCATGCCGTTGATGGAGCCCAGATTGATGGAGGTCAGGCTTCCGTCCTCCCCGATGGCAAAGGCTTCCACTCCGAAATCCGTAATGGAATACAGATATTTGCGGTTATGGGAGATCGTCACGTAGGAGGAATTGGTGATCTTCACCTTTTCCTTTTCCGTGAACCGCCCCTTTTCCATGTCCACGTCGAATACCGTAATGCCGTATTCTCTCTGATCCCCTATCGTATAGGTTGAAACGTAGGCAACATACTTATCCTGTCCCATTTTTTCCTCCATTCCGAAGCGTCTGTGCGCTCTCGCCCCTGTTTCCGCCTGCTGTCCACAGCCGTTTTTTCATACTCTTTTTTATCTTACCATAGAAGGAGGATTTTGTTAATCTATTTCCCTGTAAATTTTTCAATCTTCGCTCAGCTGTCCGTCGATGATATGCACGATCCTTCCCGCCGCCTTCGCCACGTTCAGGTCGTGGGTGATCATCACGATGGTATTTCCCATGTCGTTCAGCTTTTCAAACAGCTTCAGGACCTCCTTCCCGCTGCTGCTGTCCAGCGCTCCTGTCGGCTCATCGGCAAGCAGCAGGGCGGGATTTCCCACCAGCGCCCTGGCGATGGAAGCTCTCTGCTTCTGTCCTCCGGACAGCTCCGCCGGCTTATGGGCAAGTCTGTGGTCGATCCCGAGGAGCCTTATGGTGTCCATGCACCGTTCCCGTGCTTCCTGAGAGCTCATGCCGCGCACCACCAGCGGCATGATGATGTTCTGCAGGATATCGTAGGTGGGGATGAGCTGATAGTTCTGAAAAATAAAACCGATCTCCCGGTTCCGGACGTCGTTCAGCTCCTTCTCTTCCATTTCGTGGATGGGATTTCCGTCCAGATAATATTTTCCGTCGTCAGCCAGATCCATGCAGCCGATGATATTCATGAGCGTGGTTTTTCCGGATCCGGAAGGCCCGAGGATAGCGACAAATTCCCCTTTGCGCACCTGAAAGCAGACGTCCTTCAGGACAGGCACCTTCTCTTCTCCGAGCATATAGCCTTTATTGATGTGGTTCATGTCTATGATCAGTTCCCGGTTGATTTCCATGTTTCCCTCCATGTGGATGTGCCCTCTGTCCGGCCGCGCCTGCGGCAGGGCCGCCGGGCATGGTCAGGCGTCCGCCCCTTTACTGTACGATCCAGATCTTCAGGATGTTGTCCATTCCCGCTTCAGTCAGGACGGCGATCACGTCGCCTGCCGAAAGCCGGGAAAAGGTGGTGGGAACGCCGAGCGTGGTGATCACGTCCGTTCCGACCGGGATCTGCCAGGTTTTCGTTTCTCCGGCTGCCACTGCCGGACGGCCGTCTCCGGGCGCTTCTGCCGTCTCCGGCGTTCCGGTTTCCAGTGCTTCGGCTTCCGGCGCTTCGGTTGTTTCCGGCGTCTCTCCTTCGGGCGCTTCCGCCGCGTCCTGTATTTCGCCTTCCGGCATCCCGTCTCCGGGCATCTCCATTCCCTCCGGCATTCCGCCCCCGGGTATCTCCATTCCTTCCGGCATTCCGCCTCCGGCCGCCATTCCTTCCGGCATTCCGCCTCCGGGCATCTCCATTTCTTCCGGCATCCCGCCTTCCGGCATCTCCATTCCCTCCGGCATCCCGCCTCCGGCCGCCATTCCTTCCGCTTCTCCTCCGGCTGTCATCTCTGCCGCGCCCGCCTCCATCTGCTCCACAACGGCGGCGTCCAGGAGGGTGGTCTCCATTTCATTTCCCACGATCGTATCGATCCTGGCATAGGTGATCTCTTCCTGTTCTCCTGCGGTGATCTGAACCGTTTCCTGTACGGCCCTGCGGGAACGCATCCAGAGGAAAAAGCCGCCTCCTCCTGCTGCCAGGCAAAGGAGAAGGACGGCAAGAAGGACCAGGATCCTTTTTCTGCGCCGTCTCTTCTGTTTCAGCAGAAGAAGTTCACGGGAGGTAAGAGGAGTGTTTTCCATTTCCTTTTCCTTTCTCTCAGGCAGCGGGCCGGCAGCAAAATGCCGTTTTGTGCCTGAGCCGTCATTTTTACTCATGATTCAGCGCCTCCACGGGGATCATTCTGGATGCCTGCCAGGCGGGATAGAACCCGAAGACCGTGCCGGTCAGGACGCCGAAGACCAGAGAGAGAACACCGCCGGAAACAGAGAGTGCGATGGTCACGCCGAAATGCTCCAGCGCCGGAGTCAGTCCCAGTGCCAGCATCACGCCCAGAATCGCCCCGATCAGACTGGTGCAGCTCGCCTCCAGAAGGAATTCCGCCAGAATATCCCTTCTGGAACAGCCGATCGCCTTCAGGATGCCGATCTCATTGGTCCGTTCCTTTACGGAAACAAACAGCACGTTCATGATGCCGATCCCGCCCACGATAAATACGATTACGGCCATGCAGACAAGCAGCATGGTCAGGGTATCATTGGAGGCGGACGCGGCCTCCATCCTGCTTCCCGCATCCGAAATGGTAAATTCCGCGTTGGGATAGCTTTCCGCAAGAACGGTCTCCACGTTGGCGATCACGGTTTCCACCTCTTTTACATCCTGTGCGATCACGGTCAGAGTCGGGCTGACGTTGTTTCCCGCCAGGTATTTCAGGCCCGTTTCATAAGGGATGAAAAGGGCGCTGTCCGGGCTGATCCCGGAGGAGACCGATCCCATTGCGTTCAGGACGCCTATCACCTGATAGGGCCGGTTGTCAATGTAGACGGTCCCGTTATATGCGTCGTAGACGCTTCCGAAGATCTCTCTTGCCGCATCATAGCCGAGAACGCAGACCTTCTCCTTATAGGTATCGTCATCGTCGTTCAGGAATTCTCCCATCGCCAGCTCCAGATTGCTGAGCGCGGCATAATTGCTCTGAACACCCGCAATGGTATAGGAGGCGCTTTCCTCCAGCTCTCCCCCGTCCACAGCGGACGTGGCGGTAAAGCTGAGGCAGCCCTCCTCCACACCCGGCACAAAGGTGAGGATATCCTCCAGATCATCCGTGGAGAGGGTGATTCGTTCCGTATTCCTCTCCTCCTGGCCTCCACTGAAAAAGTTTCCGAAAAAGCCTGCTCCAAAATCAGCCCTTCCGCCCGGCATGATACCGCCGGGCATTCCGCCTCCGCCCTGCGGCATGGATGCTCCGCCGCCCGGCATGCTGCCGCCGCCCGGCATTCCTCCGCCGGACGCTTCTCCTCCGGACATGCCTCCCGGCCTCCCGCCGCCAAAATCATTTCCCTGATATTCATAGGTAATATCGATGGCTCCTGCGTTCAGGTTTTTAAACTGCTCCGCTACCTCTTCCCGGCCGCCGGTCCCGATGGCAATCACCAGCATGATCGTGGCGGAGCCGACGATGATCCCCGTCGAGGTGAGGATCACCTTAAATTTGTTGGAGGCAAGATTCAGCCAGACGAGCCTGAAGATCTCCGTCAGTCTCATGAACCGCTCACCCCGCTTTCGATCAGAACCGTATCTCCTTCCGTAAGTCCCTCGATCACTTCCACATGGCTTCCGTCCGAAAATCCCGTCACGATCTCCACGCTGACCGCCTTTCCGTTCTCATCATACATGCGCACATAAGATCTTCCGTTTTCCCGGAAAACGGCGCGGTTGGAAACGTAGGTAACCGTTTCCGTCTCTTTCGTGATGAAGGTGAGCTCCGCCGTCATCCCGTCGTACAGCTTCGCGGTATCGCCGGAAAGCTTCACGGTCACATCCGAATAGGTGGTCCCGGCAGAGCTGTCATACTGCGCGTCGCCGATCTCATCCACCGTACCGGAATACTCCTCATCCGGCCATGCCTCGATATACACATTCACCGCATCACCCTCTTTCACATTTTCCAGGTCCGACTCTTCCAGGGAGACGGTCACCGTCACTTCGTCATAGTCGCTCAGGACGGCCAGCGTGCTCCCCGTATCCACGCTGTCTCCTTCCGCAAGAGAGATTTCCGTAACCACTCCGTTGTAATCCGACTTCACGGTCTGATCTCCCAGGACGGCATCGAATTCATTCAGCTTCTCCACCGCCTCCTCGTAATCTTCCTTTGCTGTCTGCGCCTCAAATTCTCCCATACCCACGCTTACGGCATAACGTTCGGAAGCGTTTGCGCTGCCAAGCGTCCGGAGGGAAAGCTGGGCCTGGGCATCGATCTGGCCCTGCTCCAGGCTCTGTCTGGCTCCGGTCAGGCTGTCTGTCAGATCTTCGATCTCCTTCGTTGTCTCGGTAATGGAATCCTGTGCGGTCTCGATCTCTTCCTCCAGGGTCTCGATCACGGATTCCGCGTCCTCCCTGGCGTTTTCCGCCGTGATCCAGCCGTAGGCATCTGTGATCAGCTCTGTGGTTTCCAGCACATATTCCGCATTTTCCAGGATCTTTTTTTCCGTCTCCAGATCCGTCTGGTATTCCAGAAGCTTTTCATTCCAATCCAGCAGTTCTTCATTGGTCTCAGCGATCTGCTCCTCGATCTCTGTGACTGCCTCCTGCAGCTCCTTTATGGTTCTGTCGTATTCCGCCTGGGCGAGCACGCTGTTGTATGCCGTATCCGTATCATATTCCTGCTGCGCCTCCAGCTGCGTCATGGCAAGCTGCGTCTGCGTCTGTTCCAGGGTAACCTGAGCGTCGGACACATCTGCGGAAAGTCCGTTCCGGATCTCGTCGATACTGTCCTGAGAAATCCGGTAAAGGGGATCTCCCTCCGATACCTCCTGACCCTCCGTGATGAGGACCTCCTCCACCGTCAGGCTTCTCGAAGAGGATGAGGCAGAGTTTCCCGGCGTCATTCCCTGAAAAACATTTCCTTCACCCTGCTCCCAGGAAAAGCTGCTGTCCCCGCTTTCCGTATAGGCGCTCATATCCAGCTCAAAGATCTGCTCCGTGGTCCCCACCTCTACGCTTCCGGTTTCCTGCAGTCCCACGGTAAGCTCTCCGTACTGCACCGTTTCCTCCCGGTATATGGTTTCGTCTTCACCGTTTTGCGCAAGCAGGACGGCAGCCGTCCCGCCTGCCAGAAAAAGGGCCGCTCCGGCGATACAGGGGATCAGCACTTTCTTCTTTCCGCTCTTCTGTTTTCCGGAGCTTTGTTTTCCGGAGCTTTGTTTTCCGGCCTTCCTCGTTCCTTTCATTTTCACGCATTCTCCCTTCCGGTCTCTTTCAGGCTTTCTTCATCGATTCCCGCGCTGACCGTACTTGCGATATAGACCGTATCGCCTTCGGAAAGTCCTTCCAGGATCTCCGTCTGTGTGCCGTTGGAAAATGCGGTAACCACCGGCTGCAGAACCATGTTTCCTTCCGCGTCCTTCACATAAACGGAGGTGCTGCCGTCCTCACCGGAAACGACCGCGCCGGCGTCCACATAAAGGACATTTTCCACGCTGTCCGTCACAAAGGTGATATCCGCCGTCATCCCGCCGTAGATCCTGGAGGTATCCCCCTCCACATGGATGGTGACCGGATAATTGACCGTGGCGGAGTATTCGCTGTCCGCCGAGGTGGTAACGGCGCTGACCGTTCCTTCCCACTCCTCGTCCGGATAGGCGGTCATTTCTATGGTCACGGTGTCTCCCACGGAAATATGGGAAATATCCTCCTCGGAGACATCGATGGTAATGGAGCAGGCGTCCTGCGTCACATAGGAAAGCATGGTTCCCGCCGCGGTAAGCCGGTCTCCCGCCTCGTAGTCGATCTGTGTGATCAGACCGCTTCCATCCGACCGGATCACGCCGTCCTCTCCCACAAAGGCCTCGAAATCAGCAAGCAGCTCCCGGGCATCCGCCAGCGTCTGCTGCGCGCTGTCCACAGAATCCTGCAGGGACTGCAGCGTATAGCTGTATATATCGCCCGCAAGGCTACCGCTCTGCACCGCGCTGTCATATTCCTGCTTCAGAAGCAGCTCCTCCTGCTCCAGGCTCGACTGCGCCTCCAGAATCTCCTCATTATGGTCCAGGATCTCCTGCGTGTTTTCCTCGATCCCGTCCCGATAGCTCTGAAGCTGATCGTCCAGTTCCTCAAACGCGGAAAGGGCGGTCTGATAATCCTCATAATTCGCCACATAGGCAGCCACGGAGGAGCCGTCCGTTTCATCCAGAAGCTCCTTCGCCCGCTCCATCTCATACTTCAGGTCGCTGTATTCCTCCAGGGTATCCTCGTCTGTCAGTTTCTCATTCCAGTCGTCGATCTGCGCCTGCAGGACCTGGATATCCGCATACAGCAGGCTGATCTGCTGCTGCAGGTTATTCATGGAAGCGTCATAGCTCCGCTGCGCCGTGCCGGATTCTGCCACCGAGCTGTTATAGGTGCTTTTCGCGGTCTGCGCCTGCGTATTGTATTCGCTCTCCGCCTCCGCCAGATCCACTCTGGCCTCCGAAACGCTGTTTTCCAGATTCCTTCTGACTCCGTCTATGCTCTCCTGCGTGAAGCCGAACAGCGCGTCTCCTTCCTCCATCCGCTGTCCCTGCACCACATACACCGTTTCGATCTCCAGATACCGGCTGTTTTCTTCGTCTTCCTCTTCTTCGTCGTCATCCTCATCCTCGTCGTCATAGCTGATATCCAGATCATAGACGACGCTGCTTTCCTCCATCTCCACGCTCCCGCTTTCCATGATCCCCTGGACCAGATCTCCGGACTGCACCTGCGTTTCCTTATAAAGGACCGTCACCCGGTTCATGAGCGCAGGACGGATAAAAACCGTATAGATGCAGACCCCCAGCAGAGAAAGGAAGACGACGGCCGCAGCGGCCAGTTTAAGGATAGTCTTTTTCCTGATCTTTTTCATTCCTGTCTCCCTTCTCTCATGCGCTCCGTTTCTTCCTGCTCCGCAGCCTCAGGCGCTGCGGCGCCGGCTGCGGGCTCCTGCGTCTGCAGATCCTGCGTGGATACTCCGAAATACACCGTGGCGGAAAGGTTCTGGGACAGGGCGCTCACATCTCCCGTAAGCTCCACCACAACGGAATAGGTCACGCCGGAGCGTCCCGATGAAGAGGACACCGGATTGACCGAGCTCACCGTTCCGTCATAATTTCCGTACTCCGATACCATAACGACGGCCTTTTCTCCGATCTCCACCGACGCGATGTCCTCCTGATCCACGGAAGCCGTTACGGTGACCGTATCCGGACTGCTGTAGGCCAGCACCATGCTGCCTCCCGTAAGCTCCGTCTCCGCCTGCGCGCTTACCATCATCACGGTCCCTGCGGCCGTAGTATAGAGATATCCGTCCCCGATCATTTCCTCAAACTCCTGCAGATTCTCGTCGGCTTCCTCTTTTTTATTCTGCGCCACGCTGATCTCATCGTCGATCCGGTCGATCTCCGTCTGCCAGGTCTCCTGCGCCAGATTGCTTTCCGAAACCGCGGCGTCATAGTCGCTCTGACTGCTCACCTGCAGCTTTTTGTATTCGATCTGAGCTTCCTCCAGCTGGATCTTCAAAAGCTCCAGATTGGTCTGCGCCTGGGCGAGAGAAGCCTCCGCCGTGGCTTTGGCTTCCTCATAATTCTCCACCGCTTCTTCATAGGCGGCCTGGTTTTCCTGTACCTCCTGATCAAGCATATCGTATACGGTAAGCTTCGTGCTGTCGTTGCTGACACGTCTTTTTACTCCGCCCATGCCGCCGTCCGTCATGCTTCCCTCTGCCATGCCGCCGTCCATCATTCCGCCATCCATCATGCCTTCTCCATAGGACCCGATGCTGTCTGCGCCTCCCTCTCCGGCCGGCAGATCCGCAGCTTCTCCGTCAGCCGCACCGCTTCCTTCTGAATAGCCGCCGGACGCGGATGACGAATAAAGTTTTTCCAGCTCCTCCACGTCCCACTCCTCGTACAGCTGCATCAGCGCGGCGAAGGTGGTGTTCAGCTCTTCCTGCTTCTCTGCCACTTCATAATAGGTATAATAATAATTCGTTTCGGCGGATGCCGTATATTCATCCACCAGCTCCTGCGCTTCCTCGATCTGTTCCTGAAGAGAAGCGATCTCTTCCTCGCTCTCCTTCAGAGATTCCTCATATGTATAGGAGGCATAGGTTCCGTTCAGCAGACTGGTATCCAGCGTCTGCTGCGCCGTGATCTTTTCCTCCTCTCCGTCAAGAAGCGCCTCCCGGTAGTCCAGATCCGCCTGCGTCGCCTTTTCTTCCAGCTCCCTTCTCGCCGCCTCCACGCTTTCGTCCGTCAGCTTCAGGATCGCCGTGCCCGCCTCTACATCATCCTGGCTGGAGAGATAGACCTCTTCAATCTCCAGCTCTGTCTCAATATAGTCCAGATCAAAGCTTTCCTCCTGCATGCCGACAGATGTGCTTCCTCCCGCCGTGACTGTCTCCATGCCAAAGCTCAGATCTCCTTCCGGGATACTTCCCGGTTCCTGTCCGTCCGCGTTTCTGCCTGACATCCACAGATATCCTCCGCCTCCTGCCGCTGCAAGCAGGACCGCGGCGCAGATACCCGCCAGAACTGCCGTCTTCTTTCCCTGCTTTCCGGGTTTCTTCTCCTTACCGCTCATTTCTACCTCCATGCCGAAGCTGCGCTGACGCTGGATACGCGCCGGTATGGATCCCGGCGCGCCAATTCGTTAACGCTTTAAATACTTGTTAAAGTTTATCGGATATTTGTTACCGGTTTTTGTTCGAACTGTGAAAATTCTGTGATTTCCGATGCAGACCTGCAGCCGTGAAAAACACCCTCTGTCCGCACGCCGCCATACAAAATAAGACGACCCGGCAGAGAATTCCGGGGCAAAAAGCCCGGATCCTGCAGGATCGTCTCCTTCCTGTGTGTCAGAGGTAAAAAATATGCGTCTTGATGCGGTACGCATCATGCGCACCACTTGCGCCGAACGCGGCTGCCGTCAGGCAGCGTCTACCGGCGAGTTTCCTTTTTCAGTTACCGTTCCCTATGCATTTTTCATTCCCCGCAGCCGCATCCGGAATCCTCCGCAAAAGGCGGGAATGGTCTGGGCAGCGGCGGGTTCGGTCCCGGAGCCGGACGGGAAGGCTCTCCATGAGGGCAGGCCGGTTCCGCATGGGGACAGGCAGGCTCCGGTCTCATCCCCTGACAGGGGCAGGCCGCGTCTGCGCATCCACAGCGCCCGCCGTTCTCACAGCCGCAGCCGTCGCGGCCTCCGTTTTTCGCGCAGCAGCATAAAAGCAGCAGCAAATACAGGCAGTTCATGTGTCATCATCTCCTTTACGGTAACAGTTCAGCCTTCGGCAGAACTGTTACGGCATCCGGACATTCCAATCGCTTCGCGATGGGCCGGATGCTTTCTGCCGATACGTTTTCGTACGGTCTGCGCAGTAAATGCGCAGACCTGGCTGAACTGTTACCCTTTACGATACTATATGTAAAGGAGGAAAAAAAGTTCCTGAGATCAGGAGAGGACCGCGGCCGTTACTGCGGCCCGCGGTCCTCTCCTTCCGGCTGACAGGGCCGGCCTCTCTTTGCTTTTTACCGTTTCTTTCCCAGAAGCTGCGTCCTGACATAGGAAAAAGTCTTTTCCTCTCCTTCCTCAGCCAGCATGGTCAGAAGCTTCAGAAGGAGCTGCCTTGTCTTTTCGTGCATGATGGGCGGCTCTTTTGCGGAAAGCAGATAATTCAGGGGATCCCTGTCTGTATAGCTGCTTCCCCGGTAGACCCTGGAAGCGGCGATCCGGTCCATCAGCATCTCCGCCACAAAACGGGGCGGCATCTCCACCGGCGCCATGCCTCCCGGCACGTTTTCCGTGCTGTAGTCGATCCAGTATTCATAATGATGCCGGTTCCTGCCCTTGTGATGCAGCCAGGCGGAGGAATAGCCTTTTTCTTCTCTTTCCGCGTTATTCGGGCTGCGGTTCCCCTGAAAATATCTCGCACCCACCCAGAATTCCGCCGGGCTGTACTTGGAAAGGTCATGGGTCAGACCCTGCCTGTAAAGTCCCACAGCAAAGCAGCCCTTCATCACCAGGTATTTATGATATGTGATCGTCCTGAAATGCTTCCAGGCGCCTGACAGCATGCAGACACCTTTATTTCTGTCCTTTTTCAATGTTTTCTTTTCCTGCCTTTTTCTTACCCGGCTTTCTGCGCGCGGACACGCCTGCCTTCAGGCTCTCCTGTCCTTCCGGCTCCGCCGGCCGGCTGATCAGGACCCGGATGCAGCGGCCCGGAATCCGCATACGTCTGTCATCGGTATGATCCGTCCCGGCAGCGGCGGCATCCGACAGGCTGCCCTCCGGAACGTCCCTGTTTTCCTCAAAGGTATCGCACAGAAGATCCCATCGTTCTCCCTCCGGGAGAACGGGAAGCGCAAATTCCTGTTCCTCCCAGTGCATGTTATAGGCGATATAGAAAGAGCAGTCGTTCTCCTTCCTTCCGGTTTTCGCGTAGCTGCCGCAGTACATCACCCCGGCCGTCCTGCAGTACCGGTCCATATCCAGTCTCCAGGCATCCTTTCCATGGTAGGACAGGTCCGGACAGCCGCAGGAAAGATAATCCAGCATGGTCAGCTCCTCCTGCTGATGCAGGACAGGATGCTCTTTTCTCATCCGTATCGCCGCACGGACAAATTCCGCGAAATCCCTGTTTTCTTCCAGGAGCTTCCAGTTCAGCCAGTTCACGCTGTTATCCTGACAGTAAGGATTGTTGTTTCCTCCATGGCTGAATCCGAATTCATCGCCGCTGACGATCATCGGCGTTCCCTGCGCGGTGAGAAGAAGGAGCATGGCGTTCTTCATCTGCCTTTTCCGAAGCTGCAGGATCGACTTTTTCCGTGTCTTCCCCTCCGCGCCGCAGTTCCAGCTCGCATTGTCGTCGCTGCCGTCCCTGTTGTCCTCTCCGTTCTCTTCGTTGTGCTTTCCGTCGTAGGAAACCAGATCCGCCAGGCTGAAGCCGGAATAGTTGGCAATATAATTTATGACGCCCTCCTGCCTTGGGTTACGCTTCAGGCACGCAAGGGCGGGGGAAACCATGTTCTCGTCTCCCTTCAGGAAGGCCCGCATGACATACAGAAAGCTGTCATTATAGGATGCGAGATTTTTATAGACCGGCGTCTCGCCGCTCTCATAGATCTCCCCGCAGGGCATATTCTCATAAAAAAGCTTGGTATTTCCGAGCATCGGCTCTGTCGCAAGCAGCGCCACAGGCACCCGCACGCCCATCAGATGGAAGCCGTCCACATGATATTCCAGCACCCAGTGCCGGATCACCTCCAGGATATGCGCCTGTTTGATCTTCGGCGGAAAATAGAACTGCATGATCAGTTCGATCCCTTCCGCATGCAGGGCTTTCACCAGGTCCTTGAATTCCTCTGCCGGCCGGTCCGATGCCGCGTAGGAAAACTTGGGAGCAAAATAATAGCCCTCCTTATAGCCCCAGTAATTCAGCCTGGGCTTCTGAACCGCGTCCGGATCCTCCATGCAGTGCTTCTTCAGCTCCTCCATGCCGGATTCCGGCAGCTTCGGCGTTTCCAGCTCCAGGAATTCGTAGGCAGGCATCAGCTCCACCGCGGTAATGCCAAGCTCCTTCAGGTAGGGGATCTTCTCTCTGATCCCGGCAAAGGTCCCTCTGTGCTCCGCACCGGAACTCGCATGGCGGGTAAACCCCCTTACATGAAGCAGATACAGTATGGTCTCCGACAGAGGCGTCATCGGCGCCCGGTCCTCTCCCCAGTCATATTCTCCCGCGCAGACCCCTCCTTCCAGGACAGGATCCACCCGTTTCCCCCACTTTTCATTTCCATGGATAACTGCTGCGTAAGGATCCGTAAGGATCTCGTCTCCCGCGTAAAAATTGTACCGGAATTCACGGCCCGCCAGCCCTTCCGCCTGCAGGCAGTATATATTTCCCACCTTTTTTCCCCTGTAAAAAGGCAGACGAACGGGCGCGCTTCTTCCTTTCAGGTATAAAAGCACGCCGCATTCGTCCTTTGTGTGAAGGGCCGCTGCAAAATTCACCTTTCCGTCAGCAGCTGCGGACACGCCCATAGGATAAGGTACTCCAGGATAGGTCCTGATCGGTCTTTCTGTCATGGCATTCATCTCCTGTTTCTGGTTCCTTACGGAAGATCATCCGCCGGGCGGAGCTTCCGGATCATATCGCCGAAGGCGTTTTCTTCTTTCGGGCGTCAAATATAGACAGAAATATTATAGCATACGGGAGGACAGGGTGCCATATGAATTTGTGCCTTCTCACGGAAAACGCCCAGGTTACTATTCAGACAGGTCTGCGCATTTACTGTGCAGACCGTGCAAAAACGTACAGGAAGGAAGCATCCGGCCCATCGCGAAGCGATTGGAATGGCCGGATGCCGTTACTGTTCTGCCGAAGGCTGAACAGTAACACGCCCTGCGCCGGCCGGAGCGCTAACCTGCGCTGCCGTTCGCCGGCAGCACAGCAGAGCGCACCCTCTGCCGTTTGGAAAAAGCGTGCCTCCTGACGCGGTACGTATCAGGCGCGCCAACGTCTTTTTTCAAAAATAAAAAAGGCGGTCCGCCGCAGGCTGTCAGACCGTATCGGCAGACCGCGGGGACCGCTCTCTCATTCTTTATTCTTTATCTTCCCGCAAGGAGCTTCATGATGGTCAGGACCCCTTCTTTCTGCTCCGAAGTAAGCGAGATCCAGCATTCAAACAGCTCCCTGGTCTGGGGCGTGAGCTCCACCGTCTCATTTTCCGCGAAAAACTGCGACATGGAAATCCCGAAGCCTCTGCAGATCGCCTCCAGGGTCGCGATGGACGGCATGCTGCTTCTTCTGTAGATGTTCGCGATGGTAGACTCGGACAGGCCGCATTCCTTCGCCAGACGATATTCTGACCAGCTGCGGTCCAGAAGAAGCTGGTCAAGTCTTTCCAGTATTTCCTTCTGCGTTCGGATATAATCCTCTCCCTTCCTATAATGTCAAGCCTAAAATCATTGATTTTTCAGGCTTTTTCTAACTTGTTACCTCATATAAACAGAGC
>CALWGL010000061.1 GCA_944380025.1 uncultured Lachnospiraceae bacterium
TCCTCCTCCGGGATCAACTGGTCCACCATCCTGTTCATCGCGGGCATGATGCTGATGGTGGAGGGAATGGGAAAGGCAGGATTTTTCCGCTGGCTTTGCCTGGAGCTCGCCAGACTGGTGAAATACCGGACGGTCCCGCTTTTCATCGTTTTCATGGTGATGAGCAGCATCCTTGCCATGTTCATCGACAGCATCACGGTGATCCTGTTTCTGGCGGCGGCCACGGTGGAGCTCGGCAGGCTTCTGAAATTCAATCCGGTGCCGATGATCATCGCGGAGATCTTCTGCGCCAACCTGGGAGGCTCGGCCACCATGTGCGGAGATCCGCCGAACATCATCATTGGAACCTCTTTGGGGTATTCCTTCGCGGATTTCATCACCAATACGGGAGTGATCGCCGGTTTTTCCCTGATCCTGGTGATCCTTTACTTCTTCTTCTGCTTCCGCAGGGAGCTGGAAAAGAGTGTGGCCGAAAGAGGGGAGGTCTCCTATCCCAACCCGAAGGACGCGATCGAGAACAGGAAGGATTTTGCGGTCAGCAGCGCGATCTTCGCGGCGGCTGTCGTCCTGCTCGTGACCCATGCCCAGACCGGCCTGACCGTGGCGGCCATCGGCGTTTTCATCGGCGCGGTGACGCTTGTAACGGCGGGAAAGGACGCTCTGTGGCTTTTGAAAAAAGTGGATTATAAGACCCTTCTGTTTTTCATCGGGCTGTTCGTGGTGGTGGGCGGCCTGGAGCAGACCGGGATCCTGGAGCTCATCGCCGGCTTTATCGCCCGGGTGAGCGGAGACAACGCCATGATCATGGTGGCGATCGTGCTCTGGATCTCCGCGGTGGCCAGCGCGTTTGTGGACAACATCCCCTTCGCGGCTACCATGATCCCCGTGATCCAGTCCCTTTCCGCCGCGCAGGGCGTCGACCTGTCCGTGCTGGCCTGGGCGCTGTCCATGGGGACGGATATCGGCGGCAGCGCAACGCCCATCGGAGCGTCCGCCAACGTGGTGGGCATTTCCGTGGCGGCCAAGGAGGGCCATGTGATCGGCTGGGGAAAATACTGCAGATACGCGGCGCCCGCCACGGTGCTGGTGGTGCTGTTTTCCATGATCGCGATTTACGTCAGATATTTCTGAGAAAGGGGTGTACCTATGGGGAAACGGTTGATTCTTTCCGTAAGCAGGGAGTTCGGAAGCGGGGGACATGTGATCGCGGAGGCGCTCGCGCGCAGGTTTGAGCTGGATCTGTATGACAACAACCTGCTGGAGCACATCGCGGCGGAAAAAGACGTGGGCGGCGATACCCTCAAAAAATATGACGAGCGCCCGAAAAACCGCCTGTTTTCCAGAACGGTGCGGGGCTATTCCAACTCCATCCAGGAAAATGTCGCCAACATGCAGTTCGATTATCTGAAAAAAATGGCGCAGGAGGGGAGATCCTTCGTGGTGGTGGGCCGCTGCTCGGAGACGATCCTGAAGGGAAACGAGGGCCTTGTTTCCATTTTCGTCCTGGGCGACCGGGAGGTGAAGCGGGAGCGCATCATGCGCCTCTACCGTCTGTCGGAGGACGAAGCGGAGCACATGATGTCCCGGAAGGACTGGGAGCGCAAGTCCTATCACAACTACTACTGCAAGGGAAAATGGGGCGATTCCAGAAACTATGACCTGTCCATCAACAGCAGCAGGCTGGGCATCGACCGGACGGTGGATCTTCTGGAGACCTACATCAGAGCCCGCATGGAGGGCTGAGCCGGACACAGCGGTTCAGAGAAAAGGCAGAGCCCGTATGGAGGGCTGAGCCGGACACAGCGGTTCAGAGAAAAGGCAGAGCCCGTATGGAGGGCTGAGCCGGACACGGAAGTCCGAAGAAAAACGCATACGGCAGGAAAAGGCGGAGACGGCGGCTGTTCTGAAAAAAGAGGACAGCCGCCGTTTCTGTCCCGGAGCATTTTTGTCGAAGCGGGAATATACTGAAAGAAAAAGGTAAAAAAATCATGCTTCAGGCAATTCTGTTCTGTCTGGCCCTGTGTACGGACACCTTTGTGGCGGGCATGGCGTACGGGGCGGACGGCGTGGACATAGACGGAAAGAAGACGGCGCTGATGAGCGCCGTCAGCACTGCCTGCCTGGGAGCGGCGCTCGGCTTCGGGACCCTGCTGCGGACGCTGGTGCCGGAGGGGACGGCGCGTCTCGTCGCCTTTGTCAGCCTTTTTCTTCTCGGCTGTATCCGGCTTTCCGACTCCCTGATCAAAAACTACATCAACCGCCGCTGCGGCGTGCGCAAAGACATTCATTTTTCCTTCTCCCGGCTCCGTTTTATCCTGAGCATATACGGAAATCCGTCGGAGGCGGATGCGGACAGAAACCGCGTCCTTTCCATGAAGGAAGCTGTTTTTTTCGGCCTTGCCATGTCCATAGACAGCCTGACGGCCGGGACCTTCGCCGCCTTTCTGCACCTTCCCGCCGGATTTACGCTGGCAGTCTGCTTCCTTTTCGGCCTCGCGGCGCTGGCCGGAGGACAGTGTCTGGGAAGGAGGCTCGCTTCCCGCAGCCGGAGAGACCTTTCCTGGGCAGGAGGCCTGCTCTTTCTGGCACTCGCCTTCGGACGGCTTTTGAAATGAAAAAAAGCATTTTCCGGTTGAAGCATTCCGGAAAGTGTAATATACTGTTTGGAGAAATGCAAGGAGGAAAGCCTAATGTCCAAGGAAAAGCAGACAGAGGAACAGAACGGCAAGGTCGTGACCCGATATGACCGTCGTACGGAAAAAAGAAAAAAAGAAGAGGAAAAGGAACGCAGATCCTGGCTGCGCTTCCGGATCATCAGCAGCGTGATCCTGGCAGCGATCGCCGTTGCGATTATTTTTTCTCTTGCCACGTCGTTTTACGACAGATACCAGGTGCTGAACCAGACTTATTTCAAGGTCGGGGAGCATGATGTGACCAGGCTGGAGTATAATTATTATTTCAACAATTCCTACAACAATTATCTCAGCATGTACGGCTCCTATGCTTCCATCATGGGACTGGATACCGCTACGCCCCTGGATGAGCAGACCTATCCCGGCAATGAGAACATGACCTGGAAGGATTATTTTGATCAGGCCGCGGTCACGCAGCTGCAGCAGGTCAAGGCCATGGCGGACGAAGCGAAGGAAAACGGTTTCGAATATGACGATTCGGAGGATCTTGCCTCCTATGAATCGGAGATCGCGGCCCAGGCGGAGTCTTCCTCGGTGACCGAGAGCGATTATTATACCCTGCTGTACGGCGATTACGCGACGAAGTCCAGAGTGGAGCCCATCATTAAGGAAAACCTTCTCGCCACCGCCTACTACGCGCATCTGGTGGAGGAGAATCAGCCCCCGGCGGACGAGATCGCTTCCTATTATGAAGAGAACAAGACCACCTATGATACGGTAACCTACAGAAGCTTCTACTTTGAAGTGGAGGAAGAAGAGGAAGAGACCGCTGCTGAAGAGACCGCCGCGGCCGAGGAGACTGCCACTGAGGAAGCCGCTTCTGATGAAACGGAAGCAGCCGAAGAGGATGCCGGCATGACGGATGAGGAGATCGCCGCAGCCATGGACGAGCTGAAGGTCCGTGCGGATGAGATGGCGGCCCGCCTGGACGAGGGAGAGGATTTTGAGGATCTCTGCGTGGAATATGCGAACGAAGCCCAGCAGGATACCTACGGCGGAGAAGAGGACGGAAGCCTGACCGAGGAGGGTACCTACTACGGAGCGCCCACGGCCATTGCGGACTGGCTGTTCGACGAGAGCCGTCAGGAGGGCGAGATCGCCGTTCTGGAGTCGGAAAGCCTGAACAGATACTATGTGGTGCAGTTCCTTTCCAGACAGAACGATGAAGAGGCTACCAACGAATCCATCGGAAACCTTCTTGCCAGCGAGGTCGTGAACGAGCATGTGACGGAGATCGCCGAAGCCTGCGTGGTGACGGATGTGGCAGGGGAGCTTCATTTCCTGACCGTGCCGGAGGAGACGGAGACCGAGGCTGAGACGGAAAGTACGGAAGCCGAGAGCACCGCCGCTGAGACGGAAAGCGCGGAAGCCGAGAGCACTGCGGCGGAGACCGCAGAAACGGAAACTGCGGCCGCTGAGACGGAAACCGGGAGCGCTGCCGCAGACGCTGCGGAGTGACCGGAAACGGAATCCTGAAAACAGAACAGCACAGCGAAAGGCCCCCGCTCCTGCCGGACGACCCGGAGGAGGCGGGAGCCTTTTTTTAAACGTGTGCCTGGCGGCGAAGGTCCTGGCAGCCAGTCCGCCTGCGCGTGACATCGCCCGCTGTGTGCAGCATGATCGGAAAAAGGAAGGAGAATTTTCAGACATGGAAAAAATACAGCCCGGGGCCTACAGAGAAAAAGCCCACGGAGACGTCCTGATGCCTGTCCGCCGTTACCGCTGCGTCGCGCCGTATTCCTACAGGGAGCTGCCGCTTCACTGGCACGAGGAAATGGAAGCGGCCTGGATCGAAGAGGGAAGCATCCGATACGATATCGGCTTTGAAAGCTTTACCGTTCAGAAGGATGATATCCTGCTGATCTCCCCGAATGTGCTTCATTCCGCCCATGCGCTTGCCGGAACGGAAATGATCTCCGACAGTCTGGTCTTTCATCTGGATCTGCTGGGAGGGCAGATTCCGGATGCCTGTACCATCCGCTATATCGCCCCGGTACAGACAGGAAAATATTCCTTTGTGCCGGTGATCCATCCGGGACAGCCCGGACACAGAGAGCTTCTTTCCTGCCTGAAGGAGCTTCTTTCCGGCGTGGAGGATGCCAACGGCTCGGAGCGGCTTGCGCCAAGTCCCCTGAAAAGGGAGGAAGAAGGGAGAGAGGGAGAGGAGCTGTACCGGAAGGAGCTTCTGTTCCGCTTTTTCCGCCTGGCCTATCAGTACGGCTTTGTGGCAAAGAACGGGCGTACCGCTGTCAGTCTGGAGCGGGCGGATAAGCTGAAGGAGGTTCTCTCTCATATCCAGGCGCATTATATGGAAGAACTGACCATAGATGAACTGTCCGGACTCTGCCATTTCAGCCGGGCCCATTTCATGAGCTTTTTTCACAGATACACAGGGATGACCTGTGTGGAATACATCAATCGATGCCGCCTTTTTCATGCGGCACAGCTTCTTGCCGAAACCGACCGCCCTGTCATGGAAGCGGCGCTGGAGAACGGCTTTCATAATATTTCCTATTTTAATAAGAAGTTCCGCGCGCTGTTCGGCATGACGCCGCGCGGATACAGAAGGGCGGCGGGACGGCTGGAGCCGGATGCCTGACGCAATCGTTGCGTATCTCCCGGCTCGGATGCCTGACGCAATCGCCGCGTATCTCCCGGCCTGGATGCCTGACGCGGATCATCGTGCATCTCCCGACCCGGATGACAGATTTTACGCGGATTTTACGCAGATTTCGCACCCCCTTTATATCCCTGTGACATTCGGATGATATAATCCAGATAGAGAATGCGGAAGTCGGAGACTGACTGCCGACAGGGAGGAATGTATGAACGGTAAAGGAAGAAAAGAGGGTTGTCTGATCCTTGCGCTCATAATGCTGCTTATGGTCGTCGGACTGTGCGGATGTTCTGCGGAAGGGGGTGCGCAGAAGGACGGAGGAGAAGGAAAGAGCACATCTTTTTCGTCCTTCGGGGCGGGGGAAACGATACGGATCGTGTCCGGCTCGGAAAACAGGGAGCTGGAGCATATCCTGGAGAAATGCGCGAAGAAGACGCGGGTGAATATTGAGATCACCTATCAGGGTTCCGTGGATATCATGCGGACGCTTCAGGCGGGGGCGCAGGAGTATGACGCGGTCTGGCCGGCCAGCAGCCTGTGGATCTCGCTGGGAGATTCGCAGCATCTGATCAAGCACGCCGCGTCCGTCTCCACCACGCCGGTGGTGTTCGGCATCCGTGAAAGCCTGGCGCAGGAGCTGGGCTTTGCGGGAAGCGACGTGAACGTGGAGGATATCCTGACGGCCATTCAGGAAAAGAAGATGACCTTCTGCATGACCAGCGCCACCCAGTCCAATTCCGGGGCAAGCGCCTATATCGGATTCCTGTATGCCCTGGCGGGAGGGGATGACGCCCTGACGGAAGAAGATCTGCAGGATGAGACCCTGCAGGAAGAGATCCGGACGCTCCTTTCCGGCATTGAAAGGAGTTCGGGCAGCTCCGAATGGCTGATGGACCTGTTCCTGGCCGGAGACTACGACGCCATGGTCAACTATGAATGCCTTATCATCAGCACCAATCAGAAACTGGAGGAGGCGGGGAGAGAGCCCCTTTCCGTGGTGTATCCCAGAGACGGCCTGAGCATTGCGGACTCCCCGCTCGGTTATGTGGATCACGGAGACGGAGATAAGGAAGAAGCTTTTCTGAAAATACAGGACTATCTGCTTTCCGACGAGACTCAGGATGCGATCCAGAGGACCGGACGCAGGACGGGCTATGCGGGCGTCAGCGAAGAGAACAGCGACATTTTCCGCGCGGACTGGGGCATCGATACCGAGAGGATCCTGACCTCCGTTCCCACACCCGCGGCGGATGTGCTTCTGGATTCGCTTGCCATGTATCAGACCCAGTTCAAGAAGCCGTCCCTGAATGTTTACTGTCTGGATTTCTCAGGGAGCATGCATGGAGAGGGCAACGAACAGCTGGTGGAGGCGATGAGCCAGATCCTGATCCAGGAAAACGCGGAGAAAAACCTGCTGCAGGCCACGAAGGGCGAGGTGAATATTGTGATCACCTTCTGCGATACCATCATACAGGTCTATCAGGTACCGGATTCCTCTCCGGAAAAGCTGGAAGAGCTGTATGAGGAGATCCGGAATGAATACTGCGGAGGCGGAACGGATATCTATCTGGCGGCGGAAGAGGGCCTTTCTCTCATTGGAAACGGTTTTCACCCGGAGGATTATACCCCGGCCATCATCCTGATGACGGACGGCATGTCCAACGGAAGCGAGACCTTTGAAGACTTCCGGGAGATGTACGAGGAACGCGGCCTGGATGTCCCCGTTTTCTCCATCCTGTTCGGGGATGCGGACGAGAGCCAGCTGGAAGAACTGGCCGGACTTACAAACGCGCGGGTGTTCGACGGCCGGGAGGATCTGATCGGCGCATTCCGCAGTGTGAAAGGATATAACTGAGTATGAGCAAAGAAGGACTGAGAAGCCTGCTTGCAGGCCTTGCCGCTTCCGCGGCATTCCTGATCCTGTTTCTGGGGCTGAGCTGGAATTTTCTCATAAGTCTCCTTCTGGCGGCCCTGCTGTTCGCGGCGCTCTGGTTTCTGACAAAGCCGGAGAGAAAGGGGAAAAAGGCCGGCTGGGAGCCGGGAGACCAGGAGAGGGAGCTGCTCCGCAGCATGCGGGAGGCAAAGAGGGATTTTGAAAGCATCCGCCGGTCCATGGGCCGGATCAGGGACCGGCAGCTGAAGCATCAGACGGAGGAAATGTGCCGGGCCGCAGGGAATATCCTTATCTATCTGGAAAAGCATCCGGAAAAGATCCCTGCCGCCCGCCGGTTTATCGACTACTACCAGGACACGGCCTCCACCCTTCTGGCCCGCTATGTGGAGCTGGAAAGCGCCGGACTGACCGAAAGCCAGACGCAGGCCCTGTGCGCCGGCGTGAACCGGGCGGCGGCCGCTCTTACGGACGCTTTTCAGAAGCAGCTCGGGAAAATGGTGGAAAACGAGGTGACGGACATGGAAGCGGACATGGCCGTACTCGAACAGATGATGAGAATGGAGGGGCTGAAATGAAGCCAAAGATGATCGGAATCATCCTGCTCACTGTCGTGGCGCTCGCAGCCGGCGGCTATTCCCTGTACCGGGCAAATAACAATACCACTGTCCTGAAGGGCTATCTGGGCGGAGAAAAGATCGGCCTGTTTGAGGACGAAGAGGCCGCGCGGATCCTGGAAAAGAAATATCATCTGCAGTTTGACTATTCCCGCGCGGGCTCCCTGGATATGGTGACCGCCGACCAGGAGGGCATGGATTATCTCTTCCCCTCCAGCCAGACCGCTCTGTCTTATTATGAAGACCAGCATGGACAGCCTCTGCAGGACGAGATTATTTTCAACACGCCTATCGTCCTGTATACCCACAGAATGGTGCTGGATGCCTTTGAGAAAAACGGGATCGTATCCCAGGCGGACGGCGTATACTATGCCGATATGCAGAAACTCACGGATTTGATCCTTGCCGGAACGTCCTGGTCCGATCTGGGGCTGCCTCAGCTGTACGGCAAAGTCTGCGTGGATACCACAGACCCCTCCGCGTCCAATTCCGGAAACATGTTCGCCGCCCTGCTCGCCAATGTGCTGAACGGCGGCCAGACCGTGGACGAGGAGGGAGCGGACGCCATCCTTCCCCAGCTTCAGCAGATCTTTAACAGTCTGGGCTATATGGAAACCTCCTCCTCTGACCTGTTCAGCCAGTTCCTGCGCACAGGCGTTGGAGACAAACCCGTCATCGCGGGCTACGAAAGCCAGCTCCTGGAATTTGCCGTGCAGGAACCGGAGGACTACGCCCAGATCAAAGACGATATCGTCATGATCTACCCCACGCCCACCGTGTGGTCCACCCATGTGTACATCGCACTGGACGAGGCCGGGAAGGCCGGCGCACAGGCCCTTCTTGACGAAGAGATCCAGCAGATCGCCTGGGAAAAGCACGGCTTCCGTACCAATGCCTGCGAGACCTCCGGAGAGACGCCGGTGGACGGCATCGCATCCCAGATCACCAGCGTCATTTCCGTACCGGAATACCCTGCCATGAAAAAGATCATCGACGCCCTGCAGTGACGGCGGCAGCGCCGGAAACTGCTGCCGAAACTCCGCTGGCGCCTGATCCGGTCCGTCTGCGCCGGATCCGTTTCGTCTGCACGGGACTCCTTCTGCCCGCGCCTGATCCGGTCTGCCGGTCTCAGATCTATCCGCCGTCCATGAGGACGGTCAGCCCGGTCTTAGCTCCAGCCGCCGTCTATGAGGACGGTCAGCCCGGTCTTAGCTCCAGCCGCCGTCTATGAGGACGGTCAGCCCGGTCTCAGATCCATCCGCCGTCCATGGTGACGATCTGCCCGGTCATATAGGCCGGAGCCCGCAGGATCTGAAAGGCCAGATCAGCTGCCTCTTCCGGTGTTCCGAACCGCCCTGCCGGAATTTCTTCCATGAGCGCCTGCCGCTCCTCTTCGGAAAAGCAGCGGTTCATATCCGTGTCGATCACCCCGCAGGCCAGTGCGTTGATCGGGATATCGCTGGGAGCCAGCTCCTTTGCCAGCGCTTTCGTCAGACTGTTTACCGCTCCCTTTGAGGCGGAATAGGCGGCTTCCGCGGAAGCCCCCGCAGCGCCCCAGACCGAGGAAATATTCAGGATGCGGCCCTTTCCGGCCTGAAGCATCAGCGGGATCGCCTTCCGGCAGGTGAGAAAGCAGCTTCTCACATTCGTGGAAAACATCCGGTCCCATTCCTCCGGCGTCATGTCCTGCAGAAGCCCGATATGAGAGATCCCCGCATTGTTGACCAGCACGTCCAGACGGCGGATGGGAACGGCCTCAAACAGCCGCTCCACATCGTCCGCGTTTCCCATATCCCCCTGAAACGCCAGGCAGAAAACCCCGTATTTCTGTTCCAGTTCCTTTGCATATTCGGTTAAAGCATCCATGGAATGCAGACAGGTCAGATACAGATCGTATCCTTCCGACGCGAGCTTCCAGGCGATCGCCCTTCCGATCCCGCGGGACGCTCCCGTGACGAGTGCTTTTTCTGACATCACTATTCTCCTTTTTTTCTGCGGCCCGAATGGCCGGGACTGCCTGACCGGCAGGACGGTCATTCCTGTTTTTTCAGGCGATAGCGCCTGTTTCCTTCGCCTGTTTTTCTTCGCCTGTTTTTCTTCGCCTGTTTTCGTGGGTCTGACTCTCCGCCTTGACGCATCCGAGCCTTTTCGGTTCTGTTATATCCTGGATTTTCAAAAGAGATCCGATCGGATTCGTTTTTATAGTACCACACTTCCCGCCGGAATGATATGCGGGATTTTTCTTGAAACGCTCCGGCAATCCCATTATAATGGAAGAAACCGGCCGGAAAGGCAGTCTGTCCGCAAGAAAGCGCGGCGGGGAAGCGCCGTCCGCCCGGAATAAACGGAAAGGAAGGAAAAACATGTACGATCTGATCATTATCGGCTCCGGCCCTGCGGGGCTGAGCGCCGCCGTATACGGAAGACGGGCGGGCTTTTCCACACTTGTGATAGAAAAAAATCCCATGAGCGGAGGGCAGGTGCTCAATACCTATGAAGTGGACAACTATCTGGGCCTTCCGGGCATCAACGGCTTTGATATGGGGATGAAGTTCCGGGAGCATGCGGAAAAGATGCGTGCGGAATTTGTGGAAGCGGATGTGACGGGGATCCGGGATGAAGGGGATCATAAGACGGTCCTGACCGACGGGACAGCCTATGAAGGCCGGGCGGTGATCATCGCTTCCGGCGCTGTGCACAGCCGCCTGGGCGTGCCGGGAGAAGAGGAGCTGTCCGGAATGGGCGTTTCCTACTGCGCCACCTGCGACGGAGCTTTCTTCCGGGGAAAGACCGTTGCCGTGGTTGGCGGCGGAGACGTGGCCGTGGAGGATGCCATTTTTCTTGCCAGAACCTGTGAAAAGGTATATCTGATCCACCGGCGTGACAGCCTGCGGGCGGCGCGCTCCCTGCAGCAGACCATGCTGGCTCTTCCCAATGTGGAAGTGATCTGGGACAGCGTGGTGGAACGCATCAGCGGGGAGGATATGGTGCAGAGCCTGTCCCTGCGTTCAAAGAAGACGGGAGAGGCGTCCGAACTTCCGGTGCAGGGGGTGTTTATCGCCGTGGGCATCCGGCCCAATTCGGAGGCTTTCACGGGAAACATCGCGGCGG
The DNA here is from genome assembly GCA_944380025.1 of uncultured Lachnospiraceae bacterium. Taxonomy (GTDB): domain Bacteria; phylum Bacillota; class Clostridia; order Lachnospirales; family Lachnospiraceae; genus Eisenbergiella. Next base: position 10,930 of record CALWGL010000061.1, read on the forward strand.
ATGAGAAAGGCTATCTGATCGCCGGCGAGGACTGCGCCACCAGCATGCCGGGCGTCTACGCGGCGGGAGATATCCGGACGAAGCGGCTGCGTCAGATCGTGACCGCTGTGGCGGACGGAGCAAACGCTGTGGAAAGCGCCCAGGGCTGGCTCCTGACGCAGTAAATTATTACAGAAAAATTCCGATCTGTGAATGAAAAAGATACAGATCAGACATACTTGTAAAAAGTTCAAAAAATGTTCACAAACGGGAAAAAGAGGGAGGAAGCCTTCTTTTTCCCGTTATTTTGGCGGATTTCCCGCCCCGGCGGCAGGATCCGGAGGAAAACCGCAGAGGTTGACAAAAGGCGGGGCGGGTGGTATAGTTGTCCTCAGATGTAATAATTCTGTAATAAATGTAACAGTTGAAGCAATAACTGGAGGAACACATGAAATACACACGGGTGAGAGCTGTAACCTGTGCACTGACAGCGTCAGTGATGATCTTTGGTTCAGCGGCACACACGAATGCAGCCGGTGTATCCCACGACCTTCCGGCGGCGGGCGTCGCTCTGGTGCTGGAGGAAGGAAGCTCCCTTTCCGGCGCACAGGAAGATGCCGGACAGAGCGGACAGGCATCGCAGGAGAGCACCGGAGACAGTCAGGAAGCTTCCGCAGATGCCTCCACGGTTACCTCTGAGGATATCGAGGCCGGCGCGACCGGAGTCGGAGAAGCGGCCATTGATACCCAGGTTGTGGAGCACGTAGAGGATCAGCAGGTTGAACAGGTGATAGACAGCGGCGTTGGCGTTGCCAGCGTCCTGAGCACGGATATGCCGGAAACGGCTCCGGCGGCTTCCGAAGCCGTGCCGGCAGCCTCCGGAGCGGTTCAGATGGCAGCGGGCAGCGAGATCTCCCTGACAGCCGGCGTGGAGGCCGCCGTGAACGCGGTGCCTTCTGCAGAAGCGCAGGCAGCGGGTCCGGAACCCCTTCCGCCCGTGACGAACGGGATCGTTGTGCCGGTAGATGTGGCTGCGGCCGCAGCCGCTGTGGAGTCTTCTTCTGACGCCGCCGGCGGGGAAGAGCAGGATAACAGGCACCCGGCAAAAGAACAGCCGGAAGCTTCGGCTTCTGAGGAAAAGCAGGAAGAAGAGCAGTCCTCTGAAAACGAGGCGGAGCCTTCGGAAGAGGCTTCTGAGAACGAAGCGGGATCTTCCGGGGAAGAACAGGTTTCCGAAAGCGAAGAGGAGTCCTCCGCGGAACAGCCTTCCGAGAGCGAAGCGGAATCCTCCGAAGAGGAGCAGCCTTCCGAAAGTGAAGCGGAATCCTCTGAGGAACAGCCTTCTGAGAGCGAAGAGGAATCCTCTGATGAGGAACAGGCTTCCGAAAGCGGAGCGGAATCCTCCTCTGAGGAACAGTCTTCCGAGAGCGAGACGGCTCCTTCCGGACAGCTTCCTTCAGAAGAAGAAAGCGCGGCTGCGGAAAGCACGCCGGCTGACGGCGGAGAGCAGCAGGCTGCGGAAGAGGACGCGGCGTCTGAGACGGAAGCTCAGACAGACTCCGTGGAACCGGCTTCTCCGGAAGCTTCTCATACGGAGGTATCCTCCACAGGAAGCACGGTTGCGGAATTCGCTCTTCAGTTTGTCGGAAATCCCTACGTATACGGCGGGACGAGCCTGACGAACGGCGCGGACTGCTCCGGCTTTGTGATGAGCGTCTATGAGAACTTCGGCGTATCCCTTCCCCACTCCTCCTCTGCGGACAGAAACGTCGGCACAGAGGTGGCAGGAGGACTGAGCAATGCTCAGGCAGGCGATATCGTCTGCTACAGCGGACACGTGGGAATCTATATCGGCAACGGACAGATCGTACACGCCAGCACAGAGGAGACCGGGATCAAGGTTTCCGAGGCGGATTACAGAACGCCGATCACGGTCAGAAGGATCTTCAACTGAACAGAGAACGATCATTCGCAGGACGTCCCGCAGGGGGCGTCCTTTTTTTATTCAATTAACCCCGCAGCGCGGATAAAATAAATTCAGATAAATCCAGCCTGTTGTCAGATAATTTCAGACAGTTCATTTTGTTGTCAGAAACAGCCGCAATTGTAGAATATGCACAAAAAATGTCGATATCCGGATCAGAAGGAAAAAGTTGACCACAAAGTTATCCACATCAAAAATAACTGATTTCAGGGCAAAAGCTATTTATACACGGAGTTATACACATTATCCACAGGTTGAGATGTGGAAACAGAAGTGGTCGGAGAACCGTTCAGCGGAACGGATGTTTTGGCGAGTTCCACGAATTTTGCCGGGAAAACACAGTTTTTTCACGGACCGGGATTGACTGAAAGAAGGAATTATTTCCGCTAAAATTCTGAAAACATTGAAGCCGTCTGGCTGATATGGTATAATCCTGATAAGGAAAAGAGCTTTCCTAATAAGAAACAGAAGGGATGATCGGTATGAAGTTTATTATCAGCGGGAAGAACATCGAAATTACCGAAGGCCTGCGGGGCGCGGTCGAAGCAAAGATCGGCAAGCTGGAAAAGTATTTCACAAAGGAGACAGAGGTACAGGTTACCCTGAGCGTGGAAAAGGACAGACAGAAGATCGAGGTGACGATCCCTGTGAAGGGAAGCATCATCCGGTCGGAGCAGACGAGCAACGATATGTATGTGTCCATCGATCTTGTGGAGGAAGTGATCGAGAGGCAGCTGAAGAAATATAAGAATAAGATTACGGACAAGCATCAGAGCGGGGGCAATTTCCAGCCGGAATTCCTGGAGAAGGAATTCCCGGATGAGGAAGAGGTGAAGATCGTCCGGACCAAGAGGTTTGACATCAAGCCGATGTACCCGGAAGACGCCTGTGTGCAGATGGAGCTCCTGGGACACAGCTTTTTCGTATTCTTCAATGCGGAGACCGAGCAGGTGAACGTGGTGTACAAGAGGAAGGGGAACACCTACGGACTGATCGAGCCGGAATACTGATATGGGAAAAAAAGAAGCCGCGCTGCTTGAGCGCGGAAGACAGGAAAGATATAAAAATAACAGAAAAAGGCGGCATGGCTGATGAGGCCATGCCGTATTTGATTTTTTTATAATTGCGGATTTGAATGCCTGGCCGTCCTTTTTCATATACTGCCATAGAAAAAAGTCTGTGGAGCGGCTATGGGACATGATCGGAGAAAAAGACGGCTGCAGGCAGCCGGGGCACTTTGGGGGCTGCTGTTTTTTCTGTACGGGCTGGCCGGTATGGAAGCGGACCGGAAGACGGCAGGGCAGAATATTCCGGCAGTGTCGCTGCAGGAAGACTATATCCAGCAGGTGGACTTTAATGTCACCGCCGAAGCGCTGCGCCTTGCCTGCGAGACGGATCTGCGAACCTGGGGGAGCGGCTCCCACATCGACTGGATCAGCCTTCTGGCCTGTACCGCTGCCCGTTTTGACGGTGAATTTGGAAAGCAGGCGCTTGCGGATCTGGAAAATACGGCGCGAAAACTGGAAAAAGGGGAGAGCAGCCTGAAGGAGGAGGCGGGGGGACTTTCTTCCTATTCCTATTACCGGGAAGTCTACGAGGCGGTCCTGGGCGGGATGATGGGCGAATATCTTCTGCAGGAAAGGGATGAGGAAGGAAATCTGATATGGAAGCGGAAATACGGCCTGAAGGCCTTTTCTCCCATTGCGGCCTCTTTCCCCTACAGCGATTCGGATGATTTCGGCGCGGCGCGAAGCTACGGCTATGCCAGGCCGCACCTGGGACATGATATGATGGGGCAGATCGGTACGCCCATCGTCGCTGTGGAGTCCGGCTACGTGGAAGCTCTGGGATGGAACGAGTACGGCGGCTGGCGGATCGGCATCCGCAGCTTCGATCGGAAGCGGTATTATTATTACGCACATCTGCGCCAGAACTATCCCTATGCGGAGGGTCTGGAGGAGGGGGATGCGGTGACTGCCGGAGATGTGATCGGCTACATGGGCCATACAGGCTATTCCAGCGAGGAAAATGTGAACAATATCAGGACTGTCCATCTGCACTGGGGAATGGAGCTGATTTTTGACGAGTCCCAGAAGGAATCCGACAACGAGATCTGGATCGACTGCTACCAGCTTTCCCGTTTCCTGGCCGGGAACCGTTCTGCGGTGGAGAAGGTGGGGAATACGAGGGAATGGAGACGCGTGTATGGGATGGAGGAGACGCAGGAATAATTGACAGCTCCATCCCCGCGAACTATACTGAAAAAAAAGACTGTCCGCCGGAACATCGTCCGTCGGGTCAAGGTGGGGGTAACGAAGCAGCCCT
>CALWGL010000062.1 GCA_944380025.1 uncultured Lachnospiraceae bacterium
CTCATAGGAATTACCTCCGTTTTTTATTTTTCTGCCGGCAACGCCGTCAGAAATGCTTTTTTGTCAGTGTGCCCCCTTTCGGCACACGTTTCGTGTTTCAGCGCCTGCCGTCCCCTCACCGCAACACGCATCGTGTTTTCAACCGAGAGCGGCTCCGCGCCTGTATCTTGCCCCGAGCAATAAATCCGGTTCAGGTGTACCATCATCTTTCCAGTTTCTGTAGTTCATGGAAAACAGCGAATCAGAATCCTTCATTTTACGAATATGAGTTCTGCTGATTATATGTTCCTGATTTTTAGTCTCTTCCTCAAAATACTGCTGAAGCTGCGGCCATATCTCTGATATGTATTTGCACAAACGCTGATATGCCGCGGGATTAGGAATACCCAAGGGGCGTGGAGTGTTGATATTCCTCATGCTCTCGTGATAAATATACTCCGCCGGATTTTTAGGAAAAGCAGGCGATTGAGATTCGCAATAGTCGAAAAATGCTTTTGTTGTAAACACTGGAGGAAGCTTTTCGGTAAAAAGACCGTGAGCGAGCAAACCTTCATAGATTTCATCAGCAGATAATTCATTTGTAAAATCATAATAATGCTTGCTTTCTGCCATTTGCTATCACCCCGGCTTGTCTCATTTGTTATTTTGTATGTGGTCTCGTCCGCTAATCAAAAGCCCAAGAATTTTATTATATCCTTAAATCCAGAATCAACATGTTCAGAAAGAGGGATACCTTTGGCATCCTTAATGAACTCCATAAATTCAGGTAGATCCAGTAGAATTCTCTGAACAATACGTTTTTCTTTGATCTGATGAATTGCGCGAGTAGGATCACCCAATGCTTCAATCTGCTCTTGCAATTCTTTTTCTATCTTTGTCCAATACAAACTGTATGCCGTTTGTCCTTCAAGCGAGTATACCTTTGCACCAATAGAAGGCATGTTCTGATCTTGGTAGTATTGAATATCACCATCTGAAAGAATAATAAATGCAAGCTTCTTCTGGAACTGAGAATCCTTGATTACTTCCAGTACCTCAAACATACAGTTTCTTGACTTCAAGTAATGATCGCTAACGATCATAATAACGAAATCATGGGTTTCAATGGTCTGCATGAACTTTTTGAAGCTCTCATGGTATTCAACATCACGAATATCTCGAGAAATTTTGGCCTTTCCATTAATATGCGGAGCAAGCCCAGTTTCAATAAGATTTGCGATATCGGAGTCTTTCTGGCAGTAGGATAAAAACAAAGTTTTCTCCTGCTCTTCAGTAGATGCCACTGGAACACCTTCAGGACAATCAATCAAAGAAAGTTCCAGATAGCTTTTTACTGCAATTACAAACGGCTCGATGGCCTTACGCATAAAAGCAGCAATCATATCTTTGAATTTTCTGCTACTCGTATAGCCGAATGCCAATGCGTGCAATTGTTTCGGACCATCTAATATGTATTGCAATAACTGATAACCGTAATCGACGATCGCTTCCTGAGTATCAGGCAATGTCAGCATATCGTTCCAAGATTTATTTTTGTATATTTCTGCGAAGTCGTAATCCTCTTTGTGACAGTCGGAAATATACGCCATAATGAACGGAATATTCGTAATATAATCGAAGAAAATCTTTACGCAATTGATTTCTTCTTGGGAATCTATCTTCAGCATCTGGGAAGATAGGGTTCTATACTGCAATGAAATTTTTCTTAATTCTTTCTTTGTCACAGCTTAGCTCCTCCACACAAAGGGCAGTAAATGCCAATCTCTCTATCAAAATACTGTACTTTTACCGAAGAATCACAGCACTTCAGTTCAACTGTTTCATATTCATTAACAGACTGATACAATTCTTTTTCTGGTTCCTTCTTTGGAATATCCATCGACATTTTTACAAAGCCATTCTTGTTAAATTTCTTAATGGATTTGCCCAACGTCCTTTCCAACTCCGAATACATATAGTTCAATGCAACCTGTTCCATTTTTTCCAGAACTTCCGTGCAATAAAATGTATTGGTTCTGTTAGGAAGCCCACATACTGGGCAGAAAAAATGTAAATAGCTTTCATCTTGAAATGTGTCTGCATGGAGCATAAAACGATTCTTACAAAAATCACACTCCATTTCCAAGAACCCATCCTCATCAACTGGAATGCCAATTTCAAAAGTCTTTTCGCTCATACTTACACCTCCAGTTTGCCGCTCATCAAGCGAGGAAGCAACATGTCACGCTGTGTTTCCAGATTTTGGTTTTGGTACATAAAAGATTTAATCTCATCGAATAGTGGCTTTACCTTATCATGGTATGCCAGAATCAAATTTTCGCCGGGATCGACTACTTTCAGCTTTTCAAACTTACCTTTACTAAGATTAGTCATTGTTGCTCCAGTAGCACCAAACAATTCAATAGTTTCCTTTAGGGATTTGCAAGTGTGGTATAGCCATTCCAGCTCGTTCAGATTATTTAAAACAATCGAATTGATCTGCTGATTTGTATGAGCCGGTTCTGCATTGATGGATACAACGCCAGCGGTGCCAATACAGCTAACCATAATGGAATTGGTAGGAAGCAATTTTTTAGGTTGCGTATTATGTCCTCGTTCAGAAAGCTTGTCTTCGGTCTGAATAATAAACATGTTGCCATGCATATCAGGAGTCTTGACAAACATTATTTCTCCACCATAGTTTTCGGCAATCTCTGTAGAGGGGGTTTTGCCCGTTTCTACTCGGCCATAATCAGACAGTCGCTTAATTGTCCAGCCTTTTGGGAATCCGTCTTCAAACTTGGTATTTTCATGCCCAGGAAAGCGGAAACGGACAAACCATTCCTTGTACAGTTCCTGTGCGGCCTGTTCCAACAGTTTAATTCTGCGATTGTTTGCTTCAATCAAATCATCATAAGCAGACAGAATATCTGCGATACGTTCCTGTGTAGGGAGATCCGGCAAGTTGAGCTTCAAGCGTTGGACAAATCTCTTATCCGCACGCTGTCTGCCACTTGCACCGGTCATACTGTTGATTGCGGGCAATACAACTGCATCACTGGAAGTAAGATAATAGGTGAATCGTGCATCAGCCTTTTTCTTTTTTGCCCTGAAAACATAGAACTCCGTTGAACCAAACGCAGCATCACCATTAATGGCTACTTTGGCAATCTTTCTATTTTCCAAGCAAGGCGTAATACGAGAAAAAACGGTGTCACCATCACAAAACTTGCTGCTGCTTTGCCCATCATAAACCTTTACTTCTTCGTTCGTCACTGAACGGCGAGTGGGTGAAACTTTATCAATATCAATAAAAGGGTAAGATTCTCCCTTTTTTAGTTTTACAGGCGGATTTACATCAATAATATCTTCTAATCTTTTTTCTTCCCATTTACTCATTTATCTCCGCCTCCTTTCCGTTATTTAACAAATCTAAGCAAGAACGAAAATCGCCAAAGCAGCTGGCTTTCCTCAGCGCAATGCTCTGCCCAGATAATCATATATTCTATGTTTTTTACTGCATTCTCGTCTATACACTGTTTCAGTACACCATAATTTTGACGCACAAGCATGTCGTTGAAAACACCACTATCTAACTGCTTATCAATTTGGTCTTTGGCAATGCCTTTCCAAATCTCATCGTTATATTCGCAAGCTTTCAGCGCAATAGATGCAGTATTCTTCAGTGCAAGAAATTCATCCGCTTTTATATCATTCAGATTCGACAAAATGATGTAGGTAAGAATCTGATAGAAGCCGTAGAACAAACCGACTCGTTCCAGAACATCCAGCCCTGACTCAAAATCCCATAAAAGGCCGCTAACCCAAGTAAGTCCGCCGACTATAACGGAAATCTCAAGAAACATCAAAAATATCTGCCAGATTGTTTTAGACCGAATATGTTTCCGTTTTATTTGGCTCATTGAAATAACTCCTGTAAATTGGTTGCAATTTTGCTTTCTAAGCCATGCGCTTCTTCGTTCAGTTTGGAGAGGGCAGCATAATATGCCATCATACGCTGCTTAAACTCATCCTGCGTTAAACCATCATCCTCGATCACAACACCGACATAACGACCGGGATTCAGAGAGAAATCCTGATCGCCGATACTGTCATCCTCATAGCCCATGAGCTTTCCCTTGTCATCATAAATCTTGCCGATTTTTGCGACCTTACACAGACCAACCACATCTCTGTATTTTCCTTCCGGGAAGCGTTCTGTCAGCCAGTCAATATTGGACTGCCAGTAGCTCTTAGGCATAATATCTTCATCATCAGACACTTCCGGAGCTTCAGCCATTTTTGTGCGGTAATCAGCCAGCAGAGCGTCAAAGTCCTCCGTCTTACCTTCGTACAATCTGCTAATGATACCGAGGTTGCGGATCTGCTCATCGGAGAATTTGCGGTGCGCACGGTCGATCTGAGTGAAAATATTTCTGGCATCAATAAACAGGATTTCATCCTTCTTCACCTTCGCCTTATCGAAAAACCACAGGGTGGCAGGCAGCGTTACCGAAGTAAACATATTAGATGGCAGCGTTACCATCTGACTGATAATACCACTTTCAATCAGTTTTACACGAATATCCTTCTCGCTGTTGCCTGCGTCGGATGCGGAGTTTGCCATAACCAGAGCCGCACGACCGGTATCGTTCAACGCAGTCGCAAACTGATTTATCCAGAGATAGTTACCGTTAGGAACTGTTTCCTTGGCATCTTTCTTTTTGTTCTTGGTTTTGTTCTGAGGTACACCGTATGTGTTGAAGCGGGGCTGATCTTTTACCTGATCCAGTTCTACACCATCTACATTAAAAGGGGGATTTGCCATAACATAGTCGAAATTACCGAAGCTGTCGTATGGATCACGGTAATAGGAGTTTGCGTGGGTAATGGTGCCACGAACATTGTTCAGGACAAGGTTCATCTTTGCCAGTCGAACAGTTGCACCGGTCTTTTCTACGCCGTATGCACGCAGGTTCATCTGCTTGCCCTGAGCTTTGTGCTTTTCGATATAATGGGCAGTCTGAACAAACATACCTCCGCTACCACAAGCAGGGTCGAGAACCTTACCCTCAGTAGGTGCAAGAACTTCAACCATGTAACGGACAACAGATGCAGGGGTGAAGAATTCACCGCCGCCCTGACCTTCAGCCAGCGCAAATTCACCCAGAAAGTATTCGTAAATTTCACCGAAGATGTCCAGTTCCACATCCGCAGGAATATCTTTAAAATTCTTCAGAAGCTTTGCCAATACGAGGGGGTCATCCTCGCTGTTAACGCTGTAATAAATATCTTTCGGAAGCGTATCTTCCAGTTCGGCAGTGTATTTCTCCACCGCTTCCATGGCTTCCTTAACCTTTTTGGCAAGGTCTTCACTTTCCGGCAGATTCAACAGCCAATCATATCTGGCTTCTTCAGGCAGATAAAATCCACATTTTTCAATAGCGATTTCGTGAATCGGACGCTCCATTCGGGTTCCCTTGATGGAAGCAAACTCTGCCTGGATAGCCGGTTCATATTTGCTATATTTTACATCTGCAAATCGCAGGAAAATCAGGCCAAGAATAGGCTCGGCATATTCGGTGGACTTCAATCCGGAATTTGCACGCAGCTGATCGGCAGTCGTCCACAATGTATCTTTTAAGTTTTTCAACTGTTTATTCGTCATTTGTATTCTCCTCCGGCACATATTGCATTAAATCGCCATAATCACATTTCAACACATCGCAAATCCTGCCAAGAATCGCAAGATTGACTGGTTCATCTCTGCGAAGTTTCGTCATTGTATTCGGAGCAATATCTGCCGCTTTTCGTAAATCTGCTTTACTCATTTTCTTATCGACAAGCAGTTTCCACATTCGGTTATATGAAATAGCCATGCTTCTACCTCCTGTTTCTTCTTTACACGCTTACTGTGTATAATAATAGCAAAGTTTGTCGCAACTTTCAAGACACATTCGCAATTATGTGCGATAACCGATTTTTTTTTAGGATTTTAGATATAAATGGTCATTTCGCTTCAATTCCATTCCCATCGGATAGGAAAAGATCAGTATCACTATAATCAGTATTATTTATATCAGTATTATTACATTGTGCTTTTGACAACTCTTGAATTGTCAAAAGCACAATTCAAGAACTTTCCAAAAGACAATTCAGTAATTGTCTTTCCACGACAAAATGCCACCCGAAGGATTTCTCCCACGGGTGGCATCAAATAGTTTATCGTTTTTATTCTTCAAGGATTTTCATACGATGTCCTCCTCGTAAACCAGTTCCCGGAGGACGATTTCTTCCGCCTGTACTTTCAGGCTATTCATGTGCGCTACCCATGCAAGCTGCTGTGTTGCCTTATCCGGCGCTGGATTCTTCGCCAACAATTCTCCCATCAGCAACTCCATTCGCTTCTCACAGGTCTTTTGTACTTCCCACAGATGCGGGAACAATGTTTCTGTTAAAGCCATGTCGTTAAAAAGCATCGGTTTGTTCTGTTCTAAGAATGTTCTGCGCATCCTGGCATATTTGCCAAGTGGCTTAGTTCCTGTGTGTGCCAATCTGATGTCAGGAATATAGAAATCACTGCATTGGGTGTAAGTTAAGTTTTGAGCCATAATAGTACCTCCAATAAATCTTTGGTTTTTTGTATTGGAAGTAATGTAAGCGTGAGTATGTATATGGTCTCTTTAACTTTGGGAAACTCCGCCATCCCGGCCCGATACCTCTTTCCGATCTTTCCTTTTTTCATCGCGTCCCCTCCCCCGTTTTTTCTGATGATGCCCTGCGGTATTCTTCGTACAGGCCGGAATATACGGCGCTCTTTCGCAGCAGCTCTTCGTTCGTTCCCTGCGCGCTGATTCTCCCGTCTTCCATCACGAGGATCCTGTCCGCCTTCAGCACCGTTGAAAAACGGTGAGATACCGACAGTAGGGTGACATCCGGCAGAGTCTCCAGAATATACTGGTATACGTCTTTCTCCGTTTTCTCATCCAGCGAGCTGGTGGCCTCGTCCAGTAAAAGGACGGCGGGCCGTTTATACAGAGCTCTGGCGATGGCTATCCTCTGCTTCTGTCCGCCGGACAGGGAAACGTACCCTTCTGCGTTTTCTCCATCGTCCACCAAGGTATCCAGGCCGTCGGAATACTGCCTTATTACATCGTCCATCTTCAGTCCCTTCAGCAGCTCCCAGACCCGTCCGTCCTGCCCGGGATCGTCGGAAAAGGTGATGTTTTTGCGGATGCTTCCTGCGAAAAGGCTGCTGCTCTGCTGTACCACACCGATCTGCTTTCTCAGGCTTCTCAGCGTAAACGTTTCTATGTCCTGGCCATCGATCCGTATCCTGCCCTCAAACGGATCATAGAGCCGGCAGATCAGGGACAGCAGAGTACTCTTTCCTTCTCCGCTTCTTCCGACGATCGCCGTCTTTTCTCCGGACGCGGCCGAAAAAGAAACTTCCCGCAGGACCGGCGTATTCCCATAGCAGAAGGATACCCTGTCAAAAACGATCTCCCCTTTTGTGATCGGTCTTTCCTTTGCGCCCGGTCTGTCTGTTTCCTCCTCCCAGCTCATAAAATCAAAAACCCGTTCCGTTGACGCCAGGTTGGCGGAAACGGCGGATATCTTCTGCCCGATCGCGTTAAAATAGCGAGCGCAGCTCGTATAGTAGGAAGCGCTTGCCACAAACTGGCCGACCGTCATTCCTCCGCCTGCGATCCGCAGGGCAGAGATCAGGTAGATCATCAGCTGACCGGCCAATGTAATCCCTCCGTTCACTCCGTCCGCAGCGATTTCCATATATGCGTTCGTTTTCTCTCCGGACAGGATGCTCCGTGTCTTCTTCAGATACTGCCTTTTTACCCACTCCCCCGAATTCAGCAGCTTCCACTCCCTCATCCCGTCGATCAGTTCAAAGATCCATGCCTCCAGGAATCCTTTTTCCCGCTGAATCTCCGTCTGCTTCCGTTTCAGCAGCGAACCGAATTTTTTCAGGGAAAATGCCATGAGCGGCGACAGGATGACAGCCACAAGTCCGAGGTATCGATCGATATGGAGCAGATAGATCACAGAAATAAAAAGCTGCAGCAGGTTTCCCAGAACATAGAACAGACACCAGTGGATCAGTGCCAGGAAGGCCTCCGCATCATCCTGAATCCGCCGGAAGACATCTCCGCTTTTCATGTCGGACAGCCTTTCCGATTTCAGCCGAAGCAGATGATCGAAGCATTCCCGGCGGATGTCCACAACATAGGTCACCTTCAGCTTTGCCCACAGATAGTTCAGACAGCCATGCATCGTCTGGTTAAAAAGATAGATTCCCGCATACCAGAAAAAGCACAGAAGAAAGCCCTTCAGGCTTCTCAGATAAAAGATCTGATCGACGATCCCGCCAATGACCGCAGGGATCATCGCTTCCGCTGCCGTGGCCGCCATGACCGTCACAAACAGCAGAAAAAAACGGAGCCGGTATCCCTTTGTCGTACGCCAGATATACTGATACAGCTTCATTCGTCCCTCCCCTGCCATCCTGCCTGCAATCTCCTGTATTCCGCACAGGCGGCCGCAGACTTTCTGTCTAAGCATATTATACTTATCTCATGGTGCCGGGGCAATCTGCGCAGAAAAATTTTTGCGCTGAAATCTTTTTGAAATCTTTTTGAGATTTTTTTGAAAAATTTTTGCACTGATAAGCCGGAGTTCTTTTTCAGGCTTCCGGAACCAGGGCCTGCATGAGAAGGCCGCCTGCTGCGGGCAATGATCCGGGTTTTCTGTTTCCTGCCGCAGGATTTTGTCGCTTACTACGGGCCAAAATCCATTTTTTCTGATTCCTGCCGTAGAAAATCCCCTCTTACTACGGGTCAGAATCCAATTTTCCTGATTCTTACCGTAGAATATTGCCTCTCTCTACGGGCCAAAATGACAGAATTGTATTTTCTGCCGTACAAAGTCACCAAAATCTACGGTACAAAAACCGGAATTTCCTGTTTTGGCCGTAGTGAGATCCCGATCTCTACGGGTCAGCATGCCAATCTTCTGATTTCTGCCGTAGAAACCTGATGCAGAACCCGGCCCGTCATCACAGATCGCCTGCAGTGATGGATGAGCCTTGTTCAGGCCGGGACGTTTTTCTTACATGCCAGCTAGAATGGGACCGGATCCAACCCAAACAATACCTTAAAACACCTTCCTTCCTGTACGTTTTTGTACGGTCTGCGCAGTAAATGCGCAGACCTGTCTGAACAGTAACCACCTTAAAACACCTTTCAAAGCAATTCGCACCGACCGCTTGACAATCCGGCCCTGCGGTATTATAATCAGCAATAGTTAGTTTTAACTAACCAGCAATACCCGCCCGCCGCTCTTCGCGTCACGGCCCCCTCGCTTACCGGACAGAGAAAATTTACCGGACAGAGGAAGCATCCGGCAAAAGGAACTCTGCTTTCCTTTCCCGTGTTCGGTTTTTATTTTTGCCTATAAGTTAGTTTTAACTAACCGTATTCTCAAAAAATACTGTTCTTTCTGTAAATTCATGAAAGGAAGGTGCTCATCATGTCCGAAGATTTAGTCATTCGACACTGCTCCCCCACTTTGGCGGGGATCAAAACCGGCAGTCTTTTTTCCTGTGACTGTCCGGACAGGAAGGCGCTGACGACAGCCTTATCCGGGTTAAACAGGAAGCTGGTTCCCAAAGGGATCCGCGTCCTGCCGCTCAGGGTTTTCAGAGGCCGCGCCCTGATCTATGTCTACCGCCCCCACGCGCTGGAAAATGATCTGGCGGACCACTGCGCCAGAAAGCTGCTCCTGCAGTACGGCTATCTGCCGGAGGATCTGAACGGCTGTGTGCTGCACCTGATCCGCCGCCTCCGGTCCGCGGAGGAATTTCCCCATGAGATCGGCCTGTTTTTAAGTTATCCTCCGCAGGACGTTCTGGGATTCATCCGCAACAGAGCCTGTAACTACAAGTGCCTGGGATGCTGGAAGGTATACGGAAATGAGCAGGAAGCAAAAAGCATTTTTGAAAAATACGATCTGTGCAGCAAAATTTACTTTCAGCAGTGGAAACAGGGGAAATCCATCGAGCAGCTTACGGTAGCTGGTTGATGTTTCTACAATAAATAAACCGGAAAGGAAGGTTGTATTATGAGTAAAATTGCAGTTGTTTATTGGAGCGGTACCGGCAATACCGAAGCCATGGCCTGTGCCGCCGCAGAAGGCGCCAAAGGAAAGGGAGCGGAAGTAACCCTGCTTGCCGCCTCCGAGTTTTCGGCAGACCAGGTCGGCAGCTATGACGCCATCGCCTTCGGCTGCCCTTCCATGGGATCAGAGCAGCTGGAGGAAAGCGAGTTTGAGCCGATGTTCACCGCCTGCGAAGGAAGCCTTCACGGAAAAAGCATCGCCCTGTTTGGTTCCTATGGCTGGGGCGATGGAGAATGGATGCGCAGCTGGGAGGAACGCTGCAGCGAGGACGGAGCCAATCTCGTCTGCGACAGCGTGATCTGCAACGGAGCTCCGGATGACGAGGCCATCTCGGCGTGCCATGAGCTGGGCGCGGCACTGGCTTAACAAAAGCCGCAGACTTTCCGCATGGAACATGGGGGCGGAGCGCAGGATCACCTGCGCTCCGCCCCCGGTTCCTTTCCGTTCCGGTCAGCCCGCATCCGGCCCCATCCTGCATCCGGCGGCTCATGGGATCAGGGAAACCGCCAGCTTCATGACGCCCGCGAGGACCATGACGAGAATGGGATTCATCTTCGCTTTTTTCAGCAGGATGAAGCAGAGGACGAAAATGGCCGCCATCCACCAGTTGGTCCTGGCGAAGTCGATCACGGCCTCGTTTCCCCAGAGCGCCGTAATGAGGATGGAGATGCCGGCGGAGGCGATCATGGCCACCACGGCGGGGCGCAGGGAATTCAGGACGCCCTGGAGCACGTCCATGTTCCGGTATTTCAGGTACAGGCGGGCGATCAGGGTCACGATGATGCAGGAGGGCAGGATGCAGCCCGCGGTCGCGATGAGCGCGCCGGGGATGCCGGCGATCTTGATGCCCACAAAGGTGGCGGAGTTAATGGCGATCGGGCCGGGCGTCATCTGGGAAATGGTGATCAGGTCGGTGAATTCGCTCATGCTGAGCCATCCGTGAATCTCCACGATCTGTTCCTGGATCAGGGGCATGGCCGCATAGCCGCCGCCGAAGCTGAACAGGCCGATCTGAAGGAAGCTTAAAAACAGCTGAAAAAGGATCATCCCTCTGCCCTCTCTTTCCTCTTCTGCGCCAGCGTGCGGACAACGCCGAACAGCGCGCAGACGATAACCACATAAACCACGTTTACTCCAAAGAAACAGGTGGCCGCAAACGCGGCGATCATGATCCCGATGGATACGGGACTCTTTCCGTGAACCACGCCCGCTCCCATCTCCCAGACCACAGCGGCGATCACCGCGCCCACGCCCGCCTGCATGCCCTCAAGCAGCTGGCTGACGATGAAATTGGTCCGGAACGCATTATAAAAAACGGAGATCAGGGAAATGATGACGAACGGCGGAATGATCGTCGCCACGATGGCCGTAAGCGCTCCGATCATCCCCGCCAGCTTATACCCCACCACGATGGCTCCGTTTACCGCGATGGCTCCGGGCGCGGACTGAGCGATGGCGATCAGATCCAGCATCTCGTTTTCCTCGATCCAGTGATACTCGTCCACAAACTTCTTTTTCATCAGCGTCACGATCACATAGCCGCCCCCGAAGGTAAAGGCGCTGAGATAGAGCGTGGAAACAAACAGCTTCAGCAAAACCTCTCTTTTGTTTTTCATCCCAATCTCCTTCTGCCGGAACGCAGACTCCGCCGGCCGGCGATCCTGGCCGGAAGAATCTGCGCAGAAACCGGCAATTCTTTTTCAGTCCCATGTCAGCATAGCTGTTCTTGACTCATATGTAAAATAGTATTATTCTATTATTATCATAACGAATAAATTATATATGAAAGGAACCGTCATGACGCTCCGTCACATGAAGATCTTCGAGACCGTTTACCGGCACAGCAATATCACCAGGGCGGCCGGCGAGCTGCATCTCGCCCAGCCCTCCGTCAGTCTGGCCGTCCGGGAGCTGGAGGATTACTACGGGATCCGGCTTTTTGAGCGGATCGGCAGACACATTTCTCCCACCGATGCGGGCACGGAATTCTACGGGTACGCCAGACACATCGTTTCCCTGTTTGACGATATGGAAAAAAGCGTCCGGAACCGGGATGCGTTCGGCACTCTGCGGGTGGGAACCAGCATTACCATCGGAACCTGTATCCTGCCGCGGCTGATCCGGCTGTGCACCGAAGCCCGGCCCGGCCTTAAAATCGAAGCGGTGGTGGATACCTCCAGCGATATTGAACGGCACATTCTGAACAATACCGTAGATCTTGGCCTGATCGAAACCTCCCCGGAAAGTCCGGATATCGTATATGAGCCCTTTCAGAAGGATTCCCTCTGCGCCATTGCGCCCGTCCGGCATCCGCTTACCCGGGAAAGCTCCGTCAGTCTCTCCATGCTGGCGGAATATCCCTTTCTCATGCGGGAAAAGGGCAGCGCGGGAAGAGAGCTTCTGGACGCAAGCTTTTCCCTGCTTCAGCTCACTGTCCGTCCCGTCTGGGAGAGCGCCAGCACCCGGGCCATCGTCAGCGCCGTTTCCGAAGGGCTTGGCGTCGCTGTCCTGCCGGAATCCCTGGTGGAAAAGGACATCCGGGAGGGAAGCGTAAAAAAGCTCCCTCTGGATCCTCCGATCCACAGGGAGCTGAACATCATTTATCATAAGAGCAAATATCTCACGCCGAACCTGCTTTTCTTCCTCGGCCTGTGCCGGGCGTACGGGCAGGAACCCGGCTCCTCCTGAGACGGACGCTTCCGTCTCTTTTTCTTATTTCTCCGTCAGAGTGAACTCCGCATCCAGCCGGACGCTGCTGTCCGGCCCGATGCCCAACAGGAACCGTCCCGGCTCAGACCGGTACTGCAGATCTCTTCCATAAAAACGGAGCATTTCCTCCGTGATGACGAAGGCCGCCTGTTTTGTCTCGCCGGCCTTCAGGAAAAGCTTCTGCACATCCTTCAGCTCCTTCACTGGACGGACCACGCTTCCGGTCACATCCCGCACATACAGCTGCACCGTTTCCACGCCGTCCCGGCTTCCGGTATTCGTCACGTCAACGGCGGCGGTGATGCTCTCCCCGGGCCCAAGGACCGAAGCGCTCAGCCGCACCGGCCCGTAGGCCGCGCTGTGATAGGACAGGCCGTAGCCGCAGGGGTACAGCGGCGTGTTGGGACAGTCCGTATAACGGGAGAAAAAGCGGTTCACGGTCTTTCCGTCGTAGGGACGGCCGGTGGAAAAATGATTGTAATACAGAGGCAGCTGTCCCACGCTCCTGGGAAGGCTCATGGAAAGCCGTCCCTGCGGCTCGCTCACGCCGAAGAGCATATCCCGGATGGCAGCTCCGCCCTCCGTTCCCGGATACCAGACCACAAGCAGGGCGTCCGCCAGCTCCTTCACCTCGTTCAGCACCAGAGGCCTTCCGGCAAAGAGCACCACGATCACACGGGCCGCCCGCTTTTTCACCTCATAAAGCAGCTTCATCTGATCTCCCGGAAGGGTGAGCCGGGTGCGGCTTCCTCCCTCTCCGCCCTGCACCGGATCCTCTCCCAGCGCAAGGATCACCGTATCCGCCTCCCCGGCAAGCGCCAGCGCGCGGCTCCACTCCTTCTCCCGCTTTTCCTCGCTCCAGAGCTCTCTTTCCCCGCTTTGCGAAAGAGCAGTCAGATCCGTATAATCCTCCGGCAGAAGGGCTTCACAGCCCTCCGTCCAGTCAAAGGAAAGGCCGGGCATTTCCGCAAAAGCTTCCCGGATGGTCACCACGGCGTTTTTATCTCCGTGGATCGCCCACATGCCGAGGGCGTCCTTCCTGTCGGCGAAGGGGCCGATCAGAGCGACCCTTCCCGCCGCCTTTGCATCTTCTGCCGCCGGCGCCTCCGGCTCTCCGGCTTTTCGCTCTCCTGCCTCCAAAGAAAGCGGAAGCAGCCCGTCCTTATTTTCCAGGAGCACGGAGCACTTCACCGCGGCCTCCCGGGACAGCGCGCGGAAATCCGCGCACAGGGAAAGCCTTTCCTCCTCCGCCGCGTCCGCGCCCCGGAAGGGATCCTCAAAGAGACCCAGCTTATTTTTCAGGCGCAGCACCCTCCATACGGCGGCGTCCAGCTGCTCCATGCTAAGCCTTCCTTCCCGGATCAGCTCCTCCAGGCTTCTTCCGTAGCAGCCCGTGCACATATCGATGTCCACATCCGCTTCCATGGCAAGCTGAGAGGCTTCCTTTTGATCCGCCGCCACGCCGTGGGTGATCAGCTCCGCAATGGCCGCATAGTCCGTGATGACCACGCCTTCAAAGCCCCATTCCTTCCGGAGCACGTCCTTCATCAGCCAGCGGTTTCCCGTGGAGGGGATGCCGTCCACCGTATTGAAGGAGGTCATGATCATCTCGCAGCCCGCTTCCACGCCCGCCCGATAAGAGGGCAGATAGTCCTGTCTGAGCCTGCGCTCCGACATATCCACCGTATTGTAGTCCCTTCCTCCCTCGGGTGCGCCGTAGGCCGCGAAATGCTTCACGCAGGAGGCAAGCCCCCTTGCCGCGCCTTCCTCTGAAAGCCCTTCCTGAAAGCCCTCTACCATAGCCCTCACATAGGCCGCGTTCATATGCGGGTCCTCGCCCGTGGACTCCAGGCAGCGTCCCCAGCGGGCGTCCCTGACCAGATCCCCCATGGGAGAAAAAGTCACCTGCGCCCCGGCCGCCGTGCTTTCCCGCGCGGTCGCCTCACACAGGCGGCGCAGAAGCTCCGGCTCAAAGGAACAGCCCAGGGCCAGCGGAATGGGATACACCGTCCGAAAGCCGTAGATGATGTCCGCCATGAACATCAGCGGGATCTTCGCGCTGCTTCTTTTCAGGTATTCCTCCTGCACCCTTCTGACCTGCCCGGCTCCCACCACGTTCAGGGTGGAGCCCACATTTCGCAGAAGCTCCTCTCCGATCCCAAGCTCGTCTCTGACCCCAAGCTCCTGCCCCTCGGCATTCAGCATGTTTCCGGGAACCTGGATCAGCTGGCCGATCTTTTCCGTTACCGTAAGGGAGGAAAGCAGCTCCCTCAGCTTTTCTTCCTTCATAAAAACCCCCGTTCCGGAGCACGG
>CALWGL010000063.1 GCA_944380025.1 uncultured Lachnospiraceae bacterium
ATAATTCAAACTCCGTTGGCGCGTTTGCGGTTTCTGCGGAAAAGGCAAACGGCTCGATCAGTATTCTCTTGACCCGGATCGCTTCATTTTCGTTATCGCTGGTCGCATATAATGGTCTCAACACCTTATTGGCATGCGGTACGGCAAAAAATTGAATTTCCGCATTTAGGCCGTAGTGAGTGAGGAGCATTTTTGTACGGCCATATATTTCTGCATTTACCCGTATGCGAGTCTTTCCCGAAACAGAAAAACAGCCTTCCCGGCCTGTCGCCGGGAGGCTGAGACCTGCAGGGGTCACCTTTACAGAAGCCCTCCTGCCTGAAGCAGGAGAAAAACGGCCATCAGGGCAGGCTGGTGGATCATATAGATGGGAAGCGTGTGCCTGCCGATATATTCCAGAGGAGCGCAGAGGGTTTTTCTCCCCGCATGCGCCGCCGTTCCCGCCCCGGAGGCTGCCGGCACGCTCCCGGCTGCAGTCACCGCCCCGGAGGCTGCCGGAACGCCCCCGGCTGCAGTCACCGCCCCGGCGTATTTCTTCCCGAAAAGGCAGCGGAAGGTGAAGAAGCCGCTCCAGAACAGGAAGATCCAGGGGAGCAGGGCGAAATAGTCCGTGGAAAAGAAGCCGGGCCAGGGAAAGCCCAGGATCATCGGGAGGATGCCCTGATACAGGAAATCCGGAAGGGCAAGAAGGCGCAGACCCTCAAAGCCGAGCCAGCCGGAGGATACGTCTCTGGTCAGGAAGAAGAGAAGCAGGCAGCCGGCCAGGCCGGCCGGAGCCGGTATGCGTATAAGGAGGGGATACAGGGGGACAGTGAGCAGCATGGCCAGCCCGAAGAAGCTTAAGACGCCCATCAGGATCAGGGAGCCGGGCATGAGGAGGGCGGTGACGGCGGTGATCAGCAGGCCGCAGACAGACAGCAGAAGGCCGCGCCTGATGCGTCTGCCGCCGTCAAAGCGGCCCAGGCAGAAGCAGAACCCGGACAGAAAGATGAAGATCCAGCAGATGCTCTGCTGCCACAGATAGCCGGGCAGGCTGCGGTAGCCGGGGATGCGGACACCGTACAGATACACCAGGTCATAGGCCCCGTGATAGGCGATCATGGAGATCAGGTTGAGGCCGCGAAGAAGATCCAGGGCGTGAAGCCGGGAAGCCGGACCGCAGGCGGTCCGGCCAGAGCCGCAGCCTGGAACAGAGCCGCGGCCCGGATCAGCGCCAAACCCCGCAGCAGAACCGGCAGCTCCCTTCCGGCCATGGCCGGAAGGGAGGAGGGAAGCTCTCTGACTCACTGCGCGCCTCCTTCCGAAAGGGCGGCGGGCATGCGCCGCCGTCTGCGGTCCAGAAGCAGGATCGTGACAAAGGCCGCAAGGCTCAGGAAGCTCACCGCGATGCCGATGGCAAAGCCGGCGGGACGGTAGGTCATCTCAATGGTATGCGTTCCTTCCGTCAGGGACAGGCTGATGAAGGTATCGTCAAACAGGCCGGGCTGCACCTCTTCCCCGTCCACCAGGATCTTCCAGCCGGGCTCATAGGCCACGCTGAGCACCAGCTCGCCCGCCGTGGAAACGTCGATATGTCCGCTGATATGCGCGGAGCTGAAGGAATCCACGGTCATGGTCTGCGCCCCGAGCAGGGAGATGACCTGATCCATCACGTCAGGATTCAGGCGGAAGGCGGAAGCTTTCAGCTGGCTGCTGTCCTCGGAGGTAAGGGAGATCACGTCGCCCGCGTCATGCCAGCCAAGGTCGCAGATATAATGATATTTCAGCTTGCTGAAGGTTTTGCTCCCGGCTTCCGATTCCATTTTCAGGGTATCCACGCCGGTATCGCCGATCCAGGCATAATAGTGGCCGCCCATATCGGCAGTGATGACGGATGCGCCGTCCGATTCCTGCATGACGCCCACAGAGGTGAACAGGCTGCCTTCCACGCCGAGAGCCTGCGCCATACGGTTCTGGGTATCGAGGGGCGTCGCGCCCTCCGTGTCCATGGACTGCTCCAGGGTATCCGTCCGGGTGTCCTCCAGATCGCCCAGAAGCTCGTCAAGGGCTGAGGCCTGCTCTCCTCCGGAATCCGGAAGAGAGGCGGAGAAATCCGCGCTTACCATAAAGCCAAGAGGCAGGCTGTAGCGGCATTCATACAGATAGATGTCACCCTCCTGATCGATGAGCGTATACAGGGTCGGATCCTCCTGCGACGAACGGGAAAACATATACCGTACGCCCAGAAGAGAGGAGGAAAGGGGCGTCGCCCCGTCGAAACAGTAGAAAACCTTGCTGTCCGTCATCCCCATTTTGTCATAAAATTCCTGCACATGCCCGTTGGAGGTGGAGGAGAACAGGGAAGCGGTGGGATAGCCCACCAGCGTGCCGTCGTTTTTGGTGACCCGGCTGGTCTTCTCGAAACGGTAGAAATCCGTATCCCGCTCCCTGGTCCGTTCCACCAGCGCCTGATAGCTGTCCAGATTGTTCAGATAACTGCTTCTGCTGGTAACGGAACAGCTGGTGACCCAGGTGTTGACGCCGGCTTCCGCCGTCACGGCGGTCAGGGTCAGGACGGCGAGCAGCACCAGCCCCGCCCGCTTCCCGCCAGGCCCCGCAAAAGCCTTTCCGGTCCGGTAAAAATAGAGGAACACGCCGTACAGACAGAGGAACAGGGCGGTCAGCAGAAAAGTTTCCGTCCGGTACGCCTCTTCATCCGCCATCAGCTTTTCAAACAGCAGCACAAGCCCCAGAGAAAAGCAGAAGGAGCCGCCCAGCGCCTTCAGGGAACAGGAGCGGATGGAAAGCACCGCTCTGGCGCAGAGGGTGAGCAGCAGAAAAATGTAAAGGAAGGACTGCCGGCAGGGCAGGGAATCCGGATAATTCATGCCGTGCCAGATGAAGTTCAGCATGTTGGCGGAGAAGCTTAAAAGCAGGAAAGCCAGCAGTCCCAGATTCGCCGCTTTTTCCCGCAGAGAGATCCTCGGATTTGCCGCATACAGAGGGACCAGCAGAAAAACAGCCACCCCGCAGTACAGGTTGGGCCAGTGATCCAGTCCCGTCTCCACTGCCACGTTCATGCTGTGGCGCGCGATCATATCCAGGAAGGAAAAATAAAAGGTCAGCGTATCCGGAAAGTTGAACTCACTGAAGTCGGTCAAGTGCAGGGCCGCATATTCCGGAATGAGAAGCACCGCCGCCATGCCTCCCGCCAGGAGAGAAAACAGCGCGAACCGCGCGGCAGCGCGCGCCATGTGCCGAAGGGACATACGGCCGCAGACCAGCCGGAGCAGGAAATACAGCACCAGAAAAAGGCACACCATGATGGAAATGTAATAATTGGTCAGGATGCACAGAGCGAGACTGACGCAGTAGAGCCGGTATCTCCCTTCCCGGATCAGAGCCTCCAGCCCCACGGCGATCAGCGGAAAGAGAAAGATGCAGTCCAGCCACATCACGTTCCAGTTATAGGCGGCCAGATAGCCGGAAAGGGCATAAAAAACAGCAAAGGGAACCAGAAGGAAGCTTTTCGTCCGGAAATGCCGGGTCAGGAAAAAACAGAAGGTAAAGCCGCACAGACCGATCTTCAGGGCGACCATCCAGGTCATGAACTCGATCAGATACGCGTCGGGGACCAGAAGGACCAGCCAGTTGAAGGGACTCGCCATATAATAGCCGTACAGGGCGAGAAAATTGGAGCCGATGCCCACATCCCAGGAATAAAAAAGGCTTTCTCCCGTTTTCAGCTTATGCTGCATCTCCGACAGGAAGGGGACATACTGATGGTACATGTCGGAATGCATGAAGCTCTCATCTCCGAAGGGATAGACGCCGTTGATGATGAAAATGCAGACCATGACGGCAAAGGGGAGAAAGAAGGACAGCAGACAGGCGGCGTGGTCCTGCGCCGCGGCAGAAAGGGCGCGGAAGGAAAAGCGCCGGTGAAATTTGGTTTTCATGGTTTGAATACCTCCAGGGGAGGCTGCGCAGATGCCCGCGCAGCCAGACATGGGTTAATCGGCAGAGCTGTCGAAAAGGCGGTAATACTGATAGCCTTTATAATCGGAAAGCAGTTCGGACTGATCGTCGGCATTGGTGAAGGTGCCGTCCGCGAGCGTCACATGGTTGGCGCTGA
This sequence comes from uncultured Lachnospiraceae bacterium, assembly GCA_944380025.1. Classification (GTDB taxonomy): domain Bacteria; phylum Bacillota; class Clostridia; order Lachnospirales; family Lachnospiraceae; genus Eisenbergiella. Next base: position 4,115 of record CALWGL010000063.1, read on the forward strand.
TCACGGGAACCTGAGCGGCAAAGCCGGAAAGCCAGGAAAAATATCCGTCCATGGGAACGCCGGCCGCCTGAAGGGTCCTGGAAGCAAGGTAGTTGACGCTGGTCTCCGTCCCGGCTTCCTCTTCGATATCAAAGTTCGCCCAGATGAAGTAGGGAACCTTGTAGCGGTCGGCCTGCTCCTCCTCCGTCAGCGTGGAGCTGCTTTTTCCGTTCTGCTTCAGGATCGGCTCGATCACCGAATTGGTGGTCTGGTGATCCCCGAAAAAGACGATCACGGTCTCCTCCTCCTGCCCGGCAAACCAGGAAATGAGATCTTCCAGAGCCTGATCGCTCAGGCTCAGGAGGGAGAGATAATTGTTCAGCGCCTGAGAGCCGCCTTCCGCCTCGATCTGAGGGTCAAAATTGTCAAAGCTTTCCGTATAGGAGGAATGGTTCTGCATGGTCACATTGAAAAGAAACAGCGGCTCATCCCCCTTGTTTTCAAAGATCTCAATGATCTTGTCGAAATCCGACTGGTCGCTCACATAGCTGCGGACCTTGACCGGATCCTGGAAATCCGGAAGAAAATACATCTCGGAAAAGCCCAGGTCCGGATAGACCGTATCCCGGTCCCAGCCGGAAGCGTTGTAGGGGTGCATGGCGACGGTTCGGTACCCCAGGGAAGCCAGGTGGGAGGCCAGCGAAGGCGTATCCTTCTTGATATACTGCTGATAGGGAATGCTTCCCTGCGGCAGGAAGGCCATGGTGTTTCCGGTCAGATACTCGAATTCCGTGTTGGCCGTGTTGCCGCCCAGAACGGACACGCTGAGCCAGCCGGAAATCGTGTTTTCCGCGCCCGCCATCAGGCCGTGCAGGAAAGGCATATAATCCTGATTGACGCTGAAGCTTCCGAGAATGGCCGGATCGGAAAAGGCCTCATCCATGATGACGATGATATTGGGAAGCTGCTCCCCGCCGGAAGCGTTTGTCTCGTTCACCGCCGTGTCCGCGCCGGTCTCATCCAGCGCCGCAAGCTCCGCGGCCGCCGTGTCCGCGTTATAGCCCGCAGGCTTATCCACGGACATATACCGAAGCTCCATGACGAAGGCGAGGGCCGTACCGTTCTTGTAGCTGATGGTGGTGGGTGTGAACAGCTTGTTGTAGAGCCGCAGCTTCTGCTCCACGATCTCGTCGGAATGGAACATCAGGCCGAAAGCCCCGAGCAGGACCACCAGGGAAGCCGCCACAGGAAGCCGCAGCTTCCAGGTCCCTTTTTTCAGGGTGAAGCGGCAGAAAAACTCCAGGACCAAAAGCAGCGCGAAGCCGAGTACCACAAGAAGGGCCTGCCGGTCCAGCGTATAATCATAATTGCCCGCCACGCTGGCCGCCGTCCCGACGGAAAGCAGGTCCCAGGGCTGGATGGGCACGGAGCGGAAGTTCAGTACAAAATAGTTGACAAGCCCGTAAATGCCGAAAAACAGGGTCTCAGTCATCAGCGCCACATGCAGCCGGCCGAACGCCGCGAACAGAAGCAGCGCCAGAAGCTCGAACATGATCAGGTTCAGGACCTGCGGCGTGGTCTTCATGGTCTCAAAGGGATTGTGGGTGTACCACTCCAGCAGGTAAAAAGTGGCAGCCGGAGCCAGAAACAGCATGATCAGGCTGAGACGGCTCTCCCGGATCTTTTGTATCGCTTTTTTCATAATAAATCTGTGATTCCTCCTCAAAATCAGTTTCCCGGCCCCGGATAAGGGGCGGAATACGCCATGATTTCTGTTACATTCTAGTCATGAGGCCCGCGTCTGTCAAGTAAAGCCGCAAAGAATTCATACTTTATGATATAATTTAGAAAAAACTGCCGGCAGGCGGACAGGAGGAAGGACAGGATGAGGATTCCGGACAGGATTCTGGACAGGGTGGAAAAGCAGCTGGACGCGGACTGCGGGATCGGCGGGGAGGAAAGCAGGGTCACGGTGACGGGAAACGGGACGGCGCTCTGCCGCGCGCCCCGTTTCCCGGAGAAGGGCCATCTGACAGACGCTTCCTACGGGGAGCTGATCCGGGAACGGATGGAAAAGGAAAGGGGAACCGCGCCCCGGGTCTATGAGGGGATGGATCTTTTTTTTCGGGGGATCGTCTGCATGGGGAAGGTGCGGATCCTGGCCGCGGAGGAGATCTATGACTGGTGCGTGAAGGAATTCGGAGGCCTGAAGCATCCGGAATGGCTCTGTCAGTTTTCCTCCCTGCGCCGCCTGGACCGTACGCTTTCCCGGTATGGACGCAGGATCGAGGATGTGCGGCTGAATTTTCTTCCCTGCGGGGAAGCGCAGGGAACCGCGGGAGGAGGGATCGACGGAGTCAGGATCCGTTTCCTGGAGGAAGGAGAGCTTGCGGGCAGAAGGGAGCTGAGCGCCTTCCGGCACGCGGTCTGCGGCTCTGAGCTGACGCCGGATGTGCTGGCGGCGGCTGCCATGGCGGACGGACGGATCGTGGGAATGGCCGGAGCTACCCGGGACTGCGGCCTGCTGCGGCAGATCGGCGTGGATGTGGAGGAAGCATACAGAGGAAAGGGAATGGCGGCAGAGCTGGTCCGCCTTCTGAAAGAGGAGATCCTGCGCAGAGGAGAGATCCCCTTCTATTCCGTTTCCCAGTCCCATATCCTGTCCATGAATACCGCCGTAAGCGCCGGCTTCCTCCCCGCCTGGTCGGAGATCTACGTCTCCTCCCGTTTCTGACCGGAGAATATACGGGGATGGATTGAATAAATTGGAAAAGTACAGTACAATACTCCATATGCGGCAGGCAGGAGTCTGCCTGCCCGGCCGAAGGAAAGAGAACGAGAAAGAAGGAGAGACAGACATGGGAAAACTGGACGGACAGAAGCCCGCGGAGGTATTTCACTGGTTTGAAGAGATCAGCCGTATTCCCCGCGGCTCCGGAAATGTGGAAGGCATCAGCGGCTATCTGAAAAGCTTTGCGGAAAGCAGAGGACTTTTCTGCATACAGGATGAAGTGAAAAACATCATTATAATTAAGGAAGCGACAGCCGGATATGAAGAGGAAGAACCGGTGCTCCTGCAGGGCCATATGGACATGGTGGCGGTGAAGGAGCCGGGCTGTCCCAAAGACCTGCGGAAGGAGGGGCTGGATCTGAGGACGGACGGCGACTGGCTGTACGCGGAAGGGACCAGCCTGGGCGGAGACGACGGCATCGCGGTGGCCTGCGCCCTGGCCCTTCTGGATTCGGACAGCATTCCCCATCCCCGCCTGGAGGTGATCATCACCGTGGACGAGGAGACCGGAATGGAGGGCGCCTCCCACATCGATCTGTCCGTCTGCCGGGGCCGCAGGATGCTGAACCTGGACAATGAGGAAGAGGGCGTTCTCCTGACCAGCTGCGCCGGAGGAGCCAGAGTGCACGGAAGGCTTGCCGTTTCCGCGGAAAAGATCAGCGGAGTCCGGATGGAAGTGGTCTTCGACGGGATGCTTGGCGGACACTCCGGCTCCGAGATCGACAAGGGCCGCGCGAACGCCAACCTTCTGCCGGGAAGGCTGATGCGCGCGCTTCCCCCGGAGGCGGACGCCCGTTTCCTCTCCCTGAACGGAGGAAGCGCCGACAACGCGATCCCTTCCTCCAGCCGGGCTGTGCTCGTGGTGAAGGAGGAAGCGGCCGCCGATGTGCGCAAAGCGGCGGAGACGCTTTCGCAGACCCTGCGCCGGGAATACGCGGCCACGGATCCCGGCGTCGGCATCCGCGTGGAAACGGAGGAAAAGGGAGAGTGGGAAGCGTTCACCAGACAGAGCACGGATCAGGTGACGGCCATCCTGGCCCTGATGCCGAACGGCATCCAGCGGATGAGCGCGGATATCCCCGGACTGGTGCAGACCTCCCTGAATCTGGGCATCCTGGAAACGAAGGACGGCTGCGTGAGCTTCGATTATTCGGTGAGGAGCAGCGTGGGAAGCGAGAAGGACTGGCTCATCGACCGGGTATGCCTGCTCCTTTCCCTGCAGGGCGCGGAATATACGGTGACCGGCAGCTACCCTGCCTGGGAATACCGCAGGGACTCCGCCCTGCGCGACAGGATGGTCCGCGTCTATGAGAAAATGTTCGGCTCCGCCCCCAGGGTGGAGGCGATCCACGCCGGCCTGGAATGCGGCATCCTGGCATCCAAGCTGCCCGGACTGGACTGCGTTTCCATCGGACCGGACATGAAAGACATCCATACGCCCCGGGAGCGGCTGAGCATCTCCTCCACGGAGCGGGTATGGAATTATATCCTGGAGATATTGAAAAAAGAATAAGCCGACAGGGAGGATATCATGATCTTATTTCAGTGTGATTATAATGAAGGCGCTCATCCGAAGGTGATGGAGAAGCTGATGGAGACCAATCTGGAGCAGACGGTGGGCTACGGAGAGGATGCGCACTGCGCCCGCGCGGCTGCCCTGATCCGGAAGGCCTGCGGGGACGAGAGCCTGGCCGTTCATTTTCTCGTGGGAGGGACACAGGCCAACATGACGGTGATCGCCGCCGCCCTTCGCCCCCATCAGGGCGTGGTCTCCGCGCAGACCGGACACATCAACTGCCATGAAACAGGCGCGGTGGAGTCCACGGGCCATAAGGTCCTTGCCCTGCCCCACAGGGACGGGAAGATCAGCACTGACCAGGTGGAACAGCTCTGCCGGGCGCACCGGGAAGACGCATCCTTTGAGCATACGGTCCAGCCGGGGATGGTGTACATCTCCAATCCTACGGAATACGGGACGCTCTATACCAGAAAGGAACTGGATGAGCTCAGCGCGGCATGCCGCAGGAACGGCCTGTATCTCTTCCTGGACGGCGCGCGCCTGGGCTACGGCCTCGCGGCCGCGGACAACGAGCTGGACCTGCCCTTCATCGCCTCCCGCTGCGACGTGTTTTACATCGGAGGCACCAAGGTGGGAGCCCTCTTCGGCGAAGCCGTGGTCATCTCGAACGATGAGCTGAAGCGGGATTTCCGCTACTTCATCAAGCAGAAGGGCGGCATGCTGGCCAAGGGCCGCCTGCTGGGCCTTCAGTTCGAAGCCCTCCTGGAGGACGGCCTGTACCTGGAGATCTCCCGCCATGCCGACCGCCTGGCGGATAAACTGCGGCAGGCCTTTCATGACTGCGGCTTTCCCATGCTGGTGGAAAGCCGGACGAACCAGCTCTTCCCGGTCATGCCGGACGCGGTCCTGAAGGAGCTTTCCGGCAGGTACGGCTTCTCCTGGCAGGAGCGCGTGGACGAGAGCCGCAGCGCGGTACGGTTCTGCACCAGCTGGGCGACGAAGGAAGAAAATGTCGACAGCCTGATCGCTGACCTGAAAAGCCTGAAACAGACTGACTGAGGAACAGGACGCGGGGAGAAAACACACTCTCCGCGTTTTTTATTACATAACAAAATTATCGTATAAACGGACAGAAAGAATAACATATCGAACCACTTTTCTGGAAAGATAGAAACAAATCGTTGCTGATACGCCATTTCTGTCCCCTGTATAGTTATTACATACGGAAGGAAAAAGCTGGAAATATACAGGGAGAAAAGCGTCGATGGAAGTTCTTGCCCGGATCGGAAAAAGGCTGTATAAAAGAAGAAAGGAAATGAAGCTGACCCAGGAAAAAATGGCGGAGCTTCTGGAGATGTCCGCATCGTTTTACAGAGCGGTCGAAGGGGGAAGGAAGCGGATCTCCATAGAAAAGATCCTCCTGGTCTATGAGCGGACGGGGATGAGTCCCGACTATCTGCTGGCCGGGGAGGACATGGCGGAAAAGGCCGTGATGGAGATCTTCAAGGACTGCCCTGAAAGAAAACAGCCGGCGCTGGAACAGGTTCTGTCGGATCTGACAGAGATACTGGAACAGGAAAGCATGAAATGAAAGAGGATACGGGCAGATGAAGGAAAACATGGATTTCTTCGAGAAACTCTATTGCTCGGAATATGACAATATCAAAAGATATGTCCGCCGTATGATCACGGACGGCAACGCGATAGAGGATATCGTACAGGAGACCTTTTTCGAGGCGTACCGCAAGACTTCTTTTCTCCGGAACCATCCCAACGTGCCGGGCTGGCTGCGGGTGACCGCGAAGAACAAGATCATGAAATGGGAGGAGAAACAGAAAAAGTACAGCCTGGAGGCTGACTTCGTCCTGCAGAACGCGGAAAGCTTCGACTGGGAAACGTCACCGGATGATTTCAAAATGGTAGAGGCCTACTGCACGGTGCGAAAGGTCCTTTCGGACGAGGAGCTGGATATCCTCCGCAGCTATTACGAATACGGATATACGTCTCAGGAGATGTCGTCCCGCCTCGGGATCACGGAAACCTGCTTCAAGGTGCGCGTCCTGAGAATGAAACAGAAAATCAAAAACAGTCTTCAGCTTCCGCTGTTTGTATGCACCGGAAAACTGATCCTGGAGATCCTGAAATTTATTGGAGAAATCTGAAACGGGAAGAAAGGTCCGAGTTCAGCCTTCGGCAGAACGGATAACGGCATCCGGCCGTTCCCATCGCAGCACCCGCTTTCTCGTGCGGCGGCGGGCCGGATGCTTCCTGCCGGTACGTTTTCGTACGGCCTGCGCGGCAGATGCGCTGACCTGGCTGAACAGCAGCAAAGGTTCCCCGCATATCCTGATAAAGTGAGAGGAAAGACTGGAAATGGCAGAAAAGAAAGATGCTCATGACGAAAAGCTCATAGAGGAACTGTACGAGAGGCTCTGGTGGTACACCCATGAGGCCACGGACGAGGAATTTGACGAAAAGGAAGTGGACGCGATCACCCGCCTTCTCGACATCCTGGAGCCGGTCTATGACGACCCCGTCTACGCCGGCGGCCCTGCCGCCGCCCTGCAGCGCTTCCGGGAACGCTACGGGGAGACAGAAACGGACGCTCCGTCTGCCGGCGGCGACCTCCGTGCCATGGATATAGCCGCCGCCGCCCCTTCCTCGTCCGCGGCAGCCGCGGACGAGGAAAGGGCGGTGGATGCGGAACCTACGGCGGCAGAGGAGTCTGCGGCGGCTATCGTGTCTGCAGCCGCGGCGTCAGTGGAGCACGCAGCTTCAGAGGAACCCGCGGCGGCTGTGCCTGTACCGGCTGTCGTATCTGCTGCCGGGACGGTTTCCGGGAAACACGGCAGAAAGGCTTCCGGACGCCGGAGAGGCGGATGGAGAAGGATCGCGGTGCGCATCGGCATTGGCCTTGCTGCCTGCCTGGTTCTGCTGGTCACCGTGAATGTGGGATGCTATGCCATCAAGGAGAAGTCGTTCTTTGAGATCGTGCGGGAAGGCGTGGGCAGGACGGAGATTACTGTGACGGGGAATGTTGGGGAGATAGAGGATGGAGATGACAATATGGTGGAATGTCCATCTTGGGAAGAAGCAGAAGAAATTGTGGGAGAGGAATTATTAGAGCCGAAATATATTCCAGAGGGCTATGAATTAAGATCATTGACGGTGCGGAATACTGAATTGCGAAAGTTTGTTAAGGGGTGGTATGATGATGGAAAAGGAAATTATTTAAGAATTTATGTCAAGATATATGAAGAAGAATTTAAAAAGGGAACCATCCAATATGATGGGAATTGCATATTTGTTGAAGAAGATAAGGAAAGAAATATACAATTTTATTGTTGTGAGGATGCATATGAGGCTTTTTTTATGCAGGGAAAATGTGCTTATTATGTTTTAAACAGTGAAAGTTTGAAAACACTGGAATGTGTAGTAGATGGATTATTTGAATAGATATAAGCGAATCTAGTTGTTTCAGACGAATATTTTCGTAGCATTTGTTTATATGCCTTTTATTGATAAAATCTCTTTTAGGGGAAAATCCCTAAAAGAGATTTTTGTGTAATGAAGATATCGTATTTGGAATGGTTTTGATTGAAAGAATATTTGGTATGTTTACAAGAACATTCGATAAAAATCGTAATAAAAAATTTATAGAAGTATAATTTAGGCACTTTTTCTCATTAGTTTTTTTATGTAACCCTTTTGGAGAAAAGGAGAATAAATAGTTGGAATTCACAAAAAGGGAAACTAATGAGAAGGAGAGTGCAAAATGGGAAAAAAATTATCGTTGTTGGTACTTATTGGGTGTTTGTTACTGACAAATTTTACTGTTTATGCTGAGGAAAAAACGTTTGAGGAATTCCCTCAGGATAATATCGAGGTAGTATCCCCTGAAGAAATCACTACGAATGCCGCATTGAATCCGTCTTTGACTGCATGTGTAGTGGAAATTGGCATTGCAGATAATGGGTTACACATATCTTTTGATACGACTGCAAATCAGCCGGCAGATGAAATCGGTGTAAAAAATATCGTTATCAAAGAAAAAAGATTAGTTGGGTGGAAAGATATAACGGTTAATGATTATTGTACTTACAATTCAGATCTTTATGCAGGAGATATTGTATATACCGGAGCGGTAGAAGGAAAGACATACTATGTAGAATGTACCCATTACGCAATATTCGACGGGAAAGAAATTACTTTGGATAATTATACCGGCGAGTTGACGTATAACTAACATAAAAACCATCCCTATCCCGAATGTGAATTCTTATATTCTGAAACAGGCGAAGTAAGAATATACCCATAATTTAATAAAGAAGCCATACAAATAAAACGGGGCGTGCATAAGCCATATTTGCAGCAGAGGCAGCCGCCCCGTTTTAACATGCTTTCACATAGGATTTATTCATCCTTTCCAGAGATCCAGTCCCGGACCAGCGCTACGCTGACTCTGACCACTTCGGCGATCTTTTCAGCAGACATGTCCATAGTGGACAGGGAAAGCGCCATTTCCTTTTTACTGATCAGGATGCCCTCTCTGAAACCTTCCATGAATCCCTCCTTGAATCCATCTTGAATCATTTCGCGGATTGCCTGGCACATATTTATTCCTCCTTCCAGCCTGATATCTTGGCTTTCTGAGTTCCTTTAATAAAAAACGGGGCGTGCGCAAACCATATTTGCAGCAGAGGCAGCCGCCCCGTTTTAATATGTTTTCGCATAGGATTTATTCATCCTTCCCGGAGAGCCAGTCCCGGACCAGCGCCACGCTGACACTGACCGCCTCGGCGATCCTTTCGGCAGACATGCCCATAGCGGACAGGGAAAGCGCCATTTCCTTTTTGCTGATCAGGATGCTATCCATGAAACTATCCATGAAACCTTCCATGAAACCTTCCATGAATCCCTCCTTGAAACCTTCCCTGTAGCCCTCCTCTCTGCCATCCTGAATCATTTCGCGGATTGCCTGGCACATATTTGTTCCTCCTTCCTGCCTGATATCTTGGTTTCCTGAGTTCCTTTAATTAAAACGGGGCGTGAACAAACCATATTTGCAACAGAGGCAGCCGCCCCGTTTTAGCATGTTTTCACATAGGATTTATTCATCCTTCCCGGAGATCCAGTCCTGGACCAGCGCTACACTGACTTTGGCAGCCTCGGCGATCGTTTCAGCGGATATCCCCCTAGCAGACAGGGAAAGCGCCATTTCCTTCTTATTGATCAGGATGCCTTCCCTGATTCCTTCCTCTCTGCCATCCTGGATCATTTCGCGGATTGCCTGACACATATTGGTTCCTCCTTCCTGTATTTGATATCTGGGGTTTCTGAGTTTCTTTAATTCAGGTGAATGGGTCAGTTCTTCCAGAGCGTTTACCGCCGTTTCGGAAACTCTGTTGAAGTATGTCCGGTTTTCGGCGATAAAGGCCTGGAGTTTTTCTTTGTCTCTGCTGTATTTCCGGAAGCCGAATACGGTCCGGAGATCGCCGGTGTAGCGGCAGATCTCTTCATCGCTCATCCGGCAGACGTCGAGCAGGTTCATGTCTACCTGCACCGCACAGGAGGCTTTTGCCCCGCCTCCTCCCTCAAAAAGGTCTGACAGCTTCGTGGGGCCGTCCCAGGGAGTCTCGCCCCAGTAGACCACCAGAGTCATGCAGCGGATGATCCGGTCTGTTTTCAGGAATCTGCCAAGGTACTCTCCGGCGGTGATGCCGGACGGCCGGTGCAGATGGCCGTCCTCCGCTTTCCATTCCGCATCGTGACGTTCCCGGATGCTCTGCATCTGACGCGCATAGTTGACGAAGTCCAGCTCAAGCACCCGATAGGGCATGGCATAATCGATCTCAGACTGGTTCTCTATGCCGAGGATGGCAAAGATCCTTTCCTTTCGGATGCGTTTGGCCACATCCCGGTACTGCACCAGAGATGTGCCGCCGCCTTCCTTCGTGATCCGGAGAAAGGCGGTCTCCTTGATATCCTCCTCCTCCAGTTCCTCCGGCGCTGCCGGATCATCCGCCAGCAGCGTCCGGTTAAAAAGTTCGGCAAAATTTTTGTTGTTTGCCTTGAACAGCAGCGTGGTGACAGAGTCCTTTTTCGTACCCTGTCCGGCGATCTTTCCGCTGCTTCCTGATTTCTTTCTCCGGGATGTCTTTTCCATTTCTTTCAAGGGCAGGCTCCTTTCCGTACGGCGCGGAAGCGCTCTGTTCCGGCAGGAACCGCGTTCAGTCACTCCTGCCGGGGTACTTGTCTTCAATACATTGTCGGGGAAAATTCAGCATAGAGTTCTGAAATGAAACGTCAGAGGGGACAGAAGATATCCTGTCCGGACGTAAGCCGAACGGCCTGAAAAATAGAAATTTATGCTTATAGAGATTTTAGCATCTTTGGGGCGGGAGGACAAGAACAAATTTCCAGAAAAAACGTGTCCCAAAAAGATGAAAAAAACAGTTGACATCCTCCGTCAAATTTTGTATACTAACATTCGTCAGCGATTTCAGTAAAAAGTTTGAACAGCCGAAACCCGGAGCCGGAAGAGAGGAGACGGGAGGCGTGGGAAGATACGGGGATTGCTGGAGTCTTTCATAAGGATATCGGGGTGTGGCTCAGGTGGTAGAGCGCTACTTTAGGGAAGTAGAGGCCGCAAGTTCAAGTCTTGTCACTCCGACG
>CALWGL010000064.1 GCA_944380025.1 uncultured Lachnospiraceae bacterium
CTTCCTCTGAACGATATGCTTTTCAATGTGCAGTCCCAGATCATACGCCAGCTGGCGCATCAGGAATCCTGCATCATTATCGGCCGCTGCGCCGATTCCGTCCTTGCGGATTATCCCGGCGTCATCTCTTTCTTCATCCATGCGGATTGGCCGGACCGGGTAGCCCGCATCATGGAGCGGCAGAACCTGAAGGAGCGCGAGGCGGAATCTCTCATCCGCAGGATGGACAAGCAGCGGGCGCTTTATTACAACTTCTTCTCGGACAAAAAATGGGGCCGTCCGGAAAGCTTTGATATCATGGTCAACAGTTCCCATGTCGGAATGGAAGGCTGCGTGCGGATGATCTGCTCCTTCTTTGACAAAAAGTGATCCTGTTCCGGGAAAACGGTTTCCTGCCGGGCGCGCCGTGAAAACCCGCGCATGAAAACCTGCGAAGACCGCAAAAATCCACGGGCTTTCCGTCTTGACAGACGGAAAGCCCGCGTCGTATAATGATGCCCGTCAGCGGATATGGCGGAATTGGCAGACGCGCTGGATTTAGGTATTCTCACCTCAGTGAAGGATTTTTCATCAATCAGGTAAAAGCAGGCCTGGCATGTTTTTATAGATGCGGATCGAGCGCAACGCTCCGCCTCGGGTATCCCCTCCCCGAGTAAAAATAAGGGGTAACTAAATATGCGGGCATGATGGAATTGGTAGACATGCGAGATTTAGGTTCTCGTGCAGCGATGCGTTGGGGTTCGAGTCCCCATGCCCGCACTATTAACGCTGCTGGTTTGTTCCGACAGCGTTTTTACTTATAAGTCTGTTGTCAAAACGGGATCCGAAGCCTCATAATAATCAGCCAGATGTTTCAGTGTATAGAGTTTGGAAATCAGTCAGAGATAAAGTGTCGAAGACCCGGGCACATAAATTATAATATTCACTTTATTAAATATTTTATAACTTTAAATTTAATATTGACTTTTTCGATTTTGTGGGCATACTATAAAGATGTAACGAAAGTTACCATTGTAAACAGGCCTTAGGTGCTAGGCTTCCCACGATACGGGAGTAGCTGATACCTAAGGCTTTACTCGTTTAAGGAGGTATTATGAAAACTGCAATATTGATTGATGGAGGTTTTTACAGAAAGCGGGCTGCGTATCTATGGGGCAAAAAAACCCCCAAAAGCGAGCTGCCGAGCTTAGGGCCTACTGTTCTGCTCACTTAAAACATGAACAGCGCTATGATGACAGAGGATTGTATAGAATATTCTATTATGACTGTCCTCCACTTGCCAAAACCGTATATCATCCCCTCCTAAAAAGAGGAATCGATTTCAGGCATTCTGATACATATTCTTGGACAAACACTTTTTTTGAAGAACTAAAAAAGCAACGAAAAGTCGCACTCCGACTTGGAGAACTTTCTGATGCCTATGCTTCCTATGAAATAAGCGCTTCTGCTCTTAAAGATATTTGTTCAGGCGCTAAAACGATAAATGATTTAAAGGAATCAGATTTCTCCATATCATTTCAACAAAAGGGAGTAGATATGCGCATTGGCTTAGATATCGCCTCTCTTGCGTATAAAAAACAGATCGACCAAATTATTTTGATTGCTGGCGATAGTGATTTTGTTCCTGCGGCAAAACTTGCCCGCCGAGAGGGTATTGATTTTATACTCGACCCAATGTGGGCTACAATAAAAGATAATCTTTTTGAACATATTGATGGCCTCATGTCACAATGGAAGAGAAAAGCTCCAAATGACACAGCAAAAGATGCGGCACAGACTGAGGCGAAATAGAAAAACCGCCCCAGTGTTACCAGCACCGGAGCAGAATCCCGGAAAATACTGCCCAGGCCCGGAGGCTTGTGGTAGAATATCTCCTAACCCTAGATATTCTACCACAAGCCTCCGGCACCTGTACAAGTGTTATTTTTATACTCATTTTGCACTTTCAGAGGAAGAACGTGGCATGGCAAAAGCAAAGGAACTCCCGTCTGGCTCCTGAATGTCCATAAAAATTTGCGATCTCATACAGGAAGCCATACAGCAGGCGATCAATCACGAGGCACTGACATATTCCCCGAAATCTATACGGAACATGCACGGTCTGCTGTCTGCCGTGTTGCAGGCATACCGCCCGGCTTTCGCGCTGCGCACTTCCCCTGCCACAAAAAGAACGCCCGGCGCTGTACATTCCGTCAGACGATGATGTAAAAATTTTCACACGGCATCTCCAGTGTCTCCCGGATCCTCCGGATCTCTTCTTTATGTCCCGCGTCGTCAAAGGGCGTCTCCAGATAAAAGGGCAGGTTCTTCAGCGCCGGATGGCGCATCACGTTTAAAAGCGCCTCCCAGCCGATCATCCCCTCTCCGATGGCCGCGTGCCTGTCCTTATGAGAGCCAAAGGGCATGCAGCTGTCGTTTAAGTGCACGGCACGAAGGAGGGAAAGGTCCAGAATGCGGTCAAATTCTGCAAGTACGCCGTCCAGATCGTTCACGATATCGTATCCGGCGGCGAATACATGACAGGTATCCAGGCAGATGCCGATGCGCTCCGGATGCTTCACGCTGTTTCGGATAGCGGCCAGCTGCTCAAACCGATCCCCGATCTCCGTGCCCTTGCCGCTCATGGTTTCCAGAAGAACCGTGATCTTTTCTTCCCCGGTGATGGCCTGATCCAGCCCGACAATGATGTTTGCAATCCCCTTTTCCGTCCCGATGCCCGTATGGCTTCCCGGATGAAAAACCAGATTTTCAATGCCAAGCGCATCCATCCGCGCCACATCCTCCCGGATCACCGTACAGGCGAACTCATATACCTTCTCCGTATCGCTTGCCAGATTCATGGTATAGGGCGCGTGGGCCAGAATGGGGCCGAAGCCATGCTCCCGCCGGATGCGCTGGAAGCCTGCGATCTCCTTTTCCTCCGGCGTCCTGAAGTTGGAGCCCCTGGGATTTCTGCTGAAGATCTGCATGGTGTCCGCTTCCATCTTCACCACGTTCTCCGCTGTTTTTTCAAGCCCCTGCGCGATCGACATGTGGGTTCCTATGGTAATTTTCTGTTTCATGTTTTCTTCCTTTACGCTTCCGTACCATCCAGAATCTTCATAAACTCCTCCCCGGTAATGGTCTCCTTCTCATACAGGTACTCCGCCAGCTCGTCCAGCTTCTTCCTGTTGTCCTGGAGGATCTTTATTGCCTTTTCATGCTGCTTCTTCACCAGCTCCACGACCTGTCTGTCGATCTCGGTCTGGGTTTCGGCGGAGCAGGCAAGGGAGGCGTCGCCGCCCAGATACTGGTTGGTGACGGTTTCCAGGGCGACCATGTCAAAGTCGTCGCTCATGCCGTAGCGGGTGATCATGGCACGGGCCAGCTTCGTGGCCTGTTCGATGTCGTTGGAAGCGCCCGTGGTGATGGAGCCGAATGCCACTTCCTCAGCAGCGCGGCCGCCGGTAAATGTGGCGATCTTGTTTTCGATCTCTTCCTTACTCATGAGATAATGGTTGCCCTCATCCACTTGCATGGTGTAGCCCAGGGCTCCGGAGGTTCTGGGGATGATAGTGATCTTCTGCACCGGCGCGGAATGGGTCTGCTTCGCCGCGACCAGCGCGTGGCCGATCTCATGATAGGAAACGATCTTTTTCTCATGGTCCGTCAGGATGGAATTCTTCTTCTGGTATCCGGCGATGACCACCTCGATGCTCTCCTCCAGATCCGCCTGGGTCACCACCTTGCGGCCGTCGCGCACCGCGCGCAGGGCGGCTTCGTTGACGATGTTGGCAAGCTCCGCGCCGGAAGCGCCGGAGGCCATGCGGGCGATCACGGAAAAGTCCACATCGGAATTTACCTTCACCTTTTTCGCGTGCACCTTCAGGATCTCTTCCCGGCCCTTCAGGTCCGGAAGCTCCACGGGCACCCGCCTGTCGAACCGGCCGGGACGAAGCAGGGCCGGATCCAGGGATTCCGGACGGTTGGTGGCGGCAAGAATGACGACGCCGGTGTTTCCCTCGAAGCCGTCCATCTCGGTGAGCAGCTGGTTCAGCGTCTGCTCCCGTTCATCGTTTCCGCCGTACTGGCCGTCCCGCTTCTTGCCGATGGCGTCGATCTCGTCGATAAACACGATGCAGGGCGCCTTTTCCTTCGCCTGCTTAAACAGATCGCGCACCTTGGACGCGCCCATGCCCACGAACATTTCCACGAATTCCGAACCCGAAATGGAAAAGAAGGGAACGTCCGCCTCTCCGGCGACCGCCTTCGCCAGCATGGTCTTGCCGGTTCCGGGAGGGCCCACCAGAAGGATGCCCTTGGGCATGGATGCGCCGATCTCCTCATACTGCTTCGGGTCGTGCAGATAGTTGACGATCTCGGTCAGGTTTTCCTTCGCCTCATCCTCTCCGGCCACATCGCTGAAGCGGATGCCGGCGGAGGACTTCACGTAAACCTTCGCGCTGCTTTTTCCCATGCCGAACATCATGGAATCTCCGCCCATTTTGTTCATCGTTCTCTTGTACATCCACTGGCCCAGGCCAACAAAGATCGCGATGGGCAGCACCCAGGAAAACAGGAAGCTCACGAAGGGAGACGCCTGCTCCACGATCTCCTGCGCGAATATCGCGCCGCTTTCATGCAGCCGTTCCGTCAGCCCCGGATCGAACATCGGCCCGGTCTTGTAGATCTGCGTATTATCCTTATCGGTGAAGATGATCTGATTGCTTTCCACCTCAACCTCACCGATATTTTTCTCGTCGATCATGTCCATGAAGGTGCCGTAATCCACCTCCCGGATGCTGGCCTGCAGCATGCCGGGCATGACGAGGAAATTTAACAGCATCAGCACGAGCATGACGATCACATAGTAAAAAATAAGCGGCTTTTTCGGCGTTTTCACCTCATTCATTTTCTTTTTCTCCTTCCTTCTCTTCACAGGCAAGCTGGCGCTCCATCGCCTTCAGCGCGGCGAGAAGCGCGTAGTTCACGGACTGCGTGGCAAAATCCGCCGCATATTCCGCGCAGAGGATCGCAGGCTCCGGATTCTCCGGCGGCCTGTTTTCTCTGGAAAACGCGCCGGCCTCCGCCTCCCTCAGGATCCGGCGCACGCTTTTCTCATAGGCGAGCTGCGCCTGCGCCAGCTTCACCGCGGCGGACGAACCGCTCCCCCGCATTCTTTTTTCCAGAAGCAGGGTTTCCTGCTCCGCCTCATCCTCCATCCGGCGGATCTCCTCCAGGAGCCGTTTATGATCCCGGTCCTGAAAAAGCTGGATGCGGCTCTGCAGCCTCCCGTACTCCTTTTCCATTTCGCACAGCTTGACAGATAAAATTCCCTGATCCATTCAAACCTCCCGGCCGAAGCGCCTCAGATTTTCTCCATATCGATCCTCATTCCGTCGCGCAGCGACGGGGCGAATAGAAATCGCGAATGCGATTTCTATTCTGCCATCAGGGCTATTTGTGCCGCTCCGGCTCTGTTTTATTTTTACCAGAAATCCGCCTCCGCTTCCATACGCAGATCTCTCCCTCTGTCCTGACAAAAAGGCCCCGGTGTAAAAAATCTTTACACCAGAGCCATTCTGTCAGTCCCGTCTGCCGCCCTGCGGGGGCCGCTTTTCCTTTCTGCCCTCAGTCCTCAAGTTCCTTCTGAAAGCTTCCGTCCATCAGCCGGGTCAGCTGTCCTGCCAGGCGCTTCACGTCAAGCCTCGGCCGGCCGCAGTATTCCAGCAGGATCCCCACCACCGCGTAGGAATAAAAGTCCAGCGCCACCTGCGCGTCCGCCCGGCTGACATCCTCAAGCAGCTCCCTCCGGTCCGCCATCTCCTGAAACCAGGCGCGGACGGCCTCCACCAGAAGCCGCTCCGTCTGTTCCCGGAGCTGGGAATCCAGAAGCCTTCGGATCAGATCCTTCGCCTGCACCGCCTCCGTGAGAAACAGCTCCATCACCTGCTGCCTGGAATCCAGCCGCAGGCTCTTTTCCGCAAGCTCTCCCATCGCCTGGCGGAACGACCAGTCGATCACGTCAAGGAGGTCCCTGAAATGATAATAGAAGGTCTGCCTGGTGATATGGCAGGCTTCCACAATGTCCTTTACCGTTATCCTGTCAATGGATCCCGCCCGGGCCAGCCGGATAAATTCCCGGGCAATCCTCTCCTTCATGTCTGAGGGCATTTTTACCTCCGCATTTCATTTTCCCGCGTCTTTTGAATCAGCCGTTCGATCCCGTCCTCCGGATAGGAAAGCAGCCGTCCGAAGGCATGCGCCAGCCGAAGCTTCTCTTTTTCCGTATATTCTCCCCGCTCCAGAAGGGCTTTCCTTTCTTTTTTCAGGGAAAGATAGGCTTCCAGCGTCTCCTCTTTTCTGTAAAAAAGAAACAGCGGTCTGTTCCGGTTTGCCTCCTCAGGAAAAAGCGCGGTCAGAAGCGCCTCGTCCTCCGGATAAAACAGGATCTCATACTTTTCGCAGAGCCGCTTCACGTCCTCCAGATACCGGTCCCTTTCCTGACGGTCTGAAAAAGGATGGCTCATGGCGAGCGTCTTGAGTCCGGAAGCGACCATTTCGCAGAAGCAGTCCATCACGCCCAGCTGATAGGAATAGGGATCGATCCCGCCGCTTTTCCGGACCTGCGTATCCGTCCGATCCTCCTGTCCGGCCGCATTCTGCGGCTCCTGCCTGTACTCCTCGTATTCCTCCCGGTCCAGCGACAGGGGGATCCCGCTTCTGCCCTTCACATTGACGCCGCCGTACCAGGTTCCTTCCACGTCCAGGATATCTCCCACCTCATATTCCAGAGAATCCGCGTCATTTTTTCTGATGATCCTGACCTTCTGCATCTTTTCCATTTCTTCCGGCATACTCCTTTGGCAATGATGTTTTCCGGGCCGTCTCCGCGGCCAGGCTTTCTTATCTCTTGTCCCTGAGCATCACGTCGTGCGCGCCGCCCTCCACGATGCTGGTGGAGGAGACCAGCGTGATCTTCGCCTTCTGCTGCAGCTGCGGGATGGTGAGCGCGCCGCAGTTGCACATGGTGGATTTCACCTTGCTCAGCGTCATGCTCACATTGTCGTGCAGGCTTCCCGCATAGGGAACGAAGGAATCCACGCCCTCCTCAAAGGAAAGCTTCTTATCCCCGCCCAGGTCGTATCTCTGCCAGTTTCTCGCGCGGGCGCTGCCCTCGCCCCAGTATTCCTTCATGTAGCTTCCATTGATGTTCACCCGCTTGGTGGGGCTTTCGTCGAACCGGGCAAAATACCGGCCCAGCATGACAAAATCCGCTCCCATGGCCAGCGCCAGGGTGATGTGATAATCGTGCACGATGCCGCCGTCGGAGCAGATAGGGACATAGATGCCCGTTTCCTTATAATATTCGTCTCTGGCCTTCGCCACTTCAATGACGGCCGTAGCCTGTCCTCTGCCGATTCCCTTCTGCTCTCTGGTGATGCAGATGGCTCCGCCGCCGATCCCGATCTTGACAAAGTCCGCGCCCGCCTCGGCCAGGAAACGGAAGCCGTCTCCGTCCACCACATTTCCGGCCCCAACCTTCACGCTGCGGCCGTATTTTTTATGGATATAATCCAGCGTGATCTTCTGCCACTCGGAATACCCCTCCGAGCTGTCGATGCACAGAGCGTCCGCGCCCGCCTCCACCAGGGCCGGCACCCGCTCCTCATAATCGCGGGTATTGATGCCCGCGCCCACCATGTAGCGCTTGGAGGAATCGATCAGCTCGTTCTCATTTTTCTTATGCGTATCGTAGTCCTTGCGGAACACCAGGTAGACCAGCTCCTGCTTTTTGTTCACCAGCGGCAGACAGTTGATCTTGTGCTCCCAGATGATATCGTTGGCCTCCTTCAGCGTGGTATCCTCATCCGCGTAGACCAGATCCTCGAATTTCGTCATGAATTCGGAAACCTTCGTGTCCGGGCTCATCCGGCTGACGCGGTAATCCTTGTTCGTCACGATGCCAAGGAGCTTTCCCCCGTTTTCTCCCGTTTCCGTGACCGCGACGGTGGAGTGGCCCGTCCGCTCCGTCAGCTCCAGCACGTCCCGCAGCGTCATGTCCGGCGACACATTGGAATCGCTCACCACAAATCCCGCCCGGTAGCGCTTCACCCTTCTCACCATCTCCGCCTGCTGCCAGGCCGGCTGAGAGCCGTAAATAAAGGCCATTCCTCCCTCCTGCGCCAGCGCCACCGCAAGTCTGTCGTCGGAAACGGACTGCATGATCGCGGATACCATCGGGATGTTGATGGAAAGCTCCGGCTCCTGCCCCTTCTCAAATCTGACCAGCGGCGTTTTCAGGCTCACCCTCGCCGGAATGCAGTCCGTGGAGGAATACCCCGGAATCAGAAGATATTCGCTGAACGTTCTTGACGGTTCCCCATAATAAAATGCCATACGCTCCTCCTTTTTACCGTTTTGTCTGACAGTTCTACAATATGATAAGTTCTCTCGGGCTGGCGGTCAGATTCTCAAAGCCGTCTTTTCTTACCACCACAAGATCCTCGATCCGTACCCCGAAACGGTTCTTCAGATAAATACCCGGCTCCACCGTGATCACAATACCCTCGGTCAGGCGATCCGTGCAGACCGTACTGAAACGGGGCTGCTCATGGATCTCGATGCCCACACTGTGTCCGAGCCCGTGGGAAAAGCAGCCCTCGTAGCCCTGCGCATAGATATAGTCTCTGGCAGCCGCATCCACATCCCGGCAGACTGCTCCCGGACGGATGGCGTCAAAGGCGCGCTTCTGCGCCTCCCGGACCGTCTCGTATACCTTCCTCTGTTCCTCCGTCACGCTGCCAACCGCGACAGTCCTGGTCATATCCGCCATGTATCCGTTATAAACCGCCCCGAAATCCATGGTGACAAAATCTCCCTTCCGGACGAGCCGGTTCGTAGCCACACCGTGGGGGAGAGAACTGTTCGGCCCGGAAGCCACAATGAAGCCGAATACTTTTTCATCGGATCCCAGCTCCGTCATCGTCACTCCGATCTCTCTTGCGATGTCGATCTCCGTCACCCCCGGGCGGATAAAACCGCAGATGTGAGAAAAGGTGTGATCCGTGATCTCCTGTGCCTTTCTGTGGCAGGCGATCTCTTCCTCATCCTTTACCCGGCGCAGATCGTCGATCAGGGAAGCGAGGGCGTCAGAGCTGTCCAGCGCAAGCTCCGGCATGGACGCTTCCATTTTCCGGAATTCCTCCAGGGTGGTCAGCCCGGAATGAACACAGAGGCGTGTCAGGCCCTCCGTTTTCAGAATCGACTGTACCTGTGCGTACAGGTTTTTTTCTTCAATCACCGCGCAGTTTGTGACCTTCTTCTGCGCGGCCTCCAGATACCGGAAATCAATGATCAGCCAGGCCCTCTTCCTGGTCACCAGCATGTTTCCGGCGGAGGATCTCATCCCGGTCAGATAGAACCGGTTGGCCCCGTCGCTCAAAAGCGCCGCCTCCATGGATTCCGGCATGTGCTCCTGCAGTTTCCTGATCTTGTCTGTTCCCATTGTTCTGTCCCTTCCTTTTCCTTTTTCTTTCCCCGCTTCCTTCTCTGCCCGCCGGCAGACGGACTTTTCCCCTGAAATCCGCCGCGGCCGAATTCCTACAGACTCCTTGCCGCCTCGGCCACCCAGCGCAGCCGCTCCCGGTCGATCTTCGCATCCACGGTGCAGTCCCCGCCCAGCATCAGCCCCTTCTTTCCATAATTCAGGATCAGATTTCTGGTATAGTCCTGCAGCTCCTGCTTCGTGCCGTGATACAGGACGCCCTGCTGAACCTTTCCGTCCCAGTGGGTCTCAAAGCCTCCCAGCACCGTTTTTCCGCCGAAGAAAAAGCGTCCCTCCTCCAGGCTCATCCCCTCCACGAACACGGCCCAGTTCATCACCTTCGCCGGATAATCCTTCCACAGCTCCAGGCGGTTTCTCGCCCCTGCCCAGCCGCACATATGCAGGATGTTGTTTTCCGAAAAACGGTTGGCGTGTTCCAGCACGTACAGGTCGGAGGGCCGGACTGTCTTCTCATATTCCTCCGGCAGGAAACGGTCATATTCCCCGCTCTGCACGCAGTAATAGATTCCGTCGCAGCCCGCCTCCGTGATCAGAAGCTCGGAAAGGAGAGCGTTGGTCTGCCCGATGGCGTCCAGCGCACGCATGACGGCGTTTCTGTCCGTCCGGATATGCTCCATGATCATGGAATCCGGCTGCCCCGCCGCCTCGATCCCGAACCGCAGGGAGGAAAAGGGCGCGAATACGTTGTAGAAGACACAGCGTTCCTTTCCGATCTCCTTCACGATGGCCGCCGCCCGTTCCACCTGCTCCCGGATAAAGGGATGATCCGCGGGAAGCGGCTCCACCTGGTTCCAGTCCTCCGCCTTCCGGATCTTTGGAAGCGGCCAGGCGAAATAGCTGTCGCACATGATTTTCAGAAAATCCAGATCCGTCTCCCGGTAATAGTTCAGATGGGCCTGCACGCAGGCGTCCCCCGCCGCCTCCTCTCCGGCAAAATGAAACCAGAAGCCCACCGGCACATGGTCCACCTCCCTCTTGTTCATCGCGTTTAATACCCTCGTTCTTTTGTCCATTGCAGCCTCCTTCTTTTTTCTGCCGCCCCCGGGCGGCGTTTGGTTTTCCGTACATAAGCCTGTCCCCATCGTGGGCCGTTTTTTCTCCCGTCAGGGACGGCGTTCCTCCCCTCGGAACCGGCCTTCCTCCCGTCAGGGACGGCGTTCCTCCCGTCGGGACCGACTTCCTTTCCGTCAGATCCGGCTTTCCTCCCGTCAGGACCGGCGTTTGCCGCCTCCGTCCCCGCGCGGTTCCAGTCCGCAGACCGTCAGCACTCCATCCCTCACCCGGAATCGGATGTCGTATCCGGCGAAGGCCACGCCGTAGACCCTCTCCGGATCGCTGCTGTAGCCGGGCCTTGGATCCTGGGAAAGCAGCGCCGCCGCGGCTCCCCTCTTTTCCTCCGGGTACCTGGAAAGCAGCTCCTCGGGAAATTCCACCAGAAGCGCATGCTTCCCGGTTTCCTTCGTGTAGCCCTCCGAAGCCTCCGGATGACAGTCCGCAAGCGGGATATAGGGCTTGATATCAAGAATCGGCGTCCCGTCCATCAGATCCGCCCCAAGCACGATAAGCACCGGCCCCTCCTTTTCCGTAAGCTCCACGCGCTTCAGCCGGACGCAGGACAGGCCGATGCCGTTCGGGCGAAAGGGGGAACGGGTGGCGAACACCCCCAGCCTCGTATTTCCTCCCAGACGGGGCGGCCGCACCGTGGGCTGCCAGCCCTCCCTTTCATTTTCCGAAAATTTCCACAGAAGCCAGACATGGCTGAACTGCTCCAGCCCCCGGACCGCGTCCGGATTCCGGAATTCCGGCTCAAAAACGATCCTTCCCTCCAGATCCTCCACCAGTCCGCTCTGCCTGGGGATCCCGAATTTTTCCGGAAAATCCGTATGGATATGCGCGATCGCCTGAATCTTATCCATCTCTTCTTTCGTTCCTTTCCTGCCGCTTCTGACCTGCCGGCCCGGAAGCCGGTCTGCCCGTCTGAAAACGGGCCTGCCTGTCCGGAAATGGGTCTGCCCGTCTGAAAACGGGCCTGCCTGTCCGGAAATAAGCCTGCCGGCCGGCTTCCTCCGGTCCATTTCCGCCAGGTCCGCCCGGTACATGCACAGTCCCGGCTGAAGCATAACCATATATCCACAATACACCAAAAACGAGTTTTTGAAAAGCGTCTTGAGGACACTTTCGGCGGCGCAGAGCTTTTGCAGGAAGCCTTTCGGGAATGCCGGAAGTTTTTCAGCGCCTTTTCCGTTTTTCCTGATCCCTGCCGCAGGATCCCTACGGGTCAACATGCCTTTCTTCTGATTCCTGCCGTAGAAACCTGCCGCAGAAGCGGTTCCCGTCCGCCGGCAAGCCGGCGGACGGGAACCCGGCCCGGCATTCCGATCGCCTGCGGCGGCGGGCGGGCCGGATTCAGGCCGGAACGCTTTTCTAACACGCCGGTCAACAGGTGACCGGCGCCGGCCTGAACAGACAGGGGCCGGACCCGCCGGATTAAAACCGGTTAAAATTTCATATAATTTTCAATTATCCGATTTATAACCCGCCGGCAATCTGATATAATAATCCACATGCGGGATTTTTTCCTCCCGTATGACTTTTACACTTTTCAAACCGGCAGAACGCCGGAAAAAACATAAGAAAGGATGAGGTGTAACTGTATGAAATCATTTTTCAGCCTGTCGCCGGCTGATACGGCCAGAGAGCTTCAGGTGGACGTATCAAGCGGTCTGACGAAGGAAGAGGCCGAAAAACGTATTGAAAAATACGGACCCAACCGTCTGGAGGGCGGAAAAGAGAAGTCCCTGATCCAGATGATCCTGGAGCAGCTCAAGGATTTCCTGGTGATCATCCTGATGATCGCCGCCGTGATCTCCATTTTTCTGGGAGAGGCGCTGGAGGGCGTCATCATCCTGGCGATCGTCGTCCTGAACACCTTCCTGGGCGTTTATCAGGAAAACAAGGCGAGCAACGCGCTGAAGGCGCTGAAGGAAATGGCAAGCCCCCACGCGAAGGTGCTTCGCGGCGGACAGATCGTTGAGATTCCCTCCTCCGACGTGGTGCCGGGCGACATCGCCATTCTGGAAGCAGGCGATTATGTTCCCGCCGACCTGCGGCTGATCGAATCCGTGAACCTGAAAATTGACGAAGCGGCTCTGACCGGAGAATCCGTTCCGGTAGAAAAGGACGCCTCCGCCGTTCTGGCTGAGGACGCAAGCCTCGGTGACCGCGTCAACTGCGGCTACATGGGCACGGTCATCACCTACGGACGCGGACGCGGCGTCATCACCGAAACCGGCATGCAGACCCAGATGGGAAATATCGCCGGCATGCTGAACGACACGCCGGACGAGTCAACCCCGCTTCAGAAGAAGCTGGACAGCCTGGGAAAGGTGCTCGGTATCGTCTGCCTTGCCATCTGCGTGGTCATTTTCCTGCTCGGCCTGCTTCACGGCATGGAGCTGTTCGATATTTTCATGACCTCCGTTTCCCTGGCCGTAGCAGCCATTCCGGAAGGCCTGACCGTCGTGGTTACGGTGGTTCTTGCCATGGGCATGCAGAAGATGGTCAAGTGCAACGCCATCATCAAACGCTTAAGCGCGGTGGAAACCCTAGGAAGCACCACGGTTATCTGCTCGGATAAGACCGGAACCCTGACCCAGAACAAGATGACCATCCAGAAGCTGTACGTTCCTTCCAGCCACTATAACGTAAGCGGCACGGGCTACAGCCCGGAGGGCGAGATCACCGACGAAGCCGGCAATGTGCCCGCCGCTTACCCGGACCGCCTGATCGAAGGGGCGCTTTTATGCAACGACGCCACCTATGATCCCGACAAGCAGACCATCGTGGGCGATCCCACGGAAGCCGCCATGGTGGTGCTTGCCTACAAGCACGGCATGAAGAAGGCGGAATGGGAAAGCAAATATCCCCGCGTGCAGGAAATCCCCTTTGATTCGGACAGAAAGCTCATGTCCACCTTCCATAAGATCTGGGACTCCATCACCATGTATACCAAGGGCGCTCCGGACGAGCTGCTGCGCCGCTGTACCAGAATGGAAGAAAATGGCGCGGTCAATCCGCTTACGGACGCGAAGCGGGAAGAAATCCTCGGCGTCAACCAGGAGATGGCTCAGTCCGCGCTTCGTGTGATCGGCGTGGCCTACCGCACCATGAATGCGGCGGATCCTTCTCCGGAGGCTGAAAACGATCTGATCTTCGTCGGCCTGGTCGGCATGATCGACCCGCCCAGAGAAGAGGCGAAGGCCGCCATCGACGTCTGCAAGACCGCAGGCATCCAGGTGAAGATGATCACCGGCGACCACAAGATCACCGCAAGCGCCATCGGCGCGCAGCTGGGCATCCAGACCGACCGCACGGTGGAAGGACGCGAGATCAGCGAAATGAGCGACGAGCAGCTGCGCGAGTGCGTGAAGACCACAAACGTGTTCGCCCGCGTATCTCCGGAGCATAAGGTCCGTCTGGTGGACGCTGTCCGTGCCAACGGAAACATCGCCGCCATGACCGGAGACGGCGTCAACGACGCGCCTTCCCTGAAGCATGCCGACATCGGCGTGGCAATGGGAATCACCGGAACCGACGTATCCAAGGAAGCGGCCGACATGATCCTGACCGACGACAACTTCGCCAGCATCGTGCGCGCCGTCGCAGAGGGCCGTACCATTTACGCCAACATCCGTAAGGTGGTAGGCTTCCTGCTCTCCTGCAACATCGGCGAAATCCTGGTCATTTTCCTGGCCATGCTCACCAACCTGCCCACCCCGCTGGTTGCCATCCAGCTCCTTTCCATCAACCTGATCACGGACGCCTTCCCGGCCTTCGCTCTGGGTATGGAAAAGGAAGAGCCCGGCACCATGAACCGCAAGCCCCGCGATCCTTCCGAGCCCATTGTGGACAGGAAGATGACCGTGGCTGTGCTGATCCAGAGCATTGCGCTGGCGCTGGGAACCCTGGGCTCCTTCGTGTACGGACTGTATGTGCATGATTCCCTGGATGTGGCGAGAACCGCCTGCTTCCTCACCCTGGTTCTGGGCGAGCTGCTGCGCGCTTATTCCGCCCGTTCCGAGTCCACCTCCGTCTTTAAGATGAAGGTCTTTGAAAACAGCTACCTGAACAAGTGCGTGCTGGTATCCATGCTGTTCATGATCGCCAGCATCTACGTGCCCTTCCTGAATCCGGTATTCAGCACCGTGGCGCTCTCTTTTGACGAGATCATCATGGCGCTGGTACTCGCCTTCCTTCCCATGCTGGGCGGCGAGGCTGCGAAGCTGATCACGAAGCGCATGTAACCGAAAGCCCAAAAGGCCCGGCGGGTTTCCTACGGGATCCCGCTCCGGGATGTTTTCAAAAAAAACAGGCAGGACGGCTTCTCCCCTTTCAAAAGGAAGGCCCTCTGCCTGTTTTTCTTCTTTTTGAT
>CALWGL010000065.1 GCA_944380025.1 uncultured Lachnospiraceae bacterium
TTGATTTGTTCCAATCTATAGTATACAGGTAAATCCACGAAACTACAAATTGGAGGTCATTACATATTGTCTGTTACCGTTTCTGTCATTTGATTTCATCCTGTCCCTTCTGAGAGGTTCCTTTTTTCCCCTTTTCTTCACTCTGGGTGCAGGCGTCCAGGAGCTTTTCGATCAGCAGCTTCTTTACGTATACGTCGAAGCTCAGCATGCAGATGAAGGCGAAGAACTGGAGGAAGGAGAGATCCTCCTGTTCTTCCCGGCCGCTGTCAAAGCAGTTTCCGGCGCGGGAGAACTTTTCCATCACATCCTTCTTCAGAGACTCCACCTGTTCCTTTTCCAGGCTGAATACCTCCTCGTAGATATCCTCCAGCGTTATCTCCCCGGCCTTCTTAAAATACCGCTCCGTCAGCGGCTGCAGGACCGTCTGAATGTCGCTGATGGACATAAATCCCTTAAAATAATAGATGAAGATCAGGATCATCACATGTTCCCTGGAATACTTCTTCTTCTGCGGGGGCGGAAGCAGGCTGTTCTTCGTATAATTGTTGATCATGGTCTTGGTAAGGATCTTGTCCTGTCCCGGATATCTGGTGGTATTCCTCAGACGGCTTTCCATCAGGGTCGTCACCTGATCCATATACAGATCGATGTTGGGAATATCCGCTGCCCTGATGTAATCGATCCTGTCAAAGCTTTCCATAATGCTGTTCAGCAGGTCTTCCATGTGAATCGTCATTTTTTTCCTTCTCTCTGCCCGCGTTCCGTTTCAGGCCGTCCGAATGAGCAGCATGCCTTTCCGATATTGCTTTGCATGCCGTCTTTTGCTATGTCTGCCCTATATTATATAGTATCAAAAACCACATGACAAGCATTATCTTTTTCTTTACTTTAAAACTTTAGTATGTTAAACTAATGGCAGAATGACTTACGTCATAAACCTGACAGAATGAAATGCCGCCCTGCGGCAGATTGCGAGGTAGGAAATGAACAGAAAAATCAGGACAGAAGCTGTGGATTCTCTTTTTGAAGCAATTCTGAACCTGCGGACCAGAGAAGAATGCTATCTTTTTTTCGAGGATCTCTGCACGGTGAATGAGCTGCTCTCCCTTTCCCAGAGATTCGAAGTGGCCGCCATGCTCCGGGAGCATAAGACCTATCTGGATATTGCGGAGAAGACCGGCGCTTCCACGGCGACGATCAGCCGCGTAAACCGTTCGCTGAATTACGGAAATGACGGGTATGAACTGATTTTTGAACGTCTTTCAGAAAAAGAAGAGACGTCCGGAGCGGACTGAAGATCCGCGGACGGACCCTCCCTACGCTTCTTCCTGTGCGTAATCCCTGACGCTTTCAAAGGAAAGGCTTCCGCCGTAAAGGTCAAGGGCGCTTCCCACCGTGATGTGGATCCGGTTCTTTCCCAGCTCCCGGATGCTTCTGATATCCTCCAGGGAACGGATCCCTCCCGCGTAGGTGATCGGGATGCGGTTCCAGCGTCCCAGCATGGTCACCAGCTCCTTTTCGATCCCGCACACCTTTCCTTCCACATCCACGGCGTGGATCAGGAATTCATCGCAGAAGGAAGCCAGCATGTCCAGCACGTCTTCATTCAGGATCACGCGGGTATATTTCTGCCATCGGTCCGTCATGATATAGTAGGCGCCGTCTTTTTTCCGGCAGCTCAGGTCCAGTACCAGCTTCTTCTTTCCCACATTTTCCAGAAGGCGGTTCAGATTTTCATAGGAGATCGTCCCGTCGCGGAATACATAGGAGGTCACGATGACATGGGAGGCACCGGCGTCCAGATATTCCGCCGCGTTCTCCGCCGTGATCCCGCCGCCGGCCTGCAGGCCGCCGGGATAGGCTCTCAGCGCTTCCAGCGCCTGTCTGCGGGAGGCTTCATAGTAAGGGCTGCTCTTTGAATTCAGGATGATCACATGACCGTTTTTCAGTCCCTTTTCCTCAAAAAGGGACGCATACCATGCAGCCGGCCTGCTGGAAACAAAATTTTCCTGCGCGCGGTCACAGGTATCCGCCACGCTCCCGCCCACCAGCTGCTTCACTTTACCGTTGTGAATATCGATACATGGTCTGAACTCCATCTTTCCCTCCATGCCGAAGCCTTTTGTACTGAGACGCGCGCCGGGCCCCCGGTCCGGCGCTTTTTGGCCGCTCTGTAAAAATCATCTATATTTTACATGATTTTTTTTTCGCTGACAATTCTTTTTTCGGATAAAGGAAGGATTCCTGAACATACTAAATATCGGACGATCCTTTGGTCCAGAGAAGGCATATGCCCTTCTCTTATGATTTGCAAAAAAGGAGGTAGGTATGAGAAGGCTGAACAGATTCTTTGCCGGAAGACTCCGAAAAGGGCTTCTGGTGCTTCTGACTCTCATGATGCTCGCCGGCATGGCGGCCTGCGGAAAGAAGGAACCGGATGCGGACGATATGGCAAACGGCGTGACGGAAACCTCTCAGGACGCGGACATGCTGCCGGGCGGCACAGTTTCCGGGGAAGCTGAAAACGGAGAGGACGACGGAATCAACGGAAGCGGTCTCGGAACCACGGGCCGCCCCGCCGGAGAGACCACGCAGGAGGCCCCGGAGGAGACCGCAGGCGGAAACAGCACTGCCAATGAAAGCTCCGAGATCATAGACGATACAGGCAGGGTCACCGACGGCGCGCAGGACGCGGTAAAGGATGCCGGAAATGCTGTGGAAAACGCCGCTGACAACGTGGGAGATGCGGTTAAGGACGTGATCGACGGAGCGGGCGATGTGGTAAAGGACGCCGCCGAAGGCGCGGCAGACGGGATCCGGGATATGACCGGCTCCAGATAACCGGCCATGCCGGCGCCGCCCGGGAGCTGACCGGCTCCGGATAACCGGCCATGCCGGCGCTGTCCGGGAGCTGACCGGCTCCGGATAACCGGCCATGCCGGCGCTGTCCGGGATCTGACCGGGGAAGCTCCCCTGTCCGCCTGGCGGCCTGGCGGATTTCCCGCGTAAAAAGGACGTTCCGGGATTCCTGAAAAGGAATCCGAAACGCCCTTTTTTTGCGTTCAGCCTCTTTTTTCTCGTAAAGCCTCTTTTTCTCTTAAAGCCCTTTTTCCGCCACGGTGCCGTCCATATAGGCGGCAAGCAGCGCTTCCAGATAATGAATGCTTTCCTTCAGCTCCACGCCGATATCCGTATCCGCCACCTGAATGCGGCGCGCAGCGGTCTCCACGATGATCGCGTCCGAAATGATGTCCGATTCCTTCCGGATCGCCGCCTCCGCCGATTCAAACGGCTCATGAGCCACCAGAGTCATGCCGTGGGAATTGGCGACCAGGGTATATCCGGCGATCCCGGTCTTGCCCTGGTAGGCCCTGGAAAATCCGCCGTCGATGATCAGGAGCTTTCCGCCGCACCGGATGGGCGTGTCCCCTTTCTTCAGCTCCACGGGGACATGGCCGTTGATGATATGGGAAACGGCCGGATCCAGGCCGAATTCCCGCAGGATGCGGTTCACTGTCTCTTCATCGTCCGTCAGGCTGTAATAGCTGTTCTTCTTTTCCGTATGGGTCGCTTTGTCTTCCACAAAGTAACGCTCGAAGGTGGCCATCTTGTCCTTGCCGAATACGGGAGACTTGGGGCCTGTCCAGATGTACCAGATGATATCCCTGCCCTTTGCCGCTTCTTCCCTGTCCTTGGAATAATAGCCCTTTCTGGCATAATGATCCAGAACGTCATACAGAGCCTTTCCGCTGTATTCCTTTCCGAATATGTTCACCTTCAGGAAGTTCCCTTTTTCATCCACCGGCACGCAGCCGTGATAGAGCAGATTGGAATTGTAGACCTTGTACAGACTTCCTTTGGAAAACAGGAAACGCACATGGCGCTGCAGCTTTTCGCAGTGTACGAAGGCATGGCACAGCCGTTCCACCACCTGCTCCTCCGCTTCTGTCAGCCGGTAGGGATCAGCGGGATCCACCGTGGGAAAATCCGTATCCCGCATGGGGTATTCGGTGCCTCCGATGTTCACGGTCTTCTTTGCAAAATCGATCTTGTCCAGAAGGAGCCGGTCCTCCATCTCAAATTCCGGCCGTCTCCGGATCACCTGTCCTTCCAGCTTGAACTGGATGATGGCGATGGCCTTGTGCATCTTCATATCCAGTTCCAGATCCTTGCGGTCATAGCCGTCGTCATATTTGATGGAAAACACGCTGCAGTCCGTATCCGCGTAGGTTTCCAGCGCAAAAGTGGCAAGGGGGATCAGGTTGATCCCATAGCCCTCCTCCAGCGTATCCAGATTTCCGTATCTTGCGGAAACGCGGATCACATTGGCAACGCAGGCCGCATGGCCGCTGGCGGCCCCCATCCACACCACGTCGTGGTTTCCCCACTGGATATCCACGGAATGATAGGCGCTCAGGGTATCCAGGATGATATGAGGCCCCTTTCCCCTGTCATAGATATCGCCCACGATGTGGAGATGGTCGATCACCAGCCGCTGGATCAGGTTGCACAGCGCGATGATGAAATCCGGCGCGCTTCCGATGCGGATGATGGTATGGATGATCTCATTATAATAAGCTTCCTTATCCTGCACCTCTTCCTTTTCCGTGATCAGCTCCTCGATCACATAGGAAAAATCAGGCGGAAGAGCCTTCCTGACCTTGGAACGGGTATATTTGGATGCCACCCGCTTGGTGACCTGGACCAGCCGGTGAAGGATGATCTTGAACCAGTCCTCCAGGACCTCCTGATCCTCCTCCTGCTGCATCACAAGCTCCAGCTTCTCCTTCGGATAGTAGATCAGCGTGGCAAGGCTCCTTTTGTCCCCGGCGGTCAGCGTGTTGCCGAACTCCTCGTCGATCTTTCTTTTCACGCTTCCCGAGCCGTTCTTGAGGACATGGTTGAACTGCTCATACTCTCCATGGATATCCGTCAGGAAATGCTCCGTTCCCTTCGGCAGGCTCATGATGGACTGCAGGTTGATGATCTCCGTCGACGCGGACGCGATCGTGGGAAACTGCTTTGAAAGGCTCCTCAGGTAATTCAGCTCCAGTTCTTCCATACTCTCCTCCTCTCCCTTCCTGCGCTTTTCCGGCCGGCGGCAGCCGGTCAGCCTCCGATCACATCGCTCATATCATACAGGCCGGCCGGGCGGTCCTTTAAGAACTTCGCCGCCTGCAGCGCGCCTTTCGCGAATACGTTTCTGGAATAGGCCCTGTGGGAAAAGGTGACGACCTCGTCCTCTCCGGCAAAGATCACGTCGTGATCCCCCACGATGGTGCCTCCCCGGACGGCGGAGATGCCGATCTCCTTCTCATCCCGTCTTTCTCTTCTCGTGCTTCTGTCATATACGTAATGGTAGGCGCCGTCCAGCTCCTCATTGATGCAGTCCGCAAGGGCGAGGGCGGTCCCGCTGGGAGCGTCCACCTTCCGGTTATGATGCTTTTCCACGATCTCAATGTCAAAGCCGGCCTCCGCCAGCACCTCCGCCGCTTTCTTCAGCACGTTTTCGAGCAGATTGATGCCCAGGGACATGTTTGCCGACCGAAGCACGGCAGTCCCGGCAGACACCTCCTTCACCCGCGCCAGCTGTTCCTCAGAAAGCCCCGTGGTGCACAGCACGCACGCGGTCTTCGTTTCTTCACAGAAGGAAAGAAGGTCGTCCGCCGCCTGCGCGGATGAAAAGTCCACGATCACATCCGCCTTCTCAGGGGATTTTTCCCAGTATTCTCTCAGGCTCGGATAGACCGGATAGGTCTGCCCGGCGCCCGGAAACGGATCGACTCCCGCCACCGTCTGAAGCTGCTCATCCTCTTCTGCCATGCGGGAAACCACCTGTCCCATATGCCCGCTGCAGCCATGTATCAGTATTTTTACCATATCCTTCTCCATTCCGGAGCGCACGCTCCTTCCGCAGGCTTGTTACAGCAGCCCGAAATCCTTCATCGCCTGTTCCAGTCTGGCCGCGTTTGCGTCCTCCATCTCGGTCAGAGGCATCCGCAGCGTGCCGGCCTCCATGCCCATCAGATTCATGGCCTTCTTCACGGGGATGGGATTCACCTCGCAGAAAAGAGCCTCGATCAGAGGGATCGCATCCAGCTGGATCTTCCGGCTTCCTTCGATGTCCCCTTCAAAGAACTTCGCGCACATGTCGTGGGTCTGGCGCGGCGCGATGTTGGAAAGCACGGAGATCACGCCTTTTCCGCCGAGAGCGAGCAGCGGCACCACCTGGTTGTCGTCCCCGGAATACAGATCCACGCATCCGTCCGCCAGGCTCATCAGCTTCGCCGTCATGCTGATGTTTCCCGTGGCATCCTTGACGCCCACAATGTTGGGAACCTCCCTGCACAGCTTCACGATGGTCTCCGGCTGCATGGTCACGCCGGTGCGTCCGGGGATGTTGTAGAGGATCACCGGAATGTGGATGGAATCCGCGATGGTCTTGAAATGCAGGTACAGCCCCTTCTGGGTCGCCTTATTATAATAGGGAGTCACCAGCAGCACGCCGTCCGCTCCGGCCCTTTCCGCTTCCTGGGAAAGATAGACCGCCGTCTCGGTGCAGTTGGAACCGGTGCCCGCGATCACGGGGATCCTTCCCGCCGTCTTTTCCACGCAGAAACGGATCACATCCAGATGCTCCTCATGGGTCAGCGTGGAAGCCTCGCCCGTGGTGCCGCAGACAATGATGGCGTCCGTCCCGCCTGCGATCTGTGCCTCGATGTGCTCCGCGAATCTCTCGTAATTAACGCTTCCGTCCTCGTGAAAGGGCGTGATGATGGCAACGCCCGCTCCTGTAAAAATAGCCATAGGTACCTCCTGTTCTGATGAGATGATGGGCCGCTTCCCGCGGCTCTGAAATGCCCCGGCGGCATGCCGGGATTGCCTGTGCCTGTGACAGCCGTCCGGAAAAATGCTGTAAAAAAACCGGCCCGCCTGATCATGATGGAGGAGGGGCCGGGATCTTTTTCCCTGGAACTGTTTTCCCGGAAACTCTTTCCTGAAAAACCCGATTCAGATAGCGCCCCATCCTGTTTCAGATGACAGTCATACGGTTCTTAACCGCATGCCCAAGAGTCAAGCTGCAGCCGCTCTCCTCTTTCGGCGTTCTTCCCTTTCCCTCTTCTTCTCCTGTGTCTGCCACATCCGAAAAGCTACTGTTGAATCACGCAACCTCTATCTGAAAGCTATCATAGCATGGAGACGGCGCTCCTGTCAACGCAAACAGCCGCCTGCCGGGCTTACAGTTCACTCCGCGGTTACAGACAAAAGAAAAAGAACAGCCCAGCCGTTCTTCTTCTCTGTGATCCCGTATTCACTTCACTGTCCGGATCTCCGTCACATAATCCGCAAGTCCGCAGATCTCATCGGTGATGGGGATCCCCGTCATGATGATGTCCGTCTCGTCATCCTTCGCGCTCAGCACGTTCTTCAGATCCTCTACGGTGATGATGCCGTTTCCGATCAGCCCCAGGACCTCATCCAGGATCAGCATGTCGCATTCCCCCGTGTTCAGGACCTTTTTGGCATAATTCAGCCCGTTGCGGATGTTCTTGACCTCATCCTCCTGCTTTTCCTTCGGAAGGGATCCGAATTCCACATCCGACTTTTCAAACCGGAACAGCTTGATCTCCGGCTCCAGCCTCCGCGCGTAGCTGTCCTCCGTCAGGCCTTTTCCCCGGAGGAACTGGATGATCACCACGCTGGCTCCCTTCGCGGCTGCGATCAGGCCGCAGCCAATGGCCGCCGGAGACTTTCCGTGTCCGGTCCCGCCGTAAATATAAACCTTTCCCTCTGCCATATCCTCTGCCTCTCTCATGCATTCCGCAGAACGGCCGGTTCTCCTTTTCGCTCTGCTTCTGACATGTTTTTCCTGTTCAACATAATACCATATGTGTCTGTGTAACGCAAGAAACGGTTCTTTTATTCCCTTTTTATTCCCCGATCAGCTCCAGCTTGCTGACGGATACCTCGTAGGCGATCCGTTTTTCCAGCTGCTCCTCGGATATCTTCTTCATATATTCACGGCTCTGGATGCGTCCCCAGATCTCGCAGTGATCTCCCACACTGAAGCCTCCCGCGAAGCGGGCGTTTCTGCCCCAGCAGATGCAGGGGATGTAATCCGATTTCCCATAAGGGCGGTTCACGGCAAGAAGCACGTCGGCGATCTCCCTGCCCAGAGGAGTCTTCCGGTAGACCGGTTCCTTGCAGATGTAGCCGTCCAGATAGATCTGATTGGTTTTGGAGCTTTCCTCCAGCTCATCGATGAATTCGATCTCCCGCACAAAGACGGACAGGATGAGCCGGTTTTTCTTTTCCTCATGGCGGTTGTAGGAACGGAACTGGCCGGATACGCACACATAGGCGCCCTTGTAGTCCTCCTCCACGTCGATGAGCCTTTCGGAGATCATCAGCGGAATGATGTCGCAGGACTCGCTGAGCCTCGCCACCTCCACATCCAGCATGTAGAAGCCTTCTCCGAAGATCTCATGGCTGAACGTGAAGTCTCCGATCACTTTTCCCATGATGATCACCTGGTTGTTTTCAATTACCTTATCTGTCATTTCAGTTCTCCCTTCTCGGGTCCGGTATGCCGGACCGCACGTAAGAATTTTTTCCTGTATGTATTACCAGTTTATGGCTGTATTCTGTCTTTCAGAACAGATACCGGCCGCCGGATTCCTGCATCGTTCGACAGAAAGCCTTTCCTTTCGCCGGATTGTAACAGTTCTGCCGAGGGCAGAATCGTAGTTACTTTTCACGGGGCAGGGGATCAGACGAAATATTCCATGAATTTGTGCAGGAAAACATTCCGCAGAGTCTTCCGCGGAACTTTTTTCGCTCATATACGGTTGAAAAATGAAAAAATGACCTTGTAACCGTACAAAAATCCATTTTTTACGGATCCAATTCCGGAAAATACTATTCTGAACCGTATTTTTCATGGCGTGATACGGTTAAAAGCTTGAAAAATCTGTTTTTAGCCGTACCGAATAGCCCAAAAGTACGGTTACAGATGTGGAAATCAGGTATTGAACCGTACTGATGACAAAATAATGGAAAAAAGTACGGTTAAAGATCGGAAAATTCCCTTTTTAACCGTCGCTTAAGGCTTTTTGTACGGTTCTACAATGTAAATCCTCATTTTAAACCGTATCAGAGCATCCTGCCGGATATGAAGCAGGGGGGTCGATATGGGAGAAGGAATCAACGGCAGTATTTTCCCGGCCCATGAAAAGTAACGAATTGTGTAACAGCCTTCGGCAGAACTGTTACGGCATCCGGCCATTCCAATCGCAGCACTCGCTTTATCGTGCAGCGATGGGCCGGATGCTTTCTGCCGATACGTTTTCGTACGGTCTGCGCAGTAAATGTGCAGACCTGGCTGAACTGCTACCGAATTGTAACGATTCCGCGCCGTTTTTCGCCGCGAGGTGTTGCAAGTTCGCCGGGGGAATGCTATACTGATTGAGTTTGAGCGATTGTGAATTGGTATGGAAATGTTTTCTGAGGCGTCCATGCGCCGTGTGCGTATGCCGCCGGTTTTTTCAGAAGGAAGGAACAGTTATGAAGCAGAAGCGAGAAGATGTGAGAAACGTCGCGATCATTGCCCATGTCGACCACGGAAAGACCACGCTGGTGGACGAGCTTTTGAAACAGAGCGGGGTGTTCCGCGCCAACCAGGAGGTGGTGGAGCGTGTCATGGACTCCAACGCCATCGAACGCGAGCGCGGCATCACCATCCTTTCCAAAAATACGGCGATCACCTATAAGGGCGTGAAGATCAATATCGTGGACACTCCCGGGCACGCGGATTTCGGCGGCGAGGTAGAGCGCGTGCTGAAGATGGTGGACGGCGTCATCCTGGTGGTGGACGCCTTCGAGGGCCCCATGCCCCAGACCAAGTTCGTGCTGAGAAAGGCGCTGGAGCTGCAGCTTCCCGTCATCGTCTGCGTCAACAAGATCGACCGGCCGGAGGCCCGCCCCAATGCGGTGGTGGACGAGGTGCTGGAGCTGTTCATGGATCTGGACGCGAACGACGAGCAGCTGGACTGCCCCTTCGTATTCGCTTCCGCCAAGAACGGCAGCGCCACGGTGCAGCTGACTGTTAAAAATAAGGATATGAAACCGCTGCTGGACACCATTCTGGACTATATCCCGGCTCCCGAAGGAGATCCGGAGGCCGGGACCCAGGTGCTCATCAGCACCATCGATTATAATGAATACGTGGGCCGCATCGGGGTAGGCAAGGTCGACAACGGCGTCATCTCCGAGGGTCAGGATGTGGTGATCGTCAACCATCATGAACCGGACAAGCAGAAACGGGTGCGCATCAGCCGTCTCTATGAGTTTGACGGGCTGAACAAGGTGGAGGTAAAGCAGGCCTCTGTAGGTTCCATCGTGGCCATCTCCGGCATCGCGGACATCCACATCGGAGATACCCTCTGCTCCCCGGAGAACCCGGCGCCGATCCCGTTCCAGAAGATCTCCGAGCCCACCATCGCCATGGATTTCATCGTAAACGACTCTCCCTTTGCCGGACAGGAGGGCAAATATGTGACCAGCCGTCACATCCGGGACCGTCTCTTCCGCGAGCTGAACACGGACGTATCCCTGCGGGTGGAGGAAACGGATTCCACGGAGGCTTTCAAGGTATCCGGCCGCGGCGAGCTGCATCTGTCCGTGCTGATCGAGAACATGCGCCGGGAAGGCTACGAATTCGCCGTCAGCAAGGCGGAGGTCCTGTACAAAACGGATGAAAACGGGAAACGCCTGGAGCCCATGGAAGCGGTCTACATCGACGTGCCCGAGGAATATGCCGGAACGGTCATTGAAAAGCTGTCTCAGAGAAAGGGAGAGCTGGTCAACATGGGAGCTGCGACCGGCGGCTACACCCGACTGGAATTCAGCATTCCTTCCAGAGGCCTGATCGGCTACCGGGGAGATTTCCTGACGGATACCAGAGGAAACGGCATCATGAACACGGCCTTCGCGGGCTATGCTCCCTATAAGGGCGATATCCAGTATCGCAAGCAGGGTTCCCTCATCGCCTTCGAAACCGGAGAATCCGTCACCTACGGCCTGTACAACGCCCAGGAGAGGGGCACCCTGTTCATCGGCCCCGGCGAGCGGGTCTACGCGGGCATGGTCATCGGCCAGAGCGGCAGGGGCGAGGACATTGAGGTGAACGTTTGCAAGAAAAAACAGCTCACCAATACCCGTTCTTCCAGTGCGGACGAGGCCCTGCGTCTCACCCCGCCCCGGATCCTGAGCCTGGAGCAGGCGCTTGACTTCATCGAGACGGACGAGCTTCTGGAGGTAACGCCCAAGTCCCTGCGGATCCGGAAAAAGATCCTGGATCCCACGAAGAGAAAGCGGGCGAACATGAACCGGAATAACTGACCGGCCGGAGTCTGAACCGGAGACGTTATCCGGATCCGCCGCGTAAATGGGTGTGCGGCAGCCTCTTTTTTAAACAAAATAACGCCGTATCGGCATGCCGGACCCTCCTTCGGGTCTGCGCTTCCGATACGGCGTTCTTTCTTACCTCAGGCTCTGTGCGGGATCCGCCGGAACGGGGCTGCTGATCACCCGGTAAGCGCCGCCCTGCTCCTTTACCACCCGGAAGATCAGGGGATTCTCCTTTCCCCATTCCGGATCCTGTGCCGCCCGTTTTCTCCAGCTGTGGTACAGCTCCACGAAGGCGTCGTGGATCTCGCTCTCCGCTTCCTTCCTCACCTGCACCGCTTCCTCCATGGTGGAGTAGGTTCCAAGGTAAAAACGGTCTCCCTTGAAGCCGATGGTCACACGGTAGCGGCCGTTCTTCATCCGGTACACGCCACGGAAGCCGCTGGTGTTGTCCTTCCGGCTCTTCCTCTTCTCCAGCCACTCCACGCACGTCCCGTCGATCCGGTGCAGCTGCTCCGATACCTTCTTCTGGTTCTCCCTCTTCAGGCAGCCGCAGCTTAAGTTGTTTCCAAACACCAGCCCGTCCTCCGTGGCCTCCGTCTCCCCGCCGCAGTCGCAGCGGCAGTGCCAGTACACCGAACCCTTGCGGTCCCGGCGTTCTGTGGGGTATTCCGCCACCAGACGGCCGAAGCGCCTGCCGGTCAGATCAGCGGCGGCGCGGCCTCCCGTCTTTCTTTTCTTTCCGCTTCCTTCGTCTCTCATGTTCGTCCTTTTATCGTATCAGTTCAGCCTTCGGCAGAACTGATACCTTTTATCCGATCTACAGATCCCGTCAGAAAGGGCTGCCCTCAGATGCGGCTCTCTTCCGCTTCCGATGACAGCCCCTGCAGGACGTCCTGTCCTTTTCTTTTTTCAGCTTCTCAGAAAATGGTTTTCTGCCCTGCGGGAAACAGGATCAGTCCGTTTCTTTCCTGCTTTTCTGTTTTCCGCAGAAGACCATCACCAGGATCACAAATCCTCCCAGGGCCGCGGCTGCGAGCCACAGCACAGCGTTCGCGCTGTCTCCGGTCTGAGGGCCGAATCCTGTCTGTGCCGGCGTTCCGGGATCCAGAGGGGTCTGCGGCGTCTGCGCGGGCGGAACCGCCGCGGCCGGGATCACCTCGGGCTCATCATCGCTTCCGCCGTTGTCTCCGCCGCCGTCGCCTCCTTCGGGATCAGCCGGCCTGCTGTAACGGTTCACAAAGATGATCTCCGTCTTCTCCTCCGTTCCGTCGTTTTTTCTGACCGCAATCGTCGTATCCAGACTTCCGTCCTCCGCATTGGTCACCGTGATCTTCACCCGATAGACGGTCCCGTCATAGGTAAAATGCGCCCTGGGCTCCGCCTCCTGCCATACTTCATATTCATATACGCCGGGATGGCTGTAGGTGATGGCCGGGAAAGCGTCTTTTCCTGCGTCCGTGATCTGTATGCTGTCCACGGTCACAGGGCTGCCCTCCGAATCCTCTGCTGCCGGCATCGGCGCATTTTCATCAAGCGCACGGATCTTCACCGTATATTCGCTTCCCTGCGGGATGCCGCTGCCCTCCTGCCTGACCTCCACCGGTATGACCGCGGTTCCGATATATCCCGCGGCGTTTGCCTGCACAGGAAGCAGAAGCCCCACGCTGATCAGCGCGAGCAGCAGCATCTTTCCAAACTTCATCAGCTTCTTTTGCATTGTGATACACCTCCTTCCTGTGCCTGCGCGGCTGAGAGCCGGCCTACACAGATTATTCTCCGCTTTCCTCCTGCGGCGCGTATGGCTTCATCACCGCCAGAAGAATGGTCCTTGCGTCCGTATACTCCGAGGAGCAGGTGGACATTGCCAGGATCTGAGAAAGATCCTCCGTCGTTCCGATCCGCCCCATCACATCCTCGCGGATATATACGGCCTCCTTTTGAACGAATTCCAGAAGCCCGTCCGTGTCCGTCTGCCATTGCTGCGGAGAAAAAATGGCATCCTCCGATGCCGGGACCTTCAGAAACGCAAAGGTCTCCAGCTCATAGGCACGGTCGGGCAGAATCAGCATTCCGCTGATATTTTCTTCAAAAAACGCCTGGTCCTCATACAGATCCAGATCGCCGAACATCTTGCTGTTGTCCATGTGATGGCCGTACAGCAAAGTGTATTTCTCATGAAAGGTCCTGTCACAGCGGGAATCCAGAAAAATGCTCCCGGCCAGCGCGAAATCCCCGTAAACGTCCGTATTGACATAGGTGAGATTATCCTCTCCCTGCAGGACTGGATAATCGATCTGTGTGCCGTCCAGCGTGAGCCAGGCGCACACATCCGGATTGATGGCAAGCAGCTCCTCAAAGGAAGCTCCGCCGTCCTCTTCCACGGCCTCCGCCGTCGGCTTCAGCGCCAGCAGCTCGGACTGGACATTGTCCACCGCGGCATACACCTGCGCATTGTCCCACAGGGCATAAGCGGAATACAGCCCGGCGACAGCAAGGAACAGGATCACCGCCGCGCTCACAAGGGAATCGGCCGCTTTTAAAATCAGTTTGGATGCGTTCATTCAGCCGCCTCCCTTCTCTTCTCCGCGGCGTTCCTGCCGGCCGCCCCGCTCCGCCGCGGCAGAGCGCCGTCAGCAGGGCGGGACGTTTTCCAATCCTTCTGTCAGGAAGCCGGAGCTTCTAAATGTCCGTTCTGACTGTTCGTCTGTTCCCAAATGGCCGGGCTGTCCGGCCGGTCAGTCAGCTTCTCAGTCCTCCACGCGGTACTTTCTCATGATCATTACGACAGCCGCGATCATGACAAGGCCGAATACAAGGATGT
The DNA here is from genome assembly GCA_944380025.1 of uncultured Lachnospiraceae bacterium. GTDB lineage: Bacteria > Bacillota > Clostridia > Lachnospirales > Lachnospiraceae > Eisenbergiella. The sequence continues at coordinate 14,231 of CALWGL010000065.1, forward strand.
AGGGGAGGGTGTCGAGGGTGATGCCGGTGTCGACGTCTCCGTTCTTGGTGTTTACAAAGTCTGCGCTCTGAGTTTCAGCACTGATTGTACCGGTATATTCACTCTCATTAGCATTATAGCCATCTGCATTTGCATCCGTTTCCACAACCGTATAGCTTACCCCGTAAGGAAGGTTGGCAATATTGATGGTATCGCCATCCTTCAGCATAACCGTAACTGCTTCACCGTTTACACTTATGGTTTCAGGATTTTTATCATAGGTGCCGCCTGTAATGGCATAAGAGTCTGCATAGGTCTTTCCTTCTTCTCCGGTCAGAGTAATCGTGAACTCAAAATATTTGTCATGGTCTCCCATATTACCGTCAACCGTCTTGGAAATACTCAGAGCACCGGCAGAATAAGTGTTTGTAAATGTATCAGATTTCCCTCCCTCACTGCCTTCCGTATGTACACCGGCAACACGGAGCTTGCCATCTGTACCCTGCATAACGGTAACAACCAGTCTGATCATATCGCCATAGTAGGTAACGCCTGCCGTCGTTCCTGCTACTTCCTGAAGCTGATATTCGTATACGCCTACACGATCAT
>CALWGL010000066.1 GCA_944380025.1 uncultured Lachnospiraceae bacterium
AGCTCTGTTTATATGAGGTAACAAGTTAGAAAAAGCCTGAAAAATCAATGATTTTAGGCTTGACATTATAGGAAGGAGGAAGATGCAGATGAAACAGCTCTCTAAGTCGGAGGATTATTACCAGATGAGATGGATCTCCTTCCCGGACTGTCATTTTCCCACGGGACGCATCGCCTATACGCTGGCAGGCGCGAAACCGGAGGAGTATGAGCTGCAGATCCGGCTTCTGGAGCTGGACGGAGGAATGGAAAGAAGGATCACGGCCGGAGGAAAAAGGGAGGAAAAACCGAAATTTTCTCCGGACGGCAGGCAGCTTGCCTTCCTGTCGGATGCCGGCGGGAGCGCTCAGGTATGGGTCTGCGGGCTGACGGAGGGAGACGGGTGCAGACAGGTTACGACGCTGCGCTTCGGCGTGGAGGATTTTTCCTGGTCGCCTGACGGTTCCCGGTTTGTCCTGTGCTCCTCCTGCCCGGAGGATGCGGATCCGGAGCTGCTTTTTAAGGAGGAGACCCCGGAGGAAAAAAAGAAGCGGCTGGAAGGAACGGCCGCGGAAGCGGTGGAGATCACCGATTACGGCTATAAATCGGATGAGGCCGGCGGATACTGCAGAAAGACCTCCAGACATCTATTTCTGACCGGAGCTGGCGGAACGGGAGCAATGCGGCTGACGGAAGGGGACAGGGATCATGTGATGCCCGTTTTCAGCCCGGACGGAAGATATCTGCTGTACGCGGGAAACGAGGAGCAGCCAAGAGAGGCTTCCATCGCCATGGATCTGTTCCTGCTTTCCCTAGATACCATGGAGAAAAAAAGGCTGACGCAGGATCTTTGGATCGCCTGGTATCCCAGGTCCTTTGTCCCCCGCTTCTCTCCGGACGGTTCCTTTGTCGCGGCGGGAACACTGGTGCCTCAGTATCATACCGCTCCGGTCACCCGGCTGACAAAGATCTGGCTGGACGGACGTGCGCCGGAAAACCTCTGGCCGGAGGACGCTCCCTGCCATGAGGCCACCTATTTTCTCTACAACACGGATAATTATCCCGGCGCCGGAGATACGTCCGCCATGGGAAGCGACGGAAAATGGCTGTACTTCCTTTCCGGCTGGCAGGGCAGCGTGGGCGTATACAGGGCCGCGCTGGAAGGAGCGCCGAAGATCGAAAAGGTATATACGGGGGAGGATACGGTGCGAAGCATTGCCGGAGAACGGGACGGGAAGCTGATCCTTCTGAAGGGAGACGCGTTGGAGACGCCGCAGCTGTATCTGTATGAACAGGCGGCGGACAGGATGGTCCGGCTGACGGACAGCAATCCCTGGATGCGGACCCGCGCTCTGAGCGCCCCGGAAAGCTTTCGGTTCCATACCCTGGACGGAAGGGGACAGGTGCACTGCTTTGTGATCCCGCCTCAGAACCGGGAGGAAGGAAAACGCTATCCGGCCGTCCTCTATATCCATGGCGGCCCCACGCCTTTTTACGGCTTTTCCTGCTGTTATGAACATCAGCTCATGGCGGCCGCCGGATTTGCCGTGATCCTGCCCAATCCGAGAGGAACGGGCGGCTACGGGGAAAAGCACGGCGACCTGACCCAGGCGGAGGACGGTACCGCCATGTATGACCTTCTGCAGTCGGTGGAGGAAGTCTGCAGGAGATATCCCTGGATCGATCCGGAGCGGGTGGGAGTGACCGGCGGAAGCTACGGCGGCTATATGACCAATCTGCTTGCCGGAAGAACGGAACGCTTCAGGGCTGCCGTCGCGCAGAGAGCCATTGCGAACGAACTGATCCAGTATGCCAGCAGCGATATGGCGGGAAGCTCGAAGGACTTTTCTGATTTCCGGGATTTCCTGAAGGAAGAGATAAAAAGATCTCCGATCGCCTGGGCAGACCGGGTCCGCATCCCGTATCTGGCGCTTCACGGCATGCAGGATATGAGGTGCCCTGTGGAGCAGGCGCATCAGATGTATACGGCTGTAAAGGACTATCATCCGGATCTTCCGGTGCGCATGGTCCTGTTCCCCGGGGAAAATCACAGTCTGACCACGGAAGGGAGAATGATGCACAGGCTGAGGCATTATCAGGAAATGATCGACTGGTTTGTGAAGTATCTGGAAAAAGAAGAGAGAAATGACCGGACGGAGGAAAACAGATCATGAAACAGTGTGAGATCACGCTGAAGCCATACGGAAAAAACGGAACCGTCAGCCGGATGCGGGTGAGTATGGTGCTGGACGGATGGGGGCGCAGCGCGGGTGAGGAGCTTGGAAGGATGCAGCTTTCCACCGTGTCGATCCCCGGCTGCGATGCCGAGGAGCTGAGGGTGTCGGATGAGGAGGGCGCAGTCCCCCTGCGGACGTCCTTCAGCAGTCCCTATCCCTATGAACTGAAGCACTGGATCCTGGAGCGTTCCCTCTGCGGAAAAACAGAGATCTCCTATTTTGTTTCCCCCAGGGTCCTGAAGCCGGAGGATATCTGCGGGCCCTATTTTGATCTTCGCTGGGAAGACGGCGGTATCAACGGAGCGGGACTTTCCTTTCTCATGAATATCGGGGAAAAGGAGAGAGGCCGGATCCGTCTGTGCTGGGATCTGTCCGCCATGCCGGCGGGAAGCCGCGGCGTATGCACCTTCGGGGAAGGGACTGTGGAATATGAGGGAAGCCCGGAACAGCTTCGCCAGTGTTATTATGCGGCGGGAAAGCTTCACAGCATCGAGAAAGGAGAATTTGGCTTCTACTGGCTGACGGAGCCCTCCTTTGACATGGCGGCCATCGCGGAATATACCAGGACGCTGTTTGAAGGGATGCAGAAGTTCTTCCATGATACGGATCCGGTGTACCGGATCTTTGTGAGAAAGGATCCCTTTCCCACCAGCGGGGGAACCGCGCTGAGGCGTTCCTATATGTTCGGCTGGAACGATACCCAGCCGGTATCTGTGACGGACAAGCAGAATATCCTGGCCCATGAAATGGTACATAACTGGCCGCATCTGAACGATGAACCCTATGGCAGCACCACCTGGTATTCGGAAGGAACGGCGGAATATTACAGCATCCTTCTTCCCCTGCGCCTGGGGCTGACCGACAGGGAAACGGCCCGGAAGGAGATCCAGAAGCGGACAGACGCCTATTATACCAATCCGACCAGACAGATGGAAAACATGGAAGCTGCCCGGATCTGCTGGAAGGACAGAAGAGCGCAGCGGATCCCTTATGGAAGGGGCCTGTTTTTTCTGGCGAATACGGATGTGAAGATCCGGAATGCCACGGAGGGAGAGAAAAATCTGGACGATGTGGTGCTCGCCATCCTGGAGAAGGCGGAAAAGGGAGCAAAGCTGGGAAATCAGGTGTTTCTGGGGACTGTGCAGGAGATCTCCGGCCTGGATCTGTCAGAGGACTGGGAGCGGATGCGGACCGGCGGCCATATCGTGCCTTTGCAGGGAAGTTTTGACGGACTTTTTGATGTGAGGGAGGTTCCGGCAGAGGAAGCGGATACGGGAAAGAAAGCCGTGTCCTATCTCTGGGAACTTAAAAAGTGAGAAAAGCTTGCAGGAGGGAAAAGCGGTACGCTATAATTATCTCCATGAGAGCTATGCAGAGCCGGAACAGGACAATCCGTCGGGAGGCTTCCTGATTCCGGTCTGCGGCGGCAAAAAAGGAGGAAGATACGATGAGACAGAAAAAGAGATGTCTGTCCTTCCTGACGGCGGCTGCCCTGGCAGTGGGGCTTCTTGTGAATCCGGCGGCGGTTCAGGCCGCGCCGGCAGATCAGGGCGCGCTGCGCCAGGACTTCTATGAAGCCAGGGACCTGATCGCCGAAGTGATCTGGAATATGTTTGAGGCTGCGCTGAAGACCAATGATAATCTGCATTTCGCGGTTTTGACCGGGTGTCTGCGGGTGGCGAAGGAAAGCATTTTTGCCGGCCTGAACAATTTCAGCGTATTTTCCATAACCGACATGGATTTTGACGAATACTTTGGCTTTACAGACAGCGAAGTGAAGGAAATGCTCGATTACTACGGGCTGGAAGAAAATTATGGGATCGTGAAGGAGTGGTACGACGGATACCGCTTTGGCAGAACGCAGATATACTGCCCCTGGGATGTGATCTGCTACTGCAGCAAAAACAGGAATCATAAAAATCTGCCGCCGCAGAATTACTGGCTGAATACCAGAGGAAATGAGATGCTGAAGCATTTTATAGAGGGCGCGTCGGCCGGGACAGGGCTGCGGACGATCACCAGAACGGAAATAGAGCGCCTGGTAGACGGCGCGGAGGTCCAGAAGGAAATCCATCAGGAGCTGACATATCCGGAGCTTTATGCCGCTGCGGACAACATCCAGAGCGCGCTTTTCATGACGGGTTATCTTACCTGGAGGGGAGAGCCGGACGGAAACCGATACCGGCTTGTGATCCCGAACCGGGAGGTCCGGAATATTTTTACGGAACAGATCCTCGCCATGTTTAAGGAGAAAACGGCAAAGGACGGGACGCTGTTAAATGCGTTCTGCAGCGCTCTGGCCGAAGGAAGGCCAAAAGAGGTGGAGCGGCTGTTCACTTCCTATATGGAAAAAACGGTGAGCATCCGGGATACCTTTGTCAGAAAGCCTACGAAGGAAAATTTTTGCCATGGCATGCTTCTGGGGATCCTCGGGTTTAAGGAAGGATGGACGGTAACGTCCAATAAAGAGGCAGGGGACGGCTTCAGCGATATCATGATCCGGATCGACGACGCGGATACGGGGATCATCATAGAAGTAAAATACGCGGATACCGGGGCGGAAACGGAATGCCGGAAGGCGCTCCGCCAGATCGACGAGAAGGGATACGCGAAGGAGCTGCAGAAGGAGGGGATCGCCGTCGCCCTGAAATATGCCCTCGTGTGCGGAAGGAAGCGCTGCCAGGTGCTTCTGGAAACAACTGGGTAAAAGAAAGGCGGCGCTTCTGGAAACAGAGCGCTGAAAAGAAAGGCAGGTGCTCTTTAAATGGTGACCATCGCCATCTGCGATGACGAAGAAATACAGCGGAAGCTGCTGAAAAAGCTGGTGGAAGCGTGGGCCGCAGGACGGAACCACGCTCTTCGCGTGTCTTTGTTCGCCTCAGGGAAGGAGCTTCTGGAGGCCTGGAAAAAGGAGCGCTGCGATATCGTGCTCCTGGACATTCAGATGCCGGACATGGACGGGATGGACGCGGCCAGAAGGCTTCGGGAAACGGATGGACAGACGGGCATTTTCTTTGTGACGGGCTATGAGGATTACCTGGTCCAGGGCTATGAGGTGGAGGCCTTCCGCTATCTGATCAAGCCGGTATCGGAGGAGAAGCTCTGCGGGGCGCTGGATCAGTTCCTGAAAAAAAGGGACGGGCAGAGAAAGCTTCTGATGGCGGAAACGCCGGAGGGGATCCGCCGGATGTATGCGGCGGAGATCTGCTATGCGGAGGCCTTCGCCCACAGCTGCGAGCTGCACACCCTTTCGGAATGCATCACGGTGAAAACGGGAATCTCCGCGCTGGAAAAGGAAGCGGAAAGGCTGGGGCTTTCCTTTTTCCGCTGTCACCGCTCCTATCTGATCAACATCGCGCAGGTGAGGGCGGTGGAGAAAGAGGCGGCGGTGTTTCCCGGCGGGATCCGGGTTCCCGTAAGCCGCAGGCTCTATCAGGAGCTGAACCGGCGCTTCATCGAATATTTTTTAAGGACGGACCGGAGGTGACAGGGGAGGACACTGTCTGAGCGCCGTCCGGACAACGGCAGGGAGGTAACTGACATGCAGCTATGGCTGATCGGAGGACTGCTTCTGATCCTGACGGCGGACGCGGCCTTTCTTTTTTTCTGGATCCCGCGTCTGGTGGACCGGAAGCTGGAGCATTTTCAGAGCGATCTGATGGACAGGCACTACGACGAGGTGGAAAACATGTACCGCACCATGCGGGGCTGGCGGCATGATTATCACAATCATATCCAGGCCATGAAGGCCTATGCGCAGCTGGGAAAATATGAGGAGCTGATCGCCTATCTGGGACGGCTGGATGAAAATCTGTATCAGGTGGACACGGTGATCAAAACCGGAAACCTGATGATGGACGCGGTGCTGGGAAGCAAGCTTGCCCTGATGAAAAAGAAGCGGATCCGGACGGATGTGACGGTACGTGTGCCGAAGCGGATGAAGCTGACGGACATGGAGCTGTGCGTGCTTGCCGGGAACCTCCTGGACAACGCCATCGAGGCCTGCGAGGCGGTGGAGGATGAGGAGGGACGTTTCATCCGGATCTACATGGACACCCTGCAGGATCAGTTTTACCTTTCCGTCATGAACGGGATGAACGGCAGGGCGCAGCGGAAAGGGGCGGGCTTCGTCAGCCGCAAGCGCCCGGACGGCCTTCCCGGCTTCGGCCTGCAGCGGGTGGACCGGATCGTGGAAAAATACGGCGGCTACCTGAACCGTCAGACGGAGGAAGGCGTATTCGCCACGGAGATCCTGCTCCCGCTGGAGGCAGAGGAGGCGGCGGGCTGAGCCGCGCCGAGGAGGCAGAGACACCGGCAGCCGGTTTGCCTGGCGGGGACAGAGATACCGACGGCCGGTCTGCACGGCGGCGACCGATCCGCCCGGCGGGGGGGCAGATCCGCCCGGCGGGAAACGGGGATATACGAGACAATCGCCCGCCGGGGCAGGCACGCTGTCAGGCTGCATGGCCGGTATGAGATAAGGAAAAGGTGACGATATGAAAAAGGGATACACCACGCTGCTTCTGGATATGGACGGGACCTTCCTGGACTTTGAGGCGGCGGAAAGAAGCGCGTTTCTGACGGCAATGACCCGGCACGGCTATCCGGCCGGAGAAGAGGAATATGCCTGCTATCAGAGGATCAACCACGGACTCTGGGAAGCCTTTGAACGGGGAGAGATCGACAAGCCCACCCTGCTTTCCACCCGGTTCGGAAGGCTGTTTGAGGCGCTTGGCGTTTCGGGAGACGGAGCGGCCTTTGAGCGGGAATATCAGGCGCTTCTGGGAGAGGGCGCACAGCTGATGGAGGGAGCGGAGGAAGTGCTTTCCCACCTGGCAAAACGCTATGCGCTTTATGTGGTCACCAACGGCGTGGAGCGCACCCAGAGGAACCGGCTGCGCCTGTCCGGCATCGACCGCTTTATGACGGAGCTTTTCATCTCGGAGGCCATCGGCTGGCAGAAGCCCCAGAAGGAATTTTTTGACGCCTGCTTCGCGCGGCTTCCCGAGAAGGACAGAAGCCGGATGCTGATCATCGGAGATTCTCTGACCTCGGACATTCAGGGCGGCTTCAATGCGGGCATCGATACCTGCTGGTTCAACCCGAAGGGAAAGAAAAGGCCGGAGGGGTTCGGGCGGCCGGAGAGCTTCGGAGGGTCGGAGAGTGCCGCGCCGTGGGAGAACGCCGCGCCGCCGGAGAGTACCGCGCCGCCGGAGAGCTTCGGAGGGTCGGAGAACGCCGCACCGTGGGAGAACGCCGCGCCGCCGGAGGATGGGAAGCGGACAGGAAAAAATGGGCGGGAGCAGAAAACGGGAAAGCATCTGGATCTGGAGATCCGCAGCCTGTATGAACTGAAGGAGCTGCTGTAGACAGGAGCCTGCCCCTCCTGAGCTGGTGTGTGCCGCTCAGGAGTATGGCGTGCCATTTCGCAAATTGTGTTGCCTGGGGACATGTCAATTTGCACAAATTCCCCTGAAATATGCCGCCTTACATTGGCTGAAAATGGAGGAAGGTTAACAACATTACACTAAACTTTATGGAACTACGATAGAGTACCTGCTATCGTGGCTCCTTTAGTTCAGGGATTATTCCAGTAAGCAGGAACCTATGCCGCCTTGGTATAGTCTACGACAGCAATTTCAGTCAGGACAGATTTCAGCTTTTCAATAATATCTTCGATCCTCTTTAGAGTTACACCATTGAGATATTCTTCTCCGCATTGCGTACATCTGGTACATGGAACATTTTTAATGATAATATAACAGCCATTATATTCAGTCATGTAAGTTGTAGTGGCTTTTTCCAGATTTCCTCTGCAAATAAAACAGGTCATGAGTCATTCTCCTTTCTGGTTTTTAAATCAGATTCCCATTTGGAAAGATTCGGGAAATATGCAGTTACAATCCATAGAGTTTCAAGATTGGTTCCGATAACGGCATGGATCGGGACATTTTTTACGTTCATTCCTAAAATGAGGCAGCTTGGAAAAGGATAATCTGTTGGGTACTGCTCGATAATTTCGCCGGTTTTTACACAAGATATAATATCGCCGACAGATATTCCCCCCTGTTCCAGCCTTTTCGCGGCATGCGTGGTTACTTCGATATTTTCCAGAGAGCATATTTCCCGTAACGCTTCAATTTTTAATGGCATATTTTCACATCCTTTAAAATGCAAAAGCAGAAGGAGAATTATTCATTTGCGATCTTTTAATCCCCTTTCCGTTTTCGGTATCACAGTAAAAATTGGTTCAAATGAAATTCCCGCACTGATTTTTCGGTATATTTCTTATCTAATGTAAGGAGCCGCACATGCTCCGTGGCAGTTTCCTGACCGAGCGCATTTAGCTGGTTATAATATGACATAATTATTGAATCGGACTTTTCGGGTGAAGCAGGAAAGGCCGAAACATCTTCAAATCCCATGAGCCATAAGGGATTAACATTTAGTATTTTACTCATTTTACCGCTGCTGATATTTGAAGGAGCATGGGAACCGTTTACATATTGACTTATAGAAGCTTTGCTAACTCCAGATCTGTCAGCCAGTTCCTGCGGTTTCATATTCAAATCAGATAAGGCCTTTCTTAATCTTTGGGCTGTCAATGGGTGTTTCATATAGGAACCTCCTTATGAATTGATGTTACCACAAAGAAGTTTAACTTGTAAATAAAAAGTTTAAAACAGTTAAACATTGCATTGGCAACAAAGTAAAACGATTTTAAATTTTATAATAGACACAGGAAGGAGGGAAGCGATCTCAGAGCTGCTCCTGCAGACAGGATAAAAACAGCCGGGCCACAGCGGAAAGCCGGGCTGTTTTTCCGTGCACGGCCAGGATGCTGGAGGCCAGCCGGCTGTCCCGGATGGTGCAGACTCTGGTGGCGGGGCCTCGCAGGAAGCTTCTGGAGGAGGCCGGGATGACGCCCACGCCGAGCCCGCAGTCGGAAAGCCTGGCCGTGGTCCTGGCATCGTCGTTTCTGCAGAAGCAGGAGAGCGTCAGGCCGTCCTGCGCGGCGGCTTCCATCAGAGGCTTTTCCCAGCGCCGATAGAGGATCAGAGGAAGCCGGGAAAGCTGAGAAAGGGTGATCTCGCCGGCTTCGCCGATATCCTGAAAAAACCTCCCGTCCCCGGCAGCCAGCATCGGTTCTTCGCAGATCGGATAAACGGCCAGATTTTCCTCCTGGAAGGGCGTGCGCACGATGGCAAGCTCCAGCAGGTTGGCATGGAGCTGCTCCAGAAGCTGGTAGGTGTTTGCCTCAAAGAGCTCGAATCGCACGGCGGGATTTTTTTCATGAAAATTACGGATCCATTCCGGAAGCAGGCTGCTTCCCACCGAGGAGACGACTCCGAGGCGAAGCGCGCCGGTCACTCCGTCCCGGCAGTCCTGGAGCTCTTTTCTGGTCACATCGGCCAGCTCCAGAAGCGTGACGGCCCGGTCGTAGAGAAGCCGCCCGGCCTCCGTGAGAAGGATCTTTCTGGGGCCGCGCTCGAAGAGCAGACAGCCGAATTCCTCCTCCAGAAGCTTCATCTGCGCGCTTAAAGGCGGCTGAGACAGGTTCAGCTTTCTGGCGGCCCCGGAAATGGTCCCCTCTTTTACCACAGTGACAAATTCATGCAGCTGCTTCAGTTCCATTCTGTTTTCTCCCTTCGTTTTCAGCGGATTCGGAAGCCGCGGCGGCTTCTGCGGCAGGCGCTGTGGCTTCTGCAGAAGCCGTTCTGCGGAGGCTTCCGCAGAAGCCTTCCGCAGGGCTTTCCACGGAATCCTCCGCAGGGCTTTCCACGGAATCCTCCGGCAGGGCTTTCCACGGAATCCTCCGCAGGGCTTTCCACGGAATCCTCCGGCAGGGCCTTCCACGGAATCCTCCGGCAGGGCCTTCTGCGGAACCCTTCCGTCCATGTACGGTTGAAAAGCGAAAAAAATGAATCTTTATCCGTACAAAAATCCATTTTTTACGGATTCAATTCCAGAAAATGCTATTCTGAACCGTACTTTTCATGGTGTGATACGGTTAAAAGATCGAAAAATCTTCTTTCAACCGTACCGGATAGCCCGAAAGTACGGTTCCAGTTGCGAAAATCCTGTTTTTAACCGTATCAATCGCAAAAATGACGAAAAAAGTACGGTTAAGGATCGGAAAATCCTGTTTTTAACCGTCATTTTAGACTTTTTGTACGGTTCTGTCATACAGATTCTCATTTCAAACCGTATCGGAGCATTTTTGTACGGATACATCATGCAGATTCTTATTTTGAACCGTATCGGAGTATCCTGCCGGGTATCAAACAGGGGGACGATATGGGAAAAGGAATCAACCGCAGTATTTTCCCGTCCTATGAAAAACAAGCTATATGAAAAGAGTATGGAAACCATACTGATATCATAATTTTCATATACTGAAAACTATGATACGATAGAAAACAGAGAAAAAGCAAGTCCAAGTGTATGCGGAGGTAGAAGCAAGTGAAAAAACTGCTGGTTTATCTGAAGGATTATAAGAAGGAAACCGTCCTCGCGCCGCTGTTCAAGCTGCTGGAGGCTTCCTTCGAGCTCTTCGTCCCGCTGGTGATGGCGGCCATCATTGATAACGGCATCGCGAACGGGGACAGGGGCTACATCGGACGGATGTGTCTGGTGCTGATCGCGCTGGGGATCATCGGGCTGACCTGCTCCATCACGGCCCAGTATTTTGCGGCCAGGGCGGCGGTGGGCTTCGCGGCGCAGATGAAGCAGGCGCTGTTCGCCCACATCCAGAGCCTTTCCTTTACGGAGATGGATACGGTGGGCACCTCGACGCTGATCACGCGCATGACCAGCGACGCCAACCAGGTGCAGAACGGGGTGAACATGGTGCTGCGTCTGTTCCTGCGTTCTCCCTTTATCGTGTTCGGCGCCATGATCATGGCGTTTACCATCGATGTGAAGGCGGCGCTGGTGTTTGTGGCGGCGATCCCGTTATTGTCCCTCGTGGTGTTCGGCATCATGGTCATCACCACTCCCATGTACCGGAAGGTGCAGGGCGGGCTGGACGCCGTGCTCGGGATCACCAGGGAAAACCTGACCGGCGTGCGGGTGCTGCGCGCTTTTAATAAAGAAGAGAGCGAACGGAAGCGCTTTGAAGCAGCCAACGGCGCTCTGGCGCAGATGCAGAAGGCGGTGGGAAGGCTGTCCGCCCTGATGAACCCGGTCACCTACATCATCATCAACGGCGCGGTGATCGCGCTGGTCTGGACCGGGGCCTGGCAGGTGGAAAACGGGGTCATCACCCAGGGTGAGGTGGTCGCTCTGGTCAACTACATGTCTCAGATCCTGGTGGAGCTGATCAAGCTGGCCAATCTGATTGTCACCATCACAAAGGCCATCGCCTGCGGAAACCGGATCGAAAGCATCTTTGAGATGAGCTCCAGCTTGACCGACCCGGCAGCAGAAAACGGGCAGAAGGCAGCGGAAGACGGGCAGAAGACGCCGTCCGGCGCTTCCCGGACGCAGGATGTGCCTGCGGTCGCCTTCGAGCATGTGTGCCTGACCTATAAGAATGCGGGAGCGGAGTCTCTGACGGATATCGATTTTCAGGCCCGGTCCGGACAGACCATCGGCGTTATCGGCGGCACCGGCTCCGGAAAATCCTCTCTGGTCAACCTGATCCCCCGCTTTTACGATGTGACAAAGGGACGGGTTCTGGTGGACGGACGGGACGTGAGGGAATATCAGCTTTCCGAGCTTCGCGGGAAGATCGGCATGGTGCTTCAGAAGGCCGTGCTGTTTCAGGGGACCATCCGGGAAAACCTGCTCTGGGGAAAGGAAGACGCTTCGGATGAGGAGCTTTACCGGGCGCTTGAGATCGCGCAGGCCAGGGATTTTGTGGAAGAAAAGAACGGCGGCCTGGACGCTCCGGTAGCGCAGGGCGGCAAGAACCTGTCCGGCGGCCAGCGGCAGAGGCTGACCATCGCCCGCGCCCTGGTGAGACGCCCCTCCATCCTGATCCTGGACGACAGCGCCTCCGCGCTGGATTACGCCACGGACGCCAGGCTGAGAAAGGCCATCCGGGAAATGGAGGAAGGCCCGACGGTGTTCATCGTTTCCCAGCGGGCGGCGTCCATCCGTCACGCGGATCAGATCATCGTGCTGGACGACGGCGAGGTGGCCGGGATCGGAACCCACGAACAGCTCCTTGCGGGCTGTCCCGCCTATCAGGAGATCTATTATTCCCAGTTTGAAAAGGAGGAACGGTAAAGATGGCAAAGGAAAAACGGGATCGTTCCAGACAGAAGGAGACCTTTTTCAAGGTACTCCGATATATGAAGCCCTACTGGTTTTATCTGGCCTTTTCTCTGGTGCTCGCGGCCGTCACGGTGGCGCTGACGCTGTACCTTCCCAAGCTGACGGGCTTTGCGGTGGATCGGATCATCGAGCAGGGCAGGGTTGATTTCGCCGGGATCCTTCAGATCCTGAAGCTGATGGCGGTCACCATCCTGATCACGGCCGCCGCCCAGTGGATCATGAACATCTGCAACAACAAGATGACCTATGAGATCGTGCGGGATATCCGAAACGAGGCCTTCCGGAAGATCGAGATCCTTCCGTTAAAGTACGTGGACGGGCATTCCTACGGCGAGATCACCAGCCGGGTCATCGCGGACGTGGATCAGTTCGCGGACGGTCTGCTGATGGGCTTCACCCAGCTTTTTACCGGCGTGATGACCATCCTCGGAACCCTTCTGTTCATGCTGACCACCAATGTGGGGATCACGCTGGTGGTGGTGCTGATCACGCCCCTGTCCTTCTTTGTGGCGGCCTTTATCGCAAAGCGGACCTTCACCATGTTCCGGCTGCAGTCGGAGACCAGAGGGGAGCAGACGGCCCTGATCGACGAGATGATCGGAAATCAGAAGGTGGTGCAGGCCTTCGGCCATGAAAAAAAGGCCATGGAGCGGTTTGATGAGATCAATGAAAGGCTGCGCGCCTGCTCCCTGCGGGCGATCTTCTACTCCTCCATCACCAATCCGGCCACCCGGTTCGTCAACAACGTGGTGTACGCCGGCGTGGGACTGGTGGGCGCTCTGTCCGCGGTGGCCGGAAGGATCAGCGTGGGCGACCTGTCCTGCCTGTTAAGCTACGCCAATCAGTACACCAAGCCCTTCAATGAGATCTCCGGCGTGGTGACGGAGCTGCAGAATGCGCTTGCCTGTGCGGCCAGGATCTTCGAGCTGATCGAAGAGGAGCCGCAGACGCCGGAGAAGGAGAACGCCGTGGATCTGTCGGAGCGTCCGGACGGCGTGCAGGGAAATGTGGAGCTGTCCCATGTGTATTTTTCCTATACAAAGGAACAGAAGCTGATCGAGGACTTTAACCTGAAGGTCCGTCCGGGCCAGAGGATCGCCATCGTGGGGCCCACCGGCTGCGGAAAGACCACGCTGATCAACCTGCTGATGCGTTTCTATGACGTGACGGGCGGACAGATCCGCGTGGAGGGCTGCGACGTCCGGGACGCGACGAGAAAAAGCCTGCGGGGAAGCTTCGGCATGGTGCTGCAGGATACCTGGCTGAAGGCGGGCACCATCCGGGAAAACATCGTGATGGGAAAGCCGGACGCCACCGAAGAGGAGATCGTCGCGGCCGCGAAGGCTTCCCACGCGCACAGCTTCATCAAGCGTCTGCCGAAGGGGTATGATACGGTGATCGCCGAGGACGGCGGCGGTCTGTCCCAGGGACAGAAGCAGCTTCTGTGCATCACCCGCGTGATGCTCTGCCTGCCGCCCATGCTGATCCTGGACGAGGCGACCTCCTCCATCGATACCAGAACGGAGATGAAGATCCAGGGGGCGTTCCTGCAGATGATGAAGGGCCGCACCAGCTTTATCGTGGCGCACCGTCTGTCCACCATCCGGGAGGCGGATGTGATCCTGGTCATGCGGGACGGCTGCATCGTGGAGCAGGGACGGCACGAGGAACTTCTTCAGAAAAACGGATTTTACGCACAGCTGTACAACAGCCAGTTCGCGGTCTGAACCCGTGGGCTGCGGACATTCTGCAGCAGGCCGAGGATATTCTGGCGCGGGCTGCGGACATTCTGCAGCAGGCTGAGGATATTCTGGCGCGGGCTGCGGACATTCTGCAGCAGGCTGAGGATATTCTGCCGCCGTCCGGCGGCAGACGGGGCGGGGCGGCGCGGCTTTCTCAAAGAGGTAGGCCGCGCCGCCCCGTTTCTGATTTTGTGCGATAAGCCCGGAGAGCAGCCGCGAGGATGGGCAGGCGTGCCTGCACAGACACGCGGATATTCGACGGGCAACGGACAGGGAGC
>CALWGL010000067.1 GCA_944380025.1 uncultured Lachnospiraceae bacterium
AAAGCGTGGTCTTTCCGGTCCCGTTGATGCCGATGACGCCCACCTTTTCGCCCTCCTGCAGGGAAAAGGACGCGTTGTCAAACAGACGCCGGTCGGTGAAGGCCTTTGTGATTTTTTCCATATTGATCAGATTCATTGCCGTACCTCTTTTTCTGTCATCTCCTCATCCAGTTTTCCATTATACACGCATTGAAAAAAGCAGTCACCTGTTATATGCAGAAAATACCGTTACAATCGCTTCGCGATAGGCCGGATGTTTCCGCCCTGTGCGTTTTCGTACGGTCTGCGCAGCAACAAAATATCCGGAAATGATTGAATATCCGCGCATAGCAGGTTATGATGACAGAAAGGGGGAAGCGCCGCACTGTTTTTTCGGACAGTCGTAAGCGGCGGCGCGCGAGCCTCAGCATAGGACGCTTAGGCAAGGAGGGAAAAAATGAGCATACGTTTTACAAAGGAAGACTGGGCAAGGATCCGGGAGGATTACGGAAAATGGTGGGATCATTCTCTGGAACGCCCGCTGATCAAGATCACGCTTCAGGAGCAGGCAGCCTGCCCGCTCCGGATCCCGCTCCTGACACAGGCCACCTGCCACCGCTTCGACATCAGTCCTGAGGATGTCATTGAGCGGTTCAACTGGGAGCTGGAGCAGCAGGAATACCTTGGGGACGCGTTTCCCATGGTTAATTTTGACGTATTCGGGCCCGGCGTGATCGCGGCTTTTCTGGGCGCCGACCTGGACAATTCCTCCGGGCGCGTCTGGTTCAGCGATTCCCGAAATCTGGAGCTTGAAGACATGCACTTCGAATTTCAGGAAAACAATCGCTGGTTCCAGCGTATCTGTGAGATCTATCAGGCCGGGATCCGCAGGTGGAACGGCCTTGTGCTTATGGGAATGCCGGACCTCGGCGGCGTGATGGATATCCTGGCCTCCCTGCGGGGTTCGGAGAATCTGCTTTACGATCTTTATGACAACCCGGATGAGGTGAAAAGAGTCAGCGGTGAGATCCAGGAGATCTGGCTGAAATATTTCCACGCTTTTTCAGAGATCCTGCAGCAGGCAGATCCCGGCTATACGGACTGGACCGGCCTGTTCAGCCAAGAGCCTTCCTACGTGGTGCAGTGTGATTTTTCCTATATGATCGGCCCGGACATGTTCCGCGAATTTGTCCTGGACGATCTCACCCGTCTCTGCGAGGCTCTGCCCCATACGCTGTATCACATGGACGGAAAAGGCCAGCTCGCCCATTTTCCTCAGCTGGCACAGATCCGGGCGCTGGACGCCGTTCAGTGGTGCCCGGGTGACGGCGCGCCCCGCACGGGCGAATGGCCAGAGGTATACCGCCAGATCCGGGAATCCGGGAAAAACATCCATGTGCTCGGGGACGCCCGTGATTTCAGGGACATTGCGGCACAGATCGGCGCAAAGGGACTGTACGCCGGCCTGACCATGCCCGCGTCACAGCGCAGGGAGGCAGAAGAGCTCCTTGCGGAATTCGGGATATCTTAATATTCCTTTAATTCCTTTTTCTGCCCCTGTTTTCTTCCGTCCGTTTCTGGTATAGTAGAGGAAGCAAAAGGCGGTCCCTCAGGACCGCCGCATGAAAAACGGCGGCCTGCCGGCGCTGGTTCCGGCATATGCCGCCCTTTCAGGGGAGGAAAGATTATGAAGAAAATCGCTGCAGCACTGTTATTCTGTTCATTCCTTGCGCTCACCGCCTGTCAGCCGCAGACGGCCGCACAGCCGGAGGCCGCAGACACCGCCGCGGCCAGTCAGAAGAGCGTCACGGTCAACAGCACGGAACAGGTCTCCGTCGTGCCGGATATCGCGGAGATCGTGTACTCCATCCAGACCCAGGGGGCGGACGCACAGACCTGCCAGGCTGACAACAGCGCGGTTTCCGATCAGGTCGTGGCACTGCTCGCTCAGCTCGGCGTGGCGGAGAATTCCATCCGCACCACGGGCTATTATCTGAACCCGCTTTATGACTGGAGCGGCAGCATGCAGGTGCTGACCGGCTATGAGGCCGTGACCACGCTGACTGTTTCCGATCTTCCCATGGACCAGGTGGGAGAAGTTCTGACACAGTCCGTGGATGCGGGAGTCAACAATATCCAGACCATCTCCTATCTGTCCAGCGAATACGACAGCGCCTATCAGGAAGCCCTCTCTCTGGCCGTAGCCGCGGCCCGCACAAAGGCGGAAGCCCTGGCTCAGGCGGAAGGCTGCACAGTCGGAGAGATCCTTTCCATCCAGGAGACCAGCGGCTACACGGAAGCCCGATATAACGACAATGCGCTGGCGCAGGCCACCATGGCAAACGCCGCTGCCGAAGACAGCCTCAGCATCATGCCCGGCGAACTGGATATCGAAGCCTCTGTGATCGTGGAATTTGCCATGCAGGCTGCGGAAGGAGAAAATTCATGAAGATCGTGATCATGGACGGGCAGGGCGGCCGGATGGGCGCCCTGCTCTGTGAAAAACTGAAGAAAAATATAAAAGAGCTTCCCGCCGGGACACAGCTGGCCGCCGTCGGCACCAACAGCGCGGCCACTGCCGCCATGCTGAAGGCAGGGGCGGACTGCGGCGCCACAGGAGAAAATCCAGTGCTGGTAGCCTGCCGGGACGCCGACTTCATCATCGGCCCCCTCGGCATCATCGCCGCAGATTCCCTGATGGGAGAGGTCACTCCCGCCATGGCCGCCGCCGTTGGCAGCAGCCCGGCGCAGAAGATCCTGCTCCCGGTCAACCGCTGCAAGCATCATGTGGTGGGCGTCCAGGATTATTCCATGTCCCGGCTGACCGACGAGGCGGTGCAGGAGCTGATCGGGTATCTGAAAGAAGGCTGACGGATCAGCCAGTCATTCCGCTGTCAGCATGATTTTTCTGATATGCGACATCGGACCGTGGTCATTGTACAGCCGTATCCTGTTTATTCCCTCTTTCAGTTTTATCCGTATTTCCTTGCTGTCTTCGTTCTGCCATGTCGGGAATCCCCAGCCGCTGGAATTGTGCAGGTAAGTATTGACCGGCGGTTCCTCATTGGCCTGTATGGAAATATCTCTGTTTTCTCCCGCAGTATATACGATGCGGAGAACATAATATCCCGCCGCCGGCATCTCTATGCCGCTGAATATAAGTTCTGCTTTCCCTCCCAGGCCTACTGCGGTCGGAATTCCGTCACTCTTTATGATCTCTCCGCCTCCCTGAAGATTTTTTTCACTCACCGTAAGGGATATGGGCATAAAGGGATCGTTATCGATCAGCTTTATCTTCCAGATTCCGGGGACCTTTCCTGAAATACGCCTCATTTCAAGAGAAAATCCTCCCTCCCGGACCGGCAGGATGATGTCATGCGTCACGAATGCTCTGATCGAACGGCTTGCCGGCATATGCTCTCTGATTACATGACCGCCGCAGACCAGCTCCGCCTCCCATGATTCTTCTGCCGCGGCAAAGACGCGGAGGGTATAGTTTTTTGTCTCCTTTACACTGCCTTCAAAAACGGCCGCTCCGTTTAATACGAACCCTTTCGTTCCGTTGTCCCACTGCACTTTTTCACTCCCGTGCAGCATGACAGCTGTTTCTCCGAAGTATTCCGTATATCGGTCACTCATATAGCCGGAACAGATGCCGCATGCGGGCGGTTTGATCTTCCTGGCAATATAGATCCCCGCTCCGCCGTTTTCCAGCAGACTCAGTTCCAGCACATCTTGTGCCGTAACCTTTCTTTCGGAAACGGATATCATCTCTCCCTTCGCGCAGTCTTCATAAATCTCAGCCTCATATTCCCCTTCTCCCAGGAAGTCCAGCGGAAAACGGACAACCTTCTTCGGAGAGGTGATGACGCCGATCAGCCATTCCTTATCTGTATAACGCAGAATGGCCGCATGGTCTCCCGGGTATCCGGAAAGCACTTTCACTCCCTGATAATGGCACTTTGTCCTTCTCAGAAAATCCGTCCCATTCCAGCCTTCCATATAGCGCAGCGCAAGCGCGTAATTGGTCAATCCGGAATCGAACACCACCGGCAGGGCAAGCTGATGTCCCATCGTCGTGTTTCTGTTTTCCCGGTTGGAAAAAGCGGTAGGCGTGTAATCCATGGGACCGGCCACATTTCTCGTAAACGGGACCGTACAGTTATGTACAGAATCCGGCAGATTGCTCCACTGATAATGCTCCATCCCCATGATCCCTTCCGCTGTCATAAAGTTGGGCCAGGTCCTCCCTTCTCCCATGGGCTTGACAGAACCATGAAAATTGATCATGAGCTTATATCGGATCATCAGATCAGCCATCATATTGTACTGCCACATGGTATGCTGGGAATCATTTTCAAAAAAGTCAATCTTCAGTCCGTCCACGCCCCACCCGGCCCACAGGGGGATCAGTTCTTCCGCTTTTTCTCTGGTATCCAGGCGCTGCATGGGTGTCCAGATCCAGATCTGCACATTCTTCTTGTGAGCATACTCACAGAGCTCCTTTACCCAGCTGGCATCCCAGCCGCAGTCCAGCGTCACGCCTTCAAAACCATACGCTGCAGCCATATCCACATAATTTCTGGATTCCAGATACAGCTGCGCTCCGTTCATATCCTCCCACCAGGACCAGAGAGCGCGGCCCGGATGGATCCAGGATGTATCCTCTATCACGGAAGGCGGATTCAGATTGTAGTTTACTGTGGAATTGACAAGTGTGTTCAGGCAGTCCGCCACCACGGCATATCTCCATGGAGAGCGGAAAGGGAGCGGCGATTTCAGCGGATTTCCTTTTTCCTCCGGCGCGAACCCGATCTTCATACAGCCGTTCTCATTTCCTGTCAGATGACAGGAACAGTAGCTTCCATCCGTATTGATCACATTCGCCTCATTGATCATGAGCCAGATCCCTTCCTGTTCATCGCAAAACAGAGCAGGCATGCCAAAGGGCTGTCCATGAATGCTTTTATCCCACTTTCTGGAATCATACGGTCCTTCGTAAGTGGGAACCCAGTTCTGAAGCCACATGGAATGGTCTGTGCTGATTCGGAATTCCGTTTCTTCCTTATTTACCAGCAGGCGGTCCCTGCCGGGGTGCCGGATCTCGTACCGAAATGCCATTCCGTCGTCAAACGCGCGGAATCTTATGATAAAAGAAGATCCTTCCCTCCGGAATCTCAGTGCCATTTCCTCCGCGGCATTGACATAAACAGCCTTTTTCCCTGCCGGAAGAGAATATTCCTCATGAATGAAATTTCTTTCTTCTCCCTCAAAAATCAGTTCTTTTGAAAAATCCCCCAGATCAGTGCTGATACCCAGACCGCTTTCCCCGATCACCTCACGTCCGTTCCGGAAAACAGCGTAGCACAGCCCCTCCTCCTTCTGCTTTACCGTGACCTTCAGCCGCCCATCCGGCGAAGCCAATATCCACATATTCTGTCCCTCCTTTTTTATCGATACGCGATCATCCCTTTACGCTTCCCATAACAATACCGGTGGTAAAATACTTCTGAAGGAAGGGATAGATCAGCAGCACGGGAACCGCTGCAAGAAAGATCTGCGCAGCCTTTCCTGTCCGGTCGGATATCATGCCGATCTGTCTCACATCCCGAAGACTTTCCAGCGCCATAAGGTTCGTGGATACCACCTGTGTCTGCAGATAAGTCTGCAGCGGATAATTATCCGGAGAATTCATATAGATCAGTCCGTCAAACCAGGAATTCCAGTGATTTACGATAATATACAGGATCACCGTGGCCAGTACCGGCTTGGAAACAGGAAGAATGATCAGCCGCAGGACCTTCCAGTGCGTCGCCCCGTCCACATAGGCCGCCTCTTCCAGTTCTTTGGGAAGAGAGCGGAAAAAATTCATCAGCAGGATCGTATTAAATACGTTGACCGTATAGGGAAGGATAAGCGCCCATATGGAATCGATCAGGCCGGTATCCCGCACGACCATATAGGAAGGGATCAGACCTCCTCCGATCAGCATGGGCACCACAAAAACCCATATGTAAAATTTCCTCGCGGGGAACTCATGCTCCAGCCTGGAAAGCGGAAATGCCGCAAGTACACAGACGATCATGCTGAAGGGAACGGCCAGCAGGATCCGGAGTCCTGAAACCGCCAGTGATTTCCAGAAAGCCGGTTTGTCCGCCATATATTTATAAGAATCCAAAGTGAAATCCACCGGCCAGAGCCCTACCTTTCCGGCAGCCACCGCGCTGCTTGAACTGAATGAGATCGCCAGCTGATTCAGCATGGGAAGGAGGCAGCTCACCGCGAGAAGGATAAGAAACGCATAATTAAATACCGTAAAAATTTTCATGCCCCAAGACTTTTTATACACAGTTCCGCCTCCCTTCAGAATACCCGATAGTCCGTAAATTTATAGGCAAGCACATAGGCGGAAGCCAGCATGGCAAAGGAGATCACCGATTTAAACAGACCGATGGCTGTCGCGACGCCATACTGCGCATCCAGCATGCCGATACGATAAACCAGAGTATCCAGAATATCTCCTGTTCCGTATACCTGCGGACTGTACATATTAAAAATCTGATCGAAACCGGCATTGAAAATATTTCCCATCGCCAGGATGGACATCAGCGCAACGATCGGCAGGATGCCGGGCAGCGTTACATGCAGCGTCTGTTTCCATCTTCCCGCTCCATCCATAACGGCGGCTTCATACAGTGTCGGATCGATCCCTGTCAGCGCAGCCAGATATACGATCGTGCCATATCCGAACTCTTTCCAGGTATCGGTAAGAACCATGGTATAAGGGAACCAGTCCGGATCTCCCAGGAAAAAGATCGGCTCCATCCCAAGCGCAGTAAACAGTCTGCCGATCACCCCCTCCGAAGGGGACAGGATGTCCACAAAAACTCCGGCCAGAATGACCCAGCTCAGGAAATGCGGAAAATAGATCATGGTCTGCAGCGTCCTTTTGAATCTCATATTCCGGATCTCATTCAGAAGGAGCGCCACGATCACCGGGACCACAATACCCATGACGATCTTCATTACCGCAATGTAAAAGGTATTCCAGATCACCTGATAGATATCCGGAAGATGAAATACATATTCGAAGTTTTCCAGTCCGATCCATTCTGAGCGCAGAAATCCTTTGCTCGGATTAAATTTCTGGAAAGCCATGATATTTCCAAACAGAGGAATATAATTATAGATCAGAAGAAGCACCAGCGCGGGCAGGAGCATCAGGTGGAGCGGCCAGTTCTTCTGAAATTTATTCGGCTTTTTTTTCATGATGCCACCTCCTGACAAAATACGGGGGAGGTATCCTCCCCCGTGCCGTTTTCAGCGTTACTGCTGCGATGAATACCACTCGTTTATTTCCTGTGTGATCTCCTCTCCGCCAAGGGTATTCCAGTTTTCCACAAATTCATCAAACGCGTCCAGATTCCCTTCCAGTATAATGGTCGTATAATCCTGAAGCTGCTGCTTATCCAGGGTAGGAAGCTTTTCCGTCATGGTTTCTGTCGGAGCCGCATAGTATGCGTCATTCACCACATTCCCCGAAGTCCAGTATTCATCATAAATGACGTTCAGAGACCCTCCCGGTCCGTACATTTTAAGCTGATGCCAGTTGTTGTCCGCATGGTCTCCCTCCAGACTCTTGCAGGCCATTTCATAGTAATTCAGCTCCTCGTCGTTCAGGGTATCCGCCTCTGCCTCGCCATTGATCACTGCCGTCACCTTCTGTGCTGCCGTAAAATTCTTCATGGGAGGCTCTATGGCCACCGCAGGATACTGATAAGGCCCATATCCGTCCGGCGTGATATTAAAGGTCTGCGGCTCAGCGGTTTCTCCATATCCCTTCTCCAGCTGCAGGTTCAGCATTTTCACAACTGCTTCCGGATGCTCGCAGTCTGCGCTGATTACAAAGAAATCCGTCGTGCTGGAAGAAAGCTCCGCTTTGGCTGGGGTCGTGCCATCCAGCGAAGGAATCGCCACCGGCACCCACTCAAATGTAGGATCATCCACCTTTGCATCGTTGATCCAGGCCATGTCCCAGAAATCTCCGAACAGCATTCCGATGCGTCCCGCACTGACATCCTCGTTTACCTTGTTCGCATCCTTGACGCCGAATTCCGGATCGATCTGCCCCGCCTCATACATCTCGTTCAGAGCGGCAAGGGCGTCTTTTACTTCAGGCTGAATACCTCCCCAGACGATCCCGTCTCCCGTATCCACCCAGATTCCCGGATATGCATTGTATGCATTGAAAAATCCTGTCAGATCCGCGAAGCCGCTTCCGTAAAGATCCTTGTAAAGCGCCAGGCCGTAGGTATCATCCGCTCCATTGCCATCCGGATCCTGCGTAGTAAATGCCTCAGCGATATTCCGCATATCCTCCACCGTCTCCGGAAGCTCGAGCCCCAGGTTGTCCAGCCAGTCTGTCCTTACCCAGAGAACCTTCGCGGAAAGCAGCGGAGAACCGATCTTGGGAATCGCATACAGCCTGCCGTCAAAGGTTGCCGCCTGCATAGCGACGCCACCGTCAGAATTAAGGACCTCTTTCGTAAAGGGAGCCAGATAATCCTCCATCACATCCGTGATGTCCATGATCTGTCCGTTGTCATACATCATCTTCATCTGGGAAGCGCTCACCTGCATCACATCCGGGATGTCGTCCGACGTAATGGCAATGTTCACCTTCTGTGCATATTGTTCCGTGTTCGTGGACCATTCCCAGTTGATACGGATGTTCAGCGTTTCCTCCAGATAACGGGTCCATACATTATCCTCCAGCGACTCCCCCTCCGGAAATTCGATCCCTGCCCCCAGATTCTTCACGGAAGAAACTTCCACAGGCTCCTCATACCGGCCAAACGGATCCGCGGCGGCTTCCTCCTGAGCCGTACCTGTCTCCGTTCCTTCTGCCGCCCCCGTTTCTGCCGGCTGCTCATTGCTTCCGGTTCCCGGGTCCCCACATCCGTTCACCAGAGCCGCAGCCAATGTCAGAGCCATGATCAAAGCAACCAGTTTTCTCTTTTTCATTTCGCACCCTCCTTTATATAATTTGTATAATATTATTATATTGTTGCCCAGGTCAACTGTATAGAATTTCATTTTTACCTTTTTTGTCTATTTTTTACTTTATCTATTTTTTACTTCTTTTCAACAAAAAAAGCACATGATATGTGCTTTTTTATGTCTTGTCAGTATGTCCTAATGCAGTCTTCCTTCGCTGTCTCTGTACTCCCTCGGAGTGATCTTCATTACCTTCTTGAATACTTTGGAAAAATTTGCAGAGGTCTCATAGCCCACCATAGAAGCGATCTCACTGATCCGGAAGGATGTATTTTTCAGCAGATCGCATGCTTTTTCCATTCTCAGGTTTAAAATGGTTTCCGTCAGGGTCTGTCCTGTCAGCTCTTTAAAACGGCGCGAAAGATACGACGGGTTCAGATGCAGTTTTTCTGATAAAGCATAAAGAGAAAGGTCTCCGCCGATATGCTCAGAAATGTAGGCCATCAGACGGCTGACAAAAGACTTTTCCAGTTCCGTCTCATCAGCCTCCTCTCCATGCCTGTTTTCAAAATATTCTATCCCGGCGAGATCGATCTGAGAATTTCCGCTGAGCATGAGTTCTGCCACCCTCTTCAGCCTGTCAAACGGGCGGGATACCTGCTCCCATTCAATCTGCTTCTCATGAAAGACAAATGTTATGGAAATCCCAAGCGTCTGCAGGATCGCCCGCTTGATCCCTTCCGCCATTCCTTTTACCACCGCGCGGGCATGCTGAAGGTTTTCATGATCGACCGGCTGGAGCGCCCATATGATCACGTTCTGATCCTGCCAGACAGCCTCGCTCTTAACGGCGTACATGATCTTTTCACGGATCGCCATATCAATGGCAAGGGCCGTCTCATCTGTCAGTTCCTGGGATGCTCTTCCGGCAAGAAGCATGACCGGACATCCTTCTGTCAGAGAGATCTCCACCTTATCCCACATCTGATCGTGATAATCTGTCTTCTCATGATCCAGAAGCAGCGTTCTTATTATATTCCGCCTCAGCATCGCTTTATAAAGTCGTGTTTCTTCTCTCGCTTTCAGCAAAGCCGCACGGACATCCATCTCCTTTTCCACAGACCGGATACACTCGCCGATCGCGTCCAGCAGGATCTCGTCCCCCTCGCTTTTCAGGATATAATGAGCTACCTTTTCCCTGATCGCCTGCTTGGCATATTCAAAATTATCGTATCCGGTCTGAAAGATCACCTGACAGCGCGGCCATTTCTGCCGAATCCCTTTTGCCAGTTCGATCCCTGTCGTCCCTGGCATACAGATATCGGAAATAACAATGTCAAACTGATACTCGTTTAGCAGCTGAAAGGCTTCTGTTCCGGAATATGCTCTGTAAACGTCCAGTTCAAACCTTTCCGTTTCACTCAGCATGGCCGCCAGACTGTCCGTGATCATCTCTTCATCATCCACTACCAGCACTCTGTACATCCGGATTCCTCCCTTCTTCCCTGCCGGCCGGCAGGATCAGACTGCATAGCGTCCCTTTTCCCTTCCGTGACAGGATCTCAATCCCGTATTCATTTCCAAATCTGATCTTCAGTCTTCGGTTGATATTGCACAGCCCGTTTTCGATCTGCTCCCCCGGCTGATCAAAGCGTTCTTTCAGTGCCGCCAGTTCTTTCTCATCCATTCCCGATCCGTTATCCTGAACATGGATCAGCAGTTTTTCCCCCTTCTCCTCATACCAGATCCAAAGGAGTCCGCCCTTTTCCGTATTATTCAGGCCGTGTTCAAAGGCGTTTTCCAGGAGCGGATGCAGGATCAGTCTTGGCACCAGGATCCCCTCATACCGGTCCGGCAGCTCCATAAATTCCACCCGCAGCCTGCGTTTAAACCGCATCGCCTGTATCTGCGCGTAGCGCTTTGCGTGCTCTGTTTCCATCTTCAGTTCCACATCACTTTTGGCGCTTTTGGTAATGTATCGATAATATTCGGAAAGATAGGATGAAAATTCCACAATGCTTTCATAATCCTCATCTTTTGCCATACGGTACATGGAAAAAAAGCTGTTATACAGAAAATGGGGATTGATCTGGGACTGGAGATATCGCAGCTGCGCCTGCTGCGTCAGAAGCTTCTGTCTGTAATTGATCTCCATCTGGTTCTGCAGGGATTCCGCCATCCGGTTAAACGCAATATACACATAGCCGAATTCGTCCTCTCTTTTCTCCCGGATACGTACATCCAGATCCCCGGTCTCCATCTGCTCCAGGTTCGTTACCAGCGTCTTTATGGGACTGCTGATCATGGTATAGATCGAATAGATATAGCAGGCCATCAGGATGAACACGATCGCCAGACAGCCGAAAAAAATATTCTGGTAAATGCGAAGCTGACTGTAGATCGCTTCGTCTGAAATATAGGCGAGCAGATCCATATCCAGGAACGGGGAATGCACAGTGAATACCGTATAGCTGTGATGATCTGACAGATCCCTCACATGCTGCAGCTCTCCCTGACGGTCCTGCAGCTGATCCAGCGAGATGCTTTCCCCCACGCTCACTTCGTATTCCCCGCCGCAGTCCCTCAGAATGATGCCGCTCCCCTTATATTCGTTCAGAAGCTTCATCTCTGTCTTAAGTTCTTCTTCCGAAATCCGGATCAGCAGCATAAAGGTCTGCGCTGTCCGCATCCCCGCCGCATTATACGGCCAGGCGACCCCGAGATACATGTCTCCCTCATTGTAGAAAACCGTTGAACCGGAGAATTTTTCCTGCATGGCGAGATAGTTTTCTCCTTCCCGGCTTCCGATCCTTTCAACCCCTTCCTGGGAAGATATTTTTCTCTCTATGGCGGGGATATATACGGACACTTCGTCAATATACGTAGAGCTGTCATGGAGGATCCTCAGGCGATGCTGTATATCCAGAAGCTCTTCTGTTTTCTCGCTGTCCGTCATGATGGAAAAGGCGCCAATCGTATAATACAGCACGTCATCGTTCAGGCATTCATACTGCAGCCTCTGGATCCGGCTGATCTCCTCTTCCAGCGTATTGATCAGAAAAGAGGTTTTCGTATACAGAGACGTTGAGATCTCTTTCTCCAGCATGTTGTAGCCCGCCTGAAAAATACTGAAATACAGCAGTCCCACCAGGATCAGGACCAGTAAAAAGGCGCGGATCACCCGGTAAGTAAAAGATTTTTTCAGAAGCGGCAACATGGAAATGTTTTTCGTTTTTCTCCGCATCCTCTGCCTCACAAATAGCCAGAAAGCCCGGCACGCGCATTCTGCCGTACCGGGCTCTTCTCACCTTTGCTGTTCTTCCCCGCTCACGCCCCGGCCGTTCCCGCTTCTTCCGCCCCGGCCAGAAGATCCGCGCTTCTCTCCGTCGTTTCTCCGTTCTGATCCGTATAGATGACGGTCATCACAAGCTCCGTACAGGCCGGATCCAAGGGGATATAATAGACCGTATCCATTTTCCAGGCCCCGTTCTCCTCTTCCAGATAATGGAGGCTCATGCTGAATCCGTCCGCGTAGACCGCACGGCCGGAGATCTGAATGGTCAGCGCCTCCGGAAGGATACCATCTGCGGGTATCCGGAAGGCAGCCCCTCCGTTTCCGTACACGAGGCTTTCCAGGATCCGGTCCGCCGCTGACAGGCTTTCGGCTGCGGAAGCCTCGTCAGCGGAAGCGTTCCCGGGAGCCGTTTCCGAAACGGCCTGCCCTTCGCCTCCCGCTTCCGGCATGACCTCCTGCGGCTGGAGCGCCATCGCGGCGCCGCTGCAGGAAATAGTCAGCGCGGCTGTCATTGCAAGTATCCCTGTCTGCATGCTTTCATGTCCCCCTCTCTTTTCTCCCCGCTACGTTTCATTCCTCAGGCGCCCCCGGTCCATGAACTCAGTTCACGATCCTTCTCACCGAGAGGATGGTCTTATACGTCGCAGTTCCGTACTTGATTCCCGTTTTCACGCTGCTGGCATGGACAATGCGGCCGTTTCCCAGGTAGATGGCCACATGGCCGGCATAACAGATCAGATCGCCCGGCTGGGCCTCCGCATAGGAAACCTCACGTCCCGCGCTCCTCTGCTGGGAAGAGCTGCGGGGGATGCTATAGCCAAAGGCCTTGTATACGGACTGGGTAAAGCCGGAGCAGTCCGCCCCGTTGGTCAGGCTGGTGCCTCCGAAGACATAGGGATTTCCCACGAACTGGCAGGCGTAATTCGCGATCTCGCTGCCCGTGGCGGAACCGTTGCTGCTGGAAGGAGCGGGCGCGGAAGAGGCGCCGCTTTTCGATTCGGATTCCTTTTCGGAAGCCTCCCGGGATTCGGTTTCTTTTTTCTTTTTCTCTTCCTCCGCCTTCCGGCTTTCCTCTTCCGCCCTTCTGCGGGCTTCCTCCTCCTCTGCCCGTTTGGATTCCTCCGCCGCCGCGATCTGACGGATCTCCGCGTTCTGCTTCTCGATCTTTTCCTTATATACGGCAGCCTGCTCCTGCGCTCTCGCCAGATCCTTCTCATAATCCGCGGAAATCGCCTTCTGCTCGTCCAGGGATTCCTGCAGGAACACCTGCTCCTGCTCCAGTTCATACCGGGAGGACTCCAGGTCGGATTTATGGATCTCCAGATCCTCCTTCAGCTGAGCCACCTCTTTGACGGTAGCGGCATAATCGTCCAGCATTTTCCGGTCATAGGTATAGATCTCCTGCATATATTCCGCCTTGTTCAGAAGATCCCCCCAGCTTTTGGCCTCCAGAAGGATCTGAAGGTAGCTGTTCTCTCCCTTTTCATACAGATACTGGATCCGCTTTTTCATGGCAGTATACTGCTTTTCTTCCTTCTCCTTCGCGGCGTCATAGTCGGACTGGGCCTGTACGATCTGATCCTCCGTATCGGCGATCTCCTCCTCCATCAGCTCCACGCTGACCATGATCTCCGCGATCTGGCCGGTCAGTTCGTCGATCTGCGCGTCCACATCCTCCTTTTCTCCGGACAGGTCGCTGATCTGGTCATTGATGGCATCCAGCTCACTCTGTGTGCTCTTCTTCTGGCTTTCCTTTTCTTCTCTCTGTTTTTTCAGTTCGCTGCTGCTGGTGGCATGCACAGGCTGAACCGAGATGAACGCCACCATGATGAGCAGAAACAGACTGAAAAGTTTCTTCCGCATATCCTGTCCCTTCTTTATCGCAAAGTATCGTGACCCGCCGCCGAAGGCACGGGTGAAAAGCCGTTACAGATCGCAGTTCTTCACGGTTCTGGGGAAGGGGATCACGTCCCTGATGTTGCCCATACCGGTCAGATACATGA
>CALWGL010000068.1 GCA_944380025.1 uncultured Lachnospiraceae bacterium
ATAATCTCTTCGTAATTTTCCACTCCGATCGGAAGCGGGGTCCATTCCATATAAAACGCCTCCCTTCTGTTTCTGGGTCCATCTTACTACATTTGCAGTGGAGCGGCAAGAAGGGAATGAGGAAGAAGAAAAGCTGTGAACTATGTTTTATTCCGATTATTTCCTGCTTTTTACAAAAAGAAGTAAGATCAGTAAAGCAAATCCCAACAATCGAAATACTTGCAGAGACTTTTTCATTTTTAGGATCCTCCTAAATCGTATGTAATCTGGTAACTTTGGACTGTGAAAAACATGTATAATATTATTGCGTTACTCTCTTCAGCCATTGATTAGACGGCATTTCCGGTAATCCTTCGGCGACATGTGGAACTTCTCGCGGAAAACCCGGTTAAAGGTCCGCTGACTGGCAAACCCTGCATTTTCGTACACTTCTGTTATCGTCTAAAAGAAACAGGAACGTTCAGGAATGGAGATCTTTTATCTGCTTTCGAATTGTGAATTATTGTCAAAAAATCAATGGTTTCATCGCCATATTTGCTGTACAGACTTATGGCATTGTCAAAAAATTTATTGAGATATGGAGAATTACATGATATTTTATATTATAGTTAATTCTCTGATTTCAGTACACTCACCACTTACACCTGGCTGAATTACTACGTATATCAGACGACCCCGTACGATATCCGGGAAATCAGTGACAGGGAGGCTGTTTTCGAGTGATCGTTTCGTCCGGCGCAATCCGGCACGATTGCATCAGGCTGCATCCGGGAATGGTGGGAAAGCGAAGACTGCGTTACGCTGATCACCCGTGTCAGCAAGGAGTCCATCTTTTCGGATCTGAACAATCTGAAGGTGGTCACAACAACGTCAGATGAGTACGCGCTGTCATTTGGTTTTACGGAGGAAGAAGTCTTTGCCGCCATGGAGGAGTACGGTTATTCCGATAAACGGGAAGTAAAGGACTGGTACGGTGCTGATAGGCTGAAGGGAGGAAACACATGGAACTATATGCGGAAATGAAGCTGGTCGGCGACGGCTACGCAGGAGGTTTTTCCTGCGGCCTGACCATGTGTCAGAGCCAGACCATGGAGGGCTTTGAAAAAAGAGAGGAAACCCCGGAAGCCATCCGGTATGAAAACGGGGACGGCGTCGTACTGACGGTACATAAAAGGCAGGACGGAGAGGGCTTACGGACCTGGACGGAGGTGGAAAACAACGGTACGAAGGAGATCGCCATGGAGCTGCTCTCTTCCTTTGCGCTGAAGGATATTCAGGCGGACAGGATCCATCGGCTCCAGTCTTTCTGGAGCGCGGAGGGAAAGCTCAGGACGGAGTCGATCACGGACCTGCATCTGGAAAAATCCTGGAGCGGAGCGGGCATGCGCGTGGAAAAATTCGGAAATGCGGGCTCCATGCCCGTCCGGAAGTACTTCCCCTTTCTGGCGCTGGAGGACAGCTCAACGGGGAAATTTCTGGGGATCCAGCTCTACTGCGCTTCCTCCTGGCAGATGGAGATCCTGTGCCGGGAAAGTCAGAAGCTTACGGTCACGGGAGGCATCGCGGACCGGGATTTCGGCCACTGGATGAAGCGGCTCGCCCCGGGAGAACGTTTTGTATCGCCGGAGGCGGTGATCGCGGAAGGAGCCAGTCTGTATGAAGTCTGCGGCCGGTTGGTTCGTGCGCAGCATCCAAAGATTTCTCCGGCGGATGAAGATATGGGAATTATTTTCAATGAGTTCTGCACCACCTGGGGCAATCCTTCCTTTGAAAATATCAAAAAGATCTGCGATAAGCTGGAAGGAAAGGGCATCCGGTACCTGGTGATCGACTGCGGCTGGTACGGCGGCGCAAAGGACTGGTCCCGGAATATCGGGGACTGGGAGGTAAATGAGAAAAGCTTCCCCGGCGGCCTGAAGCAGGCGGCGGATTATATCCGGTCAAAGGGAATGATCCCGGGACTTTGGTTTGAAATGGAAAATGTGGCGGATCAGAGCAGAAGCTTTCAGAATACAGACCATCTGGTGAAAAAGGACGGCATGCCGCTGACGGTGGGAAACCGCAGATTCTGGGACATGGAGGATCCGTGGGTGACGGACTATCTGGAACAGAAGGTGATCCGCACGCTGAAGGAGGGCGGCTTCGGCTATGTGAAGGTAGACTATAACGAGACCATGGGAATGGGCTGCGACGGAGGAGACAGCCTGGGGGACGGCCTTTACCGCAAGGTAGCCGCGAGCAGGCGATTCTTTGAACGGATCCGGCAGGAGATCCCGGATATCGTGATCGAAAACTGTTCCAGCGGCGGCCACCGTCTGGAGCCGTCCATGATGGAGCTGGTCAGCCAGGCGAGCTTTTCCGACGCCCATGAGACCACGGCCATCCCCATCATCGCCGCCAACCTGCACGCGGTGATCCGGCCGGAGCAGAGCCAGATCTGGGCGGTGCTCCGCGCGGACGACAGCGAGGAACGGATTTTCTATTCCATGATATCCACCTTCCTGGGAAGGATGTGCCTGAGCGGGGACATCTACGATCTGTCGGACGCGCAGTGGGCGCTGGTAGAGGAAGGAATGGCCTTCTACAGACAGGCGGCGGACATCATCAAATACGGGACGACGGTTTACAGAAGCTGCGGCACGGATTCCTATAACAGGCCGCAGGGAGAGCAGGTGCTCCTTCGGGAATGGAAGAACAGAGGGCTTGCCCTATGGCACCGGTTTGAAAATTCGGGAGATATTGGCCCTGCGCTTCCGGAAGGAAGCAGGATCCTTGCGGAGTATGGAAGGGCGGACCGGGATTTCAGTGCGAAGGCATGGATCTATGAACGATGACAAAGGCGGGGGCATGGTGATGGCAGAATAGAAATCGCATTCGCGATTTCTATTCGCGCCGTCGCCGCGCTCCGGAATGGGGATTAAAATGTTACAGGCACAGCTTCGCAGGAAAAGAAAGATCACACAGACGGAACGCAGGGAAAACGCCCTGTTTCTGCAGTCGGATGCAGGACTCATCCGCATCTGGCCGCAGACGGAAGAAATCGTGCGCGTTTCCTATACGGAAAACGGACGGTTCGCAGAAGGTCAGGGAGCGGAATACGCGGATCTTTCCGCTTCCACGGATGCAGCCCTGGGAGGCGGCTGGTGGGACTACGCGGAAAGGGAGGACGAGATCCTGATTAAGACCGCAGCCCTGCGGATCGTCATATCCCGGGAGACCGGCTCCATCCGTTTTGAGAAGACGGACGGAACTCCTCTTGCCCGCGAGCGGGAATGGGAGAGCAAAACGGTGGAGGAATTCGACGCCTTCCGTACCGTGGTGAATCAGAACACGCAGCTGGAAGAGATTCAGACGCCGGACGGGGTGAAGCGCCGGATCCGGGCGGCGGACCGTGTCTTTGACCGGAAGCTGTATCACACCCGCCTGTATCTTTCCTTTGCGGAGGGAGAAAGGCTGTACGGACTGGGACAGGCCGAGGACGGAGACTGGGATCTGCGCCATACCACCCAGTACCTGCATCAGGCAAACCGGAAGATCGCCCTGCCTCTGCTCCTGTCCGGAGCGGGCTACGGGATCCTGCTGTCCACCCGGTCAACGGCCATCTTTCATGATACGAACGCGGGTTCCTGGCTGTATACGGAGGCGGATGAATATCTGGATTATTATTTTCTGGCGGGAAGGCCGGACGCGGTGATCCGGGGCTTCCGTGCGCTGACCGGAAAGGCCGTGATGCTTCCCAAATGGGCGTTCGGCTATATCCAGTCCAGGGAGCGGTATGAGACGGCGCAGGAGCTTGTGGATACGGCGGCTGAATTCCGCCGCCGGGGCATCGGTCTGGACTGCCTGGTGCTGGACTGGCAGAGCTGGAAAGGGAATCTGTGGGGGCAGAAGACCTTTGACGAAGATCGTTTTCCCGATCCTGCGGATATGCTCCGCCGCCTGCATGAGATGGATGTGCACTTCATGATCTCCATCTGGCCGAATATGAGCGAGGACTGCGAGAATTACCGGGAATTCGCCGAAGCCGGCCTGCTCCTTCCGGCAAGCGAGATGTATGACGCGCTGTCAGAGGAAGGACGGAAGCTGTACTGGAAGCAGGCGGAGCGCGGCCTTTTCGTCCACGGGACGGACGCCTGGTGGTGCGATTCCTGCGAGCCGGTCACGCCGGAGTGGGGACGGCAGATGAAGCCGGAGCCGGGAGAGATGTATCATGAGTTCGTAGAAGCGGCAGGAAGCATCCTGCCCATGGATCAGGTCAACGCCTACGCCATGTATCATGCCAGAGCGGTCTGGGAAGGCCAGCGGGCCTCCATGGAAAAGGCCTCCATGGAATCTCTTTCCATGGAAAAAGGTTCTGCCGCAAAGGCAGGCGGGCCGGAAAAGCGGGTGGTGAACCTGACCCGCAGCGGCTGGGCGGGAAGCCAGAGATACGGCACGATCCTGTGGTCGGGAGATACCGGCGCGAGCTGGGAGACCCTGAAAAAGCAGATCCCTGCGGGACTGCAGTTCGTGGCCGCCGGACTTCCCTACTGGACGCTGGATATCGGCGGATTTTTCATAAAGGGCGGAACGCCCTGGTTCTGGGACGGAAGATATGATGAGACGAATCAGGATCCCGCTTACCGGGAGCTGTATGTGAGATGGTTCCAGTACGGCGCTTTCCTGCCCGTGTTCCGCAGCCACGGAACAGACTGCCCCAGAGAGCCCTGGCAGTTCGGAAGCGAAGGAGATCCCTTCTACGACGCGATCACTTCGGCCATCCGGCTCAGATACCGGCTGCTTCCCTATCTCTATTCCCTTGCCGGAGGAATATGGCTGGAGGATCAGACCATGATGCGGCCGCTGTATTTTGATTTCCCGGAGGACGAACGCGCCTGCGGCATATCGGATGAATTCCTGCTTGGGCCGGCCCTTCTGATCTGCCCCGTGACGGATCCCATTCCGGCGCAAAACGGCAGGCAGACCGGAGAAGCGGCAGCGGAGGGAACGGTGCTCCGAAGGGTCTACCTTCCTGTCGGGACGGACTGGTACGATCTGTATACAAAGAAACGGTACGAGGGCGGAAGAGAAGTGGAGACCGTCTGCGATATCAGCCGCATTCCCGTATACGTACGCGCCGGTTCCATCCTGCCCTTAGCGGCAGAGCCGGGAGAGAGCGCGGCGCAGATGGATGGCGCGGATCTGGTGCTCCAGGTCTATCCGGGGGCGGACGGAAGCTTCACGCTTTATGAGGACGCCGGAGACGGCTACGGCTATGAGAAGGGAGAATACTGCCTGACCCGGATCACCTGGCAGGAGGATGCCGGACGCCTTTCCTGGGAAACGGAAGGGGACGGACGCTTCCGGAAGGGAAAGCTGGAAGGCAGGATCATGGGAGGAATGCAATGAAGACGATAGAAGAACTGAGGTCTCTGGAGACGGCTCAGAAGAACTATGTGCCGGAAAAGGTGGAAAAGCTGAGCGAAAAGGACATGCAGTGGTTTCGGGACGCCAAATTCGGAATGTTCATCCACTGGGGGCTGTATTCCCTGCTGGGAAAAGGGGAATGGGTGCTTTTCAACGAACGGCTCGACATGAAAAAGTATGCGGCGCTATCGCAGGATTTTTCCGCAGAGGCTTTTGACGCGGAAAAGTGGGCCAGGACGGCAAAGAAAGCCGGAATGAAATATATGGTGCTCACGACCAGGCATCACGACGGCTTCTGCCTGTTCAACAGTAAGGCCAGCGGCTACAACAGCGTCAACAGCGCGGCAAAACGGGATTTTGTAAAGGAATATGCCGAGGCCTGCAGAAAAGAGGGCCTGAAGGTGGGCTTCTACTATTCACCGATGGACTGGCGCTATCCCGGCTACTTTTTCCCGGAGCTGTACTGGGAAAGCGCGCAGGAGATGAAAAAGCAGTGCTGGGAGCAGCTGGAAGAGCTGATGACCAATTACGGAAAGATCGACCTGCTCTGGTTCGACGGAGAATGGCTGGCCCACGGCGGGATCGGCTTCGGGGAGAACGGATGGATGCGGGATCCGGACTGGGGAAAGAGCAGGTACCTGCGGGTGAATTATTTCTGGGAATCGGAAAAGCTGATCAACAGGATACGCGCCCTGCAGCCTGGCATCATGATCAACAACCGGGGAGGCTGGGAAGGAGATTTCCATGTGAGGGAGCGTCAGATCGGCGGAATCCGCACGGATAAGCCCTGGGACAGCAACGACTGTCTGGCGCGCTCCTGGGGATACATTCCCGGCATGCCGGTCCTGTCTCTGGAGCAGCTGATCCGGAACCTGGTATCCATAATCGTCAGAGACGGGAATTACCTGCTGAATGTGGGGCCTGCCGGCGACGGCAGCTTTGACCCGGAGCATGCACAGCGGCTGAAGCAGCTGGGAGCCTGGCTGGAAAAATACGGTGAAAGCGTTTACGGCACCAGAGGAGGCCCGGTGCAGCCGGGCGTCTGGGGCGGCTGCGTCTACCGGGAAAACACCGTGTATGTGCATATCACGGAATGGGGAAAGGACAGGATCGAGATCCCGGAAACGGGGAGGCTTCTGTCCTTCCGCGGTCTGAACTGCACGAACATTTCCCTCACAGAGCAGAACGGTATGCTGCGGATCGAGATCCCCATCGAGGACAGAGCTCCCTACGACAGCATCGTCCGGCTGGACTACGCCGAACCGGTCCGCTGGGACGGCGTGGAGGCGAAGGAAGAGGATGTTTACGGGCTGGCGGACGGACTGGGCTGAAAGGCTCCGTTTTCCCGGCGGATTTCCGTCCAGCCCTCCGCATCCTGGGGCATCTCTGCTATTAAGGAGGACGCCGTCACATAAAGCTCCCTGCTTTTCACTCCGGCCTCTTCTGCAATATTGATATAATGCTCTCTGGCGCTTCTGCTCCGGGCAGGGGCGTCGCAGAGTACGGAAGCGCCGCTGAGAAACGCGGCCTTCATGCGGGCGTCCAGAAGCGCAGAAGCCAGCTCGTCAAGCCAGGAGCCGGAGCGCAGAACAGGGTGGCCGGCAGATTGCCCCTCAGTGTGCAGGGAGGATTCCCCGGCATTGCGCAGGGGTGATCCACCGGCATTGTGCAGGGAGGATTGGGATAATTCAGAACGGATCGCTTCCAGAGAAAGAGAAACAACACAGTGTGCATACCCGCATACAGGGCCGGCTTTCTCAAGGATACGTTCCCTGTCAAGCAGAAGTCCTCTGCCTGACAGGGAGAAAGCCTGCTCTGCTGAAAACAGCGCTTTTGGATCCGCTTCCCGGTATCCTTTTTCCGCAAGCTCTTTTTGAAGTCTGCGGACCAGAGCTTCTTTTTCGGTTCCGGAAGGGCAGCACAGAAGGATCAGCTTTTGAGGCCGAGGCTCCCCTGTATGCCGATCGGAGCGCTTTTTCTGCTCTGCCTGTTTTTCCCGGTACAGAGATATGGTTTTTCCCTGCTGAAATTCCCGGGTGAGCTGAAGCTTGAGCGCATAATTCCTGCTTATCACGTCTGCCTTCCACTCCGGAATGCCGGATTCCGCAAAGATCTGCTTTACCTCTTCAGGCTCCGGGAGCAGATCGATCTTAACCACATGTCTGTTCCGGATCTTTTTCAGAAGAAGCTCTTCTCTGTCATAAAGCCCTGTGATCCTGCGCTCCAGAAGGCCGGCGCGCGTATAGGGATAACGTCTGTCCTCCGAATAAAACATGCTGTTTCCGGAATCAAAAATGGGAGCCGGTCCGAGAAGCTTCATGCTTTCCGCATCGCGCAGAAGCCCAAAATTCAGCAGATGCTCATCGGTATTGCTGATGATAAAGTCGGTCAGTGTCTGATAATCCATAAACGTCTGGATCGCTTCCCGGTCAATTCCAGCCTTTGTGCAAAGTTCGATATATCCGTCATAGTAAGAACTGTCATTGGGGATTTTTTCGCTTTCAACCACTTCATAGGCGGGGATGAATTCCACATTTTCAGAGGTAAACGCTTCGCATCTGCTCTGAATTCCACGATCTGCCGCAGCAACGGCAGTGTAACGGACAAAAGGCACAGAGATATTCTGACGCTCATGGAGCAGGGCTGCGAAGGCTTCATTGACGGACTGCTGGCCGTAATAACGATAGCTTTCCTTTACCAGTACAGGCGTATCCAAGCTGAGATCCCAGTATTTTTCCATCTGTCCGCCCAGCGAAGCGTTGGGATCCCAGGTAGACGCATTGTGCCAGGGACCCCTCCCCCATGATATGCGGCAAGTTTGGGGAAATTCACATCCGCATAGGATAAAGAAGAGTCTTTGGGGCGGATCCAATAAGAATCCGTCATGCTGAGGGCGAGGTTTTTTGCCAGATAACTGCCGGGCGTAAAACAGCCGGCAGCCCGCAGAATATCCTGCAGGGTGGAGCGGGAGGCCGGAATGGAACGCATTTCCCACCATTTCCGCAGTCTGGAGGCGTCGCAATTTCCCAGAAAAGGGGAAAGCCCCACATGATTATCCTGATAATTCATGACACGGCCTGTTTCTTCATCATAGATCATGACGCCGCAGATTTCATTTTTGTGCATCAGATAATATTCCGTCATTCACAGCCTCCCTGATTCCGCATTTGCTCAGAAGCTTTCCAGGATCAGCCCGCCGTCGCAGACGATGATCGTTCCCTGGGTATAGGTATTCGCATCGGATGCCAGGAACAGAAGCGCGCCGGAAAGATCCCCGTACTGTCCGAGGCGGCGCTGCGGTACCTTGTTGCGGATGTTTTCCAAAATCGCGGGCGGCGTATCCGGAGCCATTTCCCCGTTCTGCATGTTGCCGGGCGCGATGCCGTTCACATAGATACCATGTCCGGCCCAGGCCGCCGCGCAGGATTTGGTAAGCGCGGCTTCCGCAGCTTTCGCCACATGATAGACCACAGCGGCGGGAGATGCGCTGAAGCTGTTGACAGAACAGATGTTGATGATCCGGCCTCCTTTTTCCAGCATGGAGGCGTTTACCACCTCTTTACTCATCAGCCAGGTACCTGTCACGTCCACATCCAGGCATTCCCTCCAGTCTTCGGCTGAGATCTCCTCCGGACGGCCGTAGCGGATGATGCCGGCGTTGTTGACCAGAATGTCGATCTTTCCATATTCGTCCATAACGGCGGAAACGGCGGCCTGCACGCTTGCCTCGTCGGAAATATCCACCTTAACGGTCATGACCTTTACGCCGCACTTTTCCCGGATCCCTTCCGCCACCTTTTTCATTTTCTCTTCATTTCCGGCCATCAGAGCCAGATCCGCTCCGTATTCGGCGAGCGAGGTGGCAAGCTCCACCCCCAGCCCCCTGGATGCGCCGGTCACGACGGCGACTCTGCCGGTCAGATCAAAATGAACTGTTTTTCCCATAAGTTCCTCCTTCCATGTGTATGTGCCTGCGGTTACAAGGTTATCATTCCTACGCAGCGGGGCAACACGATAGGGCGAGTGTGGCCCGA
This sequence comes from uncultured Lachnospiraceae bacterium, assembly GCA_944380025.1. Lineage (GTDB taxonomy): Bacteria > Bacillota > Clostridia > Lachnospirales > Lachnospiraceae > Eisenbergiella. The sequence goes on from CALWGL010000068.1 coordinate 9,441, forward strand.
TGCAATCGGGCCGGACTGCGTTGTATGCAATCATTTTACCATGTCTGGAGACGGCTGTACATCCTGATACAAATTTTTACCAGGCCGGGTTCGCGGCAGACACAGCAACGTCCGTTCCGCTTCGCTGGATTCCTTTTTACGGATTAAAAACCTCTCATTTTCACTTCAGAAAGAAACATGAGCACATTTTTTCGCAAAATCTGTGATATGATCCTATCAGACAGATCAATCTGAAAAAAATGGGAGGCAGGGAACAATGGATGCAAAATGGACAGAAATCCTTTCCGCATGGGGGACAGAATCTGCGGATATCAGACTGAGAAAACCGGGGGTATGGGAGATCGATCAGCGGTTCATGCTGAAGGCTTATGAGGACGAAAAAAGTCTGGAAAGAAATGTGCAGTTCCTGACCGTTCTTGCCGAATGCGGTGCTCCTTCTGCCAGGATCATAAAGACGCGGGACGGGGAAGCGTACGGGAAGGCAGGAGGGAAATGCTGGCTCATGACGGCAAAGCTTCCCGGAAACAGCCTGGCAGATATCCGGGATCCCGGAGCGGCGGAAAAAATGGGAGAAACGATCGCCCGGCTGCACGCAATCCTCCGAAAGTGCGAGAAAAAGCTGACGCTCTGGGACAACAGTCTGTTGAATGAGATGGAAGGATGGGTGCGTCAGACGCTGCAGCAAAACGTGTGGAAGCCGGTCAGCAGGCAGGAGTGGCTGTCCGTGACGGATCGGCTGAGAGATCTGTACAGCGGCCTGCCAAGACAGCTGATTCACAGAGACGTACATTTCGGGAATTTTCTGTTCCAGAACGGAGAATTTTCAGGGTATCTTGATTTTGACCTGAGCCAGAGGAACATCAGGATCTTTGATCCGGCCTATTTTCTGACCGGTCTGCTCGCACAGGAGGGCGGAAGCAAGCTGAGCACACAGGAGTGGCTGGAGATCACTGCTTCCGTTCTTTCCGGCTATGAGAGCGTGGACGGACTGAAACAGGAAGAAAAAGCAGCGCTTCCATGTGTGATGGAAAGCATCGAGATCCTGTTCGCGGCATATTTTGCCAGTGTGGGGAACCCGGACGCAGCAGCGGAAGCGGCGAAGCTTTTTCACAGGATTCGCGGCGTGGAAGACCGGATCCGGAAAGCCCTGACCTGATCAGCCGCAGGGCTTGTAAATCCGGAAGCCCCTGACCTGATCAGCCGCCGGACTTTCTCCCATGTCCCAGCTGCCAGAAGGCCACCGCGCTGGCAGCGGCCACGTTCAGGGAATCCACGCCGTGGGACATGGGGATGCGCACCGTATAGTCGCAGGCCGCGATGGTGGTGTCGGAAAGCCCATCTCCTTCGCTTCCCAGTACAATAGCCAGTTTTTCTTCCGATGAAAGGCGCGGGTCGTCGATGGAGAGGGAATCCTCCCGCAGCGCCATCGCCACGGTCCGAAAGCCCAGACTGCGCAGAAGCCGCAGCCCGCCTTCCGGCCAGTCCGTTCGCTTCTCCGGCCGGACCGCTTCTGCCTTTTGCGGAAAAAACGCCCAGGGGATCTGAAAGACCGTGCCCATGCTCACCCGGATGGAGCGCCGGTAAAGGGGATCGCTGCAGCCGTGGGTGAGAAGCACGGCGTCCATGGAAAGCGCCGCCGCGGAACGGAAGATCGCGCCCACGTTGGTGGGATTCATGACCTGCTCCAGGACGGCGACTCTGCGGGCGTTCCCACAGACCTGCTCCACGCAGAGAGGCTCCGGGCGGCGCATGGCGCAGAGCAGGCCGCGGGTGAGCGCGAAGCCGGTCAGGCGGGTCAGCACGTCAAACGGAGCCGTATAGATGGGGATCGGCCATCCGGCAGTAAGCCTTCCCGCCTCTTCTTTCTGCTTTTCTTCGCACAGCATGGAGACCGGCCTGCAGCCGGAAGCCAGGGCGCGTTCGATCACTTTGGGACTCTCTGCGATGAACAATCCCCGATCCGGTTCGTAAAAGCGCAGAAGCTCCGTTTCGGAAAGCCTGGCATAGACGTCCAGCTCCGGCGCGGAAAGATCTGCTATGGGGATAAATTCCGGGGCTTCCGGAAAAAACGTATTCTTTTCCACATTTGTATTCCTTTCAGGATCCATCGTCTTTTTCCCTTCGGAGAAACTCATATTCTGTTTCGGAACCGTCAGCGGTTCCGATGTCTGCAAGTTTACCATAAAATGGATCGCGTGCCAAGAACGGCGGAAAATAGCTGCCGGAACGGCGCGAATGGTGCAGCCGCTGCTTTTCGCCGTACCGGAGCGCCATTCCGGGTCTTCCCGGCCTTGCAGTTTCTTATAGAATATGCTATATTCATTTAAAGACACAAAAAAAATATGTCTTTAAATGCGGAAACAATCCCGCCACACAAAAGAAAAGCCCGGCCAGACAAACCGGATCCGGCCCTGAGCCATCTTCCGCTAAATATGCGTGCTGTCCGACAGCTCATAGAAGCGCACGGGCCGTCCTTTCCCGGGCGCGGGGGAGGAAAGGGAGCGCTCCCGGATGATCTTCCTTTTCGCCAGGGCGGAGAGGATCCGGTTGGCGCTTCGTACCGTTACATGAAGATACCGGGCAAGAAGCTCGGAGGTGACGGCGGCGGAAGCGGTTTCCTGCGCCTGCATCCCTTCCAGAAGAGTGATGGTCCGCACGTAATTCATGGGAGAGACGGACAGCTCGGAGGCGAGATTGGCGGACAGTCCCAGAAGGTTGGTATGGATCGTCAGGCAGCAGTCCGAAAGCAGGGGGCCGGTAAGCGTTCCGTCCTGCAGGCAGAAGCAGCAGGAATCGGAGAAGTCCTCCGCAAAGGAAAGGGCCGACAGCGCGTCGCCGCGGGCCGAAAAGGGCTGCTGTCCGATGCCGATGCCGGCGTTCAGGGCTGCCGGATAGGCTTCCCGGATTTTCCTCAGACAGTCCAGGAGCGGCTGCCAGGGCTCGGCGGGATCGCAGGGAGCGGAAAGGTTCAGCTCCAGACGGCCGTTTGAGGATTCAATGGAAAGCCCGGAAAGCTGCTTTTCCCTTTTATAGTCCACCAGGAGCTTTTTCAGCGTCGCCTCCCGGTATTCCCTTTCGTTATAATCCGGTCCGCCCTTCCCGGCATAGTCCAGGATCATGGTCAGAGCCATATTTTCCGTCTTTTTCCGGTTCTCCGTCAGGACGAGGATCCGGCTCAGGCCTTCCCTGATATTTTCAGGAAGCAGGGCGATGTGCGTACAGGGAAAGCCTCTGGAAGCGGCCTGCTCGTACAGGCTGCTGATGGTGAAAAAGCCGTGGGAGATCTCTCCGGTTTCGTACAGGCGCAGGATCTCCTCCGACAGCTGCTCCAGCATGTGGTCGGTATAATGCCAGGTGGTGAGGCAGCGGGGCATATACGCCGTCCCGAGACGATCTTCGTAAAGCTTCCGGTCGGTAACGTTGGCGATCCCGTCGCAGAAAACCTTCGTCAGAGGGATCTGCGGGCATTCCCGGGAAAAACGCAGCAGGGCCAGGGCGGTCAGAAGCCTGCTGTGCCGCATGCTGCAGACAGGAAGCCGGGCGGACGGGAAGCGGCTGTGAAAATAATTTTCCGGAAGCGCCCCGGAGAAAAGGATCCCGTCGATCTTCTTTTCATATTTCCGGTAAAGGGACGCGATCTCATAGAAATCGGAATATTCCAGACAGAAAAAACAGTCCCGGCGGTTCAGCCCCCGGATGGCCTCCTCAAAGGCCGCCCGATAGGTTTTCGGCGTAAATACGGCAATCTTCATCACAAACCCCATTCCGGAGCGGGGGATACGGCGGAAGGATGCGGCATGCGGCCCCCTTCCGGGTCCCTGCTCCCTTGGCAAAAATATTTTCAGATGATGACAGAATGATACCACAAGCGCAGAGGAGAAAGCGACGCCGCAGGCGTCATTTTCTCCGCAAGCCGTGGGTTGGGTATCATCCCCGCGAAGCGGGGCGGCACGATAGAATCGTGCCGGATTGCGCTATGCGCAATCATTATACCACAGAAAACGACAGGAAAGAAAGGATGAAAACAATGGACAAAAAACAGATGTTTGAAGCGCTGGAAAGAAAAAAGCAGCAGTATTTTGACGCGGCGGACCGGATCTGGGAGCATCCGGAGACTTCCTTTGAGGAGTATTTCGCGGCGGATCTGCTCTGCGGACTTCTGGAAAAGGAAGGCTTTGCCGTGACCCGTCCGCTGGCCGGGATGGAGACGGCTTTCCTGGGACGGTTCGGATCGGGACATCCCGTCATCGGCATTTTGGGAGAATACGACGCCCTTTATGCCATGTCCCAGGAAGCGGATGCGGCGCAGCCGAAGCCCACGGGAGAAAAGGGCCACGGCTGCGGCCATAACCTGCTTGGCGCTGGCTCCCTTGCCGCCGCTGTGGCGGTCAAGGATTATCTGCAGGAAAACGGGAAGGAAGGGACCGTGATCTACTACGGCTGCCCGGGAGAGGAGGGCGGCTCCGGAAAGGCATTCATGGCAAGAGAGGGCGTCTTTGACGGCCTGGACGCGGCCCTGACCTGGCATCCGGGAGACATCAACGCGGCGAACAGCGTCAGCACGCTGGCGGTCTTTAAGGTGCATTATCATTTCACGGGGCGGGCGGCCCACGCTGCGGCCTGCCCGCATCTGGGAAGAAGCGCCCTGGACGCGTCGGAGCTGATGAATATCGGAAC
>CALWGL010000069.1 GCA_944380025.1 uncultured Lachnospiraceae bacterium
ATGTTCCAGTCCGAGGTATCCGAAAGCTCCAGGATCACCTCGATGGAATTGGTGATCACGGTCAGCCGTTCCTTGCTCTTTAACGCCTTCGCGATGAAAACCGCCGTGGTGCTTGGATCCAGGATGATGTGGTCGCCGTCCTCGATCAGGCCCTCCACCAGCTTCGCGATCTTCTGCTTTCCGGTGGGATTGTTTTTCTTTCTCACATTAAAAGGCATGTCCAGGCTGGTGTTCTCATTGAGCACCGCCCCGCCGTAGCTCTTTATGGCAAGTCCGTCCTTATCCAGCTTTTCCAGATCCCTGCGGATCGTCTCCTCGGATACCTGGAACTCCTGGCTCAGCTCGCTTACGATCACCTTTTTTTCTTCCTGAAGCTTTTCCAGAATCAGATTTCTTCTCTCTACCGCTAACATAGCCCACCACCTTTCTCTGATCCCGACAAAACCGCCTACAGGATGGATCTGCAGATCTGTTCGTCCGGATGGGCGATGACCGAGGAGTCCAGATACATGCCGTCCTTTGCCGCGGTCTGCTTCGCCTTTTCTATGGCCGCCTCCACAGCCGCCACCTCTCCGGTCAGGATCAGATAGGATTTGCCGCACATGCCCTTCGCCACGCGCAGCTCGATCAGATCCACGATCGCCGTTTTCGCCGCCGCATCCGCCGCCACGATGATGGAAGCGGCGTCATAGGTTTCCAGGATGCCGAAGGCGTCCACCTTTTCAATATGAGTTGCCCCGTAGATGGCAGGGAAAATGCTCTCGTGCGGGTTTCCCAGCACAAAGCTTCCGATCAGCTCCTCCTCCCGCACCTTTTTCGCGGCCTCCACCGCCGCCTGTACGGCGGAGAGCGCTCCCGAGATCAGGGCGATATATTTTCCGGGACAGACCGTCTGCGCTTCCAGGAGCTCCACCTGTGCCGTCTTCACCATGGCGTCCGCCGCCGTGATGCCGGCGGAAACCGTCTTAAATTCGATCATGCCGATTGCCTTGCTCATGCCTTCCTCCTGTGCCGGGCTGACGCCCGGAACGCTCCTTTCCCGCATTTATCTGTCTGCCGCAAGGATGATGGCTCCCTGCTCCGTCTTCTGTACCGTTCCGGAAACGGAGGCATGCACCGGAACGCTTAACCCTTCCGCGGCCGTTCCGATCAGCTGCCCCTTTTCCACCCGGTCTCCCTCCTTCACCGCGGGAATGGCGGGCGCTCCGATGTGCTGGGAAAGCAAGATCTTCACCGTTTTCGCCGCAAGGAGACCGTCCTGAAGCGGCGCATCCGCATCGTAGCGGCTCAGGCCAAGTCTGGCTTCCAGCCGCTCTTCCGGAGCCTTCCGGTACTCCCGCGACGGCCTGACCGGCGCGGGGATCACATCCGCAGGCGCCTTCACGCCGGCTCTGCGCAGTCCCGCCTTATACTCCGCCATCAGGCTTCTTGGAGAAAGCCCCTGGGGACAGGAATACAGCTCGCACAGGCCGCAGGAGCTGCAGAAAAAGGTGTTCAGGAACGGATTCGCATCCCTGAAATCCCGGTTCGCGGCCGCCCGCATGAACCGGTGCGGCTCAATGGGATGCCCCAGCGCATGCCGCGGGCACAGGTCCGTGCAGGTCTGGCACTGGCAGCAGGCGGAGGCCGCACGCTTCAGCCCGATGGCCGGGTTCTGTCTCTTTTTCCGGATCAGAGGATGATCCCCGGGAAGGACGATGACCGCGTTCGTGGTCTTGGTCACCGGACTGTCCGCGGGCCGGATGTTTCCCATCATGGGGCCTCCCACCAGACAGACCGGATCCTTTGTCAGCGCTCCTCCCGCCGCCTCCACGCATTCGGAGAGGCTGACGCCGAGAGGGACGCGAAGCGTGACCGGGGAAGCCACCTCTCCCACCACGCTGACCAGCTTTTCCGTGACCGGCGCCTGCTCATACAGCGCGCGGTAAATATTGTACATCGTCTCCACATTGAAAACGGCGATTCCCTGCTCGATGGGAAGTCCGCCGGGGCGCACCGTCTTTCCGGTGGTCTCATAGATGAGCACCACCTCGTCCCCCATGGGGTAAACGCTGTCCAGAAGGTGCAGGCGGATCCCGGGGAATCCGGGAAGGCAGGCCTTCAGCGCCTCCACCGTTTCCTGATATTCGCCCTTGATGCCGATGACCGCTTCCTCCGCCCCTACCGTTTCCTTCACCGCCGTCAGCGCCTTCAGGATCTGTCCGGTACAGCGGGAAAGGAGCTGCCGGTGCAGCTTCAGAAGGGGCTCGCATTCCGCGCAGTTGAGAAGGACGGTCCGCACCCTTTCATCGATCTTCATATATGTGGGAAAGCCCGCGCCTCCCGCGCCCACGATCCCATTCTCCCGGATGATTCCGGCCAATTCCCTGATTTCCATCGCAATCTCCTGCTTTCCGGTCTGTCTCAGGCCATTCCGGTGTCATTTCTGCCCGTCTGCAGCCGTTTTCGGCTGCCATTTCTGCCCGTCTTCTGCCGTTTTCCGCTGTCATCTCATGCCCGGCTGCAGCCGTTTTCGGCTGTCATTTCCGCCCGGCTGCAGCCGCCCTCTGTCATTCCAGCCTGCTGGCGTCGTCAACAATGCCGACGATGGCCGCATCCACCGGAGCGTCCGGCACGTCGCAGCCGATCCTTGCCGCGCTTCCCTGCGCCACCAGCACGTATTCTCCAATCCCGGCTCCGATGTTGTCAATGGCGACCAGCCTGTCCGTATGGCCCTTCATGGATCGAAGCGGCTCCACGATCATGAATTTATTTCCCACCAGCTTTTCGCTTTTTCTGGTGGAAACGATGCTTCCGATCACTTTTCCGATTATCATGGCTTCCTCCTGGTCATCGGATCATGCGCACCACGTCGCCGGTCCTGATCTGTCCCGCGTTCGCTTCATCCGTATCGATGTGCATTTCCAGGGTAAAGCTTTCGTCCACGCGGATCTTCACGTGATCGAAAACCGTCCCTCTCTCATTTTCCGCTTTCACGGACACGTAGTCCCCGTCCTTCACTCCTGCCTGGAGCGCATCCTTCGGGGACATGTGGATGTGTCTCTTGGCGATGATGCAGCCTTCCTTCAGATAGACCACGCCCCGCGGACCCACGATGGCGATCGGCGCGCTTGCCGCCGTATCCCCGGATTCCCGCAGCGGAGCCTTCACGCCCAGCTTCATGGCGTCCGTGGCGGAGATCTCCACCTGAGAGGCCTTCCGCACCGGCCCCAGCACGCGCACGTTCTCAATGGCCCTCAGCTTCAGGCCAACGATGGTCACCTGTTCGTTCGCCGCGAACTGGCCGCCCATCAGCTCCTTTTTTCTGGTCAGCTGATAGCCCGGGCCGAACAGCGCTTCCACATGTTCCTGCGTCAGATGTACATGTCTGGCGGACACCCCGACGGGAACCATGTATCCGTCCGTCCGCTCCCGTCCGGCCATGATCTCCATCACCATTCTGGTGATCTGTTCCATTTGATTTGCTTCCATATTACTATGTCCTCAGACTGTTTTCCAGTGTGTTTTGAAAAACGGGCAGGCGCTTCCCTGCCGGGCCGCCGCTCAGAGAGATCTGAACAGCAGCACTGCCGGGACCGCGTCCGCCCGTTTTCCGGCTGTTTTTTATTTTACCTTCGGAAGGATCATTTCCACGTCAGAATGGGGCCTGGGAATCACGTGGGTCGCAACCAGCTCGCCCAGTCTTCCCGCGCTGCTGGATCCCGCTTCCACAGCGGACTTCACAGCGCCCACATCTCCGCGCACCATTACGGTTACCAGTCCGGAACCGATCTTTTCCGTTCCGACCAGCGCTACGTTCGCAGCCTTGCACATCGCGTCGGCAGCCTCGATCGCCGCTACCAGTCCTCTTGTTTCCACCATTCCCAAAGCTTCCTGTGCCATTCTTTTTTCCTCCTTTTCTGCCGCCGCGGGCGGCACTGCGTTTTCGGCATCCTTCTTTCCGGCATTCTCCGGCGTCCGGGCCGGCGCTGCTTTCGCAGCGGTCCTTCCTGTAGTCCTTACTGCCTTCGTCCGGCCGTTTCTGCCTTTCGTTTCCTTATCTGCGTCTACATGATCTGCATTGTTTTCCGGCATGACTCTCTCCCATCTGAAATGTCCGGCGCGCCTTCCTGCCGCTGCCGGCCGCTCCCCGCTCACGCGTCGGCTGTTTCCATCTTTTCAATCTCTTCCGCGCTGCGGAACCGCCTCATGCTTCGCTTCACCTGTGCAACGGTTTCCTCATGAGGATTCGCGATCACCCCGCTGGATACGAGAGGCTTGATCGCGCGGGCCTTTGCGGCCTCAACCGCCGCGGTCACAGCCGCCACGTCGCCTTCCACAATGATCGTGACCAGCCTTCCGCCAAGCTTTCTTTCCCAGGTGGCAAGCGTCACGTCTGCCGCCTTGCACATGATATCCAGCGCGTCCAGCGCCGCGACCACTCCCGATATTTCAATCAGGCCATATGACTTCCTCATGAACCTTCACTCCTGTCTCAGATGGTGGGGAGAATCTTTTCCACATCGCTGTGGGGTCTCGGGATCACGTGAGCCGCAACCAGCTCTCCCAGACGGCTTGCCGCCTCGGAACCGCTCTCCACGGAAGCCTTCACCGCTCCCACATCACCGCGCACCATCACGGTCACCAGTCCGGAGCCGATCTTTTCCGTTCCGATCAGCTTTACCTCCGCGGACTTGGTCATCGCGTCCGCCGCCTCGATCGCAGCGGTAAGTCCTCTTGTTTCCACCATTCCCAGTGCTTCCTGTGCCATTTCTCCTCCTTTTGCCGCCGCAGGCGGCGCTTTAATCGTGAAAGAATGGCGTCAGCCATTCTTTGGCACGAACTTTGGTTCGTGCCGGCCTCCTTTTACGCCGCCCGCGGCGGCATTTCCATGCTGTTCTATGATTTGTCAAACGCGCAGAGCTTCAGCATTTTTTCCGTATCGGCCGTAGGCCGGGCGATCACATGCTTCTGCACCACTCCGGTCAGGCTCTTCGCCATCCGCTCTCCGGCTTCCATCGCCGCTTCCACATCCGATACGCTGCCCCGGAACTTGATCGTTACCAGCAGCGGCACCGGAAGGCTGTCCGCGTTGGCGGGCTTGTTCTTGTCAAAAGGCTCCAGCCTGACGTTTCCCGCCTTGCATCCGGCGTCAGCCGCCATGAAGGCGCATACAAGGCCGTATACCTCAAGAATTCCTACCGCTTCCTCCATGGGCGTTTCCTCCATCCTTACAGCGTGCCGTAAAAAGCGCACGCATGCTTTCTCTTATCTTACTGATTGATGATCGCGATCTTCAGGCCGCTCATGGCCAGGTTGGTCTGGTGAGCCTCGTTGATCTGCTCCAGCGGGAAGGTATGGGTGATCAGCTTCTCCATGGGGATGCCGATCTTCTTCGCGCTCTTTAAAAATTCAAAGGTGGTGGCGTAGTCTCTCAGGGTGTATACCCAGGAGCCCACCGTGGTGATCTCCTTGGAGCAGATGTCAAAGTGCGGGTTGATCACCGCGTCTCCGCCGTTGATGAAGAATCCCAGCTCACAGAGTCCGCCGCCGTTGCGGATGAACTTGTAAATGTTGGAATGTCCCGCCGGAGAGCCGGTGCACTGGAACGCGAAGTCCGCCAGATGGCCGTCACAGGCGCTCTGCACAGCGCCGGCGAGCGCTTCGATCCCCTTATGCTCCTTGAAGTTCACCGTATCGGACGCGCCCATTTCTCTCGCGAAGGCGAGACGCTTGTCCTCTCCGTCCACGGCCACGATCTTGTTGATTCCCATGGTGCGTAAGATCGCGATGCAGATCAGGCCGATGGGGCCGCAGCCCTGAACCACTACTCTGCTGTTGAAGCGCAGGATCCCGGTGGATTTTGCCCGCTCCACGGCGTGGATCAGAACCGCGCAGGGCTCGATCAGGATCCTGGAATACAGATCCAGATCGCTCACATTGAACACGGTGGAACCGCCGCGGATGAAAATGTAATCGGAAAACCATCCGTTCAGATGGATATCGTCGTCGGGAAGCAGGCCGTATACGTCCGCGCCGCCCACGTTCTGTCTGTTCAGGTCATACATGGTGATGTCCGGATTGTCCTTGAAGATCATGCAGGTCACGACCTTGTCGCCCACCTTCAGATCCTTGCCGGCGCTGTCCTTCTTCACATTCTTACCCATCTTCACGATCTCGCCGGTTCCCTCATGGCCCAGCGCCACGGGAATCAGGCCGAAGGGATCCTTTTTGAACTCATGGGCATCCGTTCCGCAGATGCCGCAGCCCTCCACCTTTACCAGCATGTCGTCGTCTCCCACCTCGGGGATGGGGAATTCTTTTACGTCATAATGCTCCAGACCGGTCAGCATGGCCACGCGAGCCGTCTTCGGGATGGTTCCGGTTCCCGCCGCAGCCGCGGGAGCGGCTGCCTGTCCTCTCCCCTCCATGCTGTTTAAGACCTGTCTGACGATCTCTTCTATGTTTGCTCCGTTGATTTCCATATCTTTTCCTTTTCCGCCGCAGCTGCGGCCTGCTTTCATCTGATGCACAGACTGTCCGACATGACGCAGCGCCTTCTCTTGGTGAAGGTGCTGGCGCTGGTCAGGCCCTCTCCGGTTCTGCTCGCGATGGTGAAGGTGCAGTAGCCCTCTCCGCCGAAGCCCAGCGCCGCGTAGGAGGGCGCGTTTTTCACCAGGATGGCCGTATCGATCGCTCTGGCGTATTTGGTGATGTTGTCGATGTTCTTGGAGTGGACGTGGGCCGAATGCCGGTTTCCATGCTCCAGCCAGACCGCCTTTTCCACCGCGTCGTCAAAATCCTTCGCCCGCACCAGTCCCAGGATGGGCATCATCAGCTCTTCCGAGATCAGAGGGTGCTCCTTTTCTCCTTCAAACACGATGCAGCGGATATTGGACGGGGCCTCGATGCCGATCATGGAAAGCAGCGTTCTGGCGCTCCTTCCCACGCATTTCCGGTTCAGCCCCTTCGGGGTGAGCACGGTGTTTGTCAGTCTCTCCTGCTCCTCTTTGGAGATCAGATAGCAGCCCTGTTCGCTGATCATGTAGTGCATCAGCTCGTCCGCAATGCTGTCCACCGCCACGATCTCCTTCTCCGCGATGCAGGGAAGGTTGTTGTCGAAGGTGCAGCCGTTGACGATGTCCTGCGCCGCCTTTCTGATATCGGCGGTCTCGTCCACCAGCGCCGGCGGATTTCCCGCTCCCGCGCCGATCCCCCGTTTTCCGGAAGAAAGGACTGCGGTTACCACGCCGGGGCCGCCTGTGGCGGCGATCAGCGGAATGTCCCTATGCTTCATCATGACGGAGCTGGAAGCCAGCGTGGGCTTCTCCACCGTACAGGCCACGTTGTCCGGGCCGCCCGCCTCAATGGAAGCCTCGTTCACCAGATTCATGGCAAAAATGGATGTTTTCACCGCCTGGGGATGAGGATTGAACACCACCGTGTTCCCCGCCGCGATCATACCGATGCAGTTGCAGAGCACCGTCTCGCTGGGGTTGGTGCAGGGGGTGATCGCGCCGATCACGCCGAAGGGCCCCATCTCCACCAGCGTCAGGCCCCTGTCTCCCGACCAGGCCGTCGTCGTGATATCTTCTGTTCCGGGTGTCTTGTCCGCCAGAAGATGGTGCTTTAAAATTTTATCTCCCACGTTTCCCATTCCGGTCTCTTCCACGCCCATGCGTGCCAGGACCTCCGCGTTCTCGTGGGTTTTCCTGCGGATATTGGAAATGATCTGCTCTCTCTGGTCCATGGTCATGACCCGGACCTTCTTCTGCGCCTCCTTCGCGGCCGCGATGGCGTCGTTCATATCGGCAAATACGCCGTGATACGCGCCCTGCGCCGTCCGGGAAAGCTGCATCCTTGCGACCACTTCCTTCACAATATCCTGTACCATTGCTTCACTTACAGGCACGAGATTACCTCCTTCAAAAGGGCTGCGCCGTAAGCCGCCAGGGCGGTATCCTGCTCCGCCGTCCCGCCGCTCACGCCAAGGCCGCCGATCAGTCTGTCTTCCGAAAAAAGCGGTTCCCCGCCGCCGAAGATCACGATCCTGCCGCCGTTGGTATGCTGGATCCCATACAGGGGACCGTCCGGGCGGGCAAGCTCCGAAAGCTTCTGCGTGGACATCTGAAAAGCCACACAGGTATAGGCCTTATTTACCGCCACATCCACGCTTCCGATGTACGCGCCGTCCATGCTGCGGACCAGCTTCGTGTTTCCGCCCTCATCCGCGACGGCCGTGACCACCCGCATGTCCCATTCCTGTGCCTTCTCCTCGATACGCAGGGCCAGCTTTTCCGCAAGAAGCAGGGTCATGACAGGCTTTTCCTTCCCGCACCGGCAGGAATGGCCGTGCGGGGCATAGCCCGCTTCCGTCAGAGCCCTGCGGACCGCTTCGGCGATCCCTTTTTCATCTGTCTGATTTATGGTCCGATTCATGCAAGCTGTTCCATAACCTTCTTCACGATCTCGGCGACCATTTCCTCGCTCACCTCTCCGTTTCCGGAAGCGGGGGAAGAAACGGAGCCGCAGCCGTTGCCGCAGTTATGGCAGTTCTTTCCGTTTTTGTTCAGGCACAGATCCGCCGGATGCTTTCCGGACAGTCCCATCTTTCTCCTGATCTCATACAGCTTCTGAACCGTGGCCTGATCGAACTCCTTCGGTCCGCCCAGCATCTTCGCCTTGTACAGAAGCTCCGCGTAGAATTCCACGGATTCCATCTTCATATAGGCCGCCAGCAGATCGGTGCTCCAGGTCAGCGCGCCGTGGTTCTCCAGCAGGACCGCGTCATAATAGGGAAGATACTTCTCCACGTTGTCCGGAATCTCCATGGTGGAAGGCGTGCCGTACTCCGCGATCGGAACGCAGCCAAGCGCGATGACCGCTTCCGGCATGATGGGCTGGGTCAGCGGGATGCCCGCGATGGCAAACGCCGTGGCAAAGGTGGGATGAGCATGCACCACAGCTCCCACATCAGGGCGCTTCTGATACACGCGCATGTGCATCTTGATCTCGGAAGAAGGACGGAAGCCCTTGTTCGCCTGGATCACATTGCCCTGCGCATCCACCTTGCAGATGAATTCCGGGGTCATGAAGCCCTTGGATACGCCGGTAGGCGTGCAGAGGAATTCATTGTCGTTCAGCTTCACGGAAATGTTTCCGTCATTGGCCGCGACCATGTTCCTGTTGTAGATCCTCTTTCCGATGTCGCAGATCAGTTTTTTCAGTTCGTATTCGTTCTGCATGTTCTCCTCCATTCCGAAGCTCTGCCGCGGGGCCGCGTGCCGGATGTCTGATCCGGCGCCGGGATCCCGGTCCTTTCGCCTCTGCCTGTCACTGCTTGCAAAAAATGTCTTCATTTCCTCTGAAATGTTGATTTTTGTTTATTATACTTCCGCATGCAACGCATGTCAACATGACAAATGTTGTTTTTACTGATAATTTGCCATAAAATATGTTGTTTTTACTGTTTTTTATCCTCCGGCATCTTTTCCGTCAAAACCGTTCTCAGGCTCCGGACCTTCTTTCTCCTCCCCGCGCAGATAATCCAGAATATCGGACACCCCTTCTCCCGCCGTGGAGTTGACGCGGAAGATCCTCCGGCAGCCCGAGAGGCGCAGCCATCGCTCCGCCCGCTCCGGATCCCCCTTCGGGGAATCCACATGGGTGATGATCCCCACCACTTCCCGGTTCACCATGCAGGTGATGTTGGGCGGGTAGAGGCTGAAGGGCTCCTCCGCCGACAGAAGCAGCCCCACCACATCCGCTTCATAGGAATAGAGCGCCAGCGCGTAGCCCAGCTCATGGGTCTGGGCATATTCCCCGGGCGTGTCAATGATGCTTTCAAAATGGTTCACATACTGGGTCTTGTGATACCGGATCTCTTCTCCTTTCAGCGCCTGGGTGAGGGTGGTCTTCCCCGCCCCGCTCCTGCCGATCAGAATGATCTTTTTCATATTCCGCATCCTCACGTCCGGGTGATCTCACAGACCGTGTACCCCAGCTTTTCCTCCACATAGGAGAGGATGGCTGCCGAGGCCGCCTCCACCTCCGAGACGGTTCCCGTCACGATCAGGGAACCGCTGAAGCGGTCCACAAAGCCCAGCGCCACGCCGGAGGACTTCACCGCGATATCCGCCATGATGATGGCCGTCTCGGCAGGGCTCACCGTCATGATCCCAATGGCCGCCCGGGACAGCTCCACCCGCGGATCCAGCCCCAGCTTCTCATACAGCTCCCCGTCCGGATTGGCGATGATGTGCGCCAGGGTGATCTGCTTTCCCGGCACCAGCTCCTGTACGATCCGCTGCTTTCCTTCTCTCTGTCCGAGTTCTTCCAGTTTCATTTCTACCTCCATGCGAAGCGTCGTAAAACGCAGTTTTGCGCCGCTTCGACGCAAATCCGTGGGAAGAATGCTCCGTACGGAGCATTCTTCGACAGGAGACGTGGCTGCACCGCAGCCACTAGAAGTTCTTGGCCAGCGTCTTTTGCTGGCTTAGAACTTCTTCTCCTGTTACCCTCCAATATGGCATTCCAGTCCGCTGATGCGTTCCACGGTGCGCTTCAGCATCTCCATGTGCTCCGCTGTGGGCGGGAGGATATCCTTCATCAGGTACTCTCTTCCCAGTCCCTCATACTTGTCCTGTCCCAGCCGGTGATAGGGGAGCAGATGGATGCGCCTCACCCCCGGCAGGCTGTCCGCGAAGCGGGCGATATCCATGATCTCCCGCTCGCTGTCGTTGAAGGTGGGGATGACCGGGACGCGGATGACCAGCTGCGTTTTTCCGGACTCCGCGATCTTCCTGATATTGGAAAGCATCAGCGCGTTGTCCTTTCCCGTAAATTCCTTATGCTTTTCCCCGTTCATGTGCTTCACGTCGCACAGATAGACGTCCAGCCATTCCATGACCTTTTCGATGGTCTCATACGGCGCGCAGGCCATGCTTTCCATCGCCGTGTTGATCCCGTTTTCCTTCGCCGCCCGCAGAAGCGCCGCCGCGAACTCCGGCTGGCAGAGGCTTTCCCCGCCGGAAAGGGTCAGCCCCCCGCCGGAGCGCCGGTAAAAGGCGCGGTCCCTCACCACCGTCTCCATCACCTCACGCACGGTCACATCCTGTCCGATGGTCTTTGGCTTTCCCGCCGCCATCATGGTCTGAATCCCGTATTCCTGGGATTCCGGATTGCAGCACCAGCGGCAGCGCAGCACACAGCCTTTTAAAAAGACGATGGTGCGGATCCCTGTCCCGTCATGGATGGAATAGCGCTGTATGTCAAAGATACGGCCTTTCGTATCCAGATAATCTGCCTGTTTCATACTTATCTCCATGTCCATCAGAAGCCCTGCTCGGTCCTGCGGATGATGTCGTCCTGCAGGGAACGGGAAAGGGTGGTAAACAGCGCGCTGTAGCCCGCCACGCGGACCACCAGATGCTGATACTTCTCCGGATGCTCCTGCGCGTCCAGAAGGGTCTGCCTGTCCACCACGTTGAACTGCATGTGGCTTCCCTTCTGGTCAAAATAGGAACGGATCAGCGCCACGAAATTATCCAGCCCCGCGTCTCCGCTGAGCGCGGAAGGATGGAACTTCTGATTCAGAAGCGTCCCGTTGGAGGCGATGCCGTGATCCAGACGGGAAACGGAGTTGGCTGTGGCCGTAGGCCCGTGCACATCCTTTCCCGCGGAAGGCGATACCCCGTCCGCCACCGGCGTATGGGCCAGCCTTCCGTCCGGCGTCGCGCCGGTCTGCGCGCCCAGAGGAACGTTGGCGGATACGGGATACAGTCCCGCCTGGAACATGCCGCCTCTGGGATTTCTGTACTTCTGAAGCGGCCTGGTATAGGTATAGGCCACATCCCTGGCAAAGGCGTCCACCTCGTCGATGTCGTTTCCGAATTTCGGCACCTCTTCGATGAGCGCATAGAGCCTGTCGCACAGGGCGCGATCCTCTTCGGAAAGCTCCGTCTGGGCGATCCCCTTCACGATTCCGGCGATCTGCGCCCCGGAAGGAGTCTGTCCCGCCTTCTTCAGCTCCTTTAACACATCCTGGGTCATTTCCTGTATGGTGATGGCGTCGAAGCCTTTTCCGAAGTTCAGCGCCAGCGCCCGTTTGTATTCCGCCAGGGTCACCTTTTTCTCATCAAAAACAAGGGTCTTTATGGCATACAGGGAATCCGCCACATTGGCGATGCCGAAGCCCTGCGGGCCGGTGAAATTATAGACGGCTCCGCCCTCCTGCACCGTTTTTCCCCGCTTCATGCAGTCGTCCACCAGCCCGGAAAGGAAGGGCAGCGGACAGCGGATGGCGTGGGCCGTGTCGATGGCGTTGTCCGCGTTCACCATCAGGCTGATGCAGTATTCCATCTGCTCCTTATAGGCGTCATAAAACTCTTCAAAGCAGGTCATGTCCTCCACCCGCATGGTGACGGGGCCCACCTGCTCTCCCCGGTCCTTCCCCCGTGAAAAAACGAATTCCAGAGGCCGGCACATGTTGAAAAACGCCGCGTCATGCCAGCCGTCCGTCTTCCCCGCCTTCTGCGGCTCCACGCAGCCGATGATGTTGTAGGTCCTGGCATCCTCCAGCGTCAGCCCCCGGTTCATCAGAGACGGGATGATCACTTCATCGTTGTAATAGGCCGGCAGGCCGATCCCCGTCCGGGTCAGCTTCGCCGCCTCGATCAGAAGCTCATGGGGCGTCAGGTTCCACACCCGGATGGACAGGGAGGGCATGGGAAGAAAAACGTGATGGGAAGCCCAGATGCACAGAAAAGAAAGATCATTGGTCACATCCTGACCGTTCTCATCCTGGCCGCCCACGATCAGGTTCTGGAACAGACTGTAGCCCGCGAAGCCCTCCGCGCTGGCAGCGTCCCTGGCCTTGTTCAGATCGTTCAGCTTCACCCAGATGCAGTCGATCAGCTCCTGCGCCTGATCCCTGGTGATCCTGCCCTCCTCCAGATCCTTTTTGTAATAAGGATACATATACTGGTCAAAACGTCCCGGCGAGATGGAATGTCCGCTGGATTCCATCTGCAGAAGCTGCTGGATGAACCAGAAGCTCTGACAGGCCTCCCGGAAGCTCTTCGCGCCTTCCTTCGGCACACGGGCGCAGGTGTCCGCGATCTGAAGAAGCTCCTTCCTCCTGGCCGGATCCTGGCACTTCTGCGCCTCCTCCTTCGCAAGCGCCGCATAACGCTCCGCGTAGCCGATCACGGCCGCGCAGCTTATGATCACCGCTTCCAGGAACACATGCTTCGTGGCATAATCCGCATCCCCCACCTGACAGCGGGACAGCTCCTCCGCCGCCTCACGGATGATGCCGGAAAGGCCGTTCTCCAGCACCTTGTCATAATGCACGGTCACATGGCCCACGCCGTTATAAAAATAATTTCCCGGCGTAAACACATTGTGCTTCATGGCCTTCACCGTTTCCGGCGCCATATAGGAAAGGGCCAGTTCGCTGTTGGTTTTTCCCTTCCAGTATTTATGCACTTCTCTCAGCCGTGCCTTCGTCTCTTCCGAAATATAAAAGGGATCCGCCGAGCGCTTTTCAATGGTGTCAAATTCCGCCTCCAGCCACTCCCAGGAATATTCCGGAAAGGTCTGGCAGCCTCTGGGCGCAAGCGTGGAGCTTCCCACGATCAGCTCCTCCTCCCGGATGATGATCGGAATATTCGCCAGGATGTGCGCAAACGCCTTCGCCCGCCGCATCACCATGGGCTCCCCCTCCGTCTTCCGATAGCTTTCCGTCAGAAGCACCGCCCTGTCCGCCTCGATCTCCGGCATCTTCCGGTACAGATTCTCCACCAGCCGTGGGATCCTGTCCGATTTTGCCGTTGGATTCGTGTTGAATTTCTCCATAGTTCCCTCCGTCCCGCTGTGCGCGGCCTTTGTCTTCCAGTTCTCAGAGTTGTTTTTATGTTGAATTATAGGAATATTTTCTGTTGTTTTTTATGGTTTTTCTTTCAGTATAGAGCGATGCCAGAAAAATGTCAACACAATCCATCATTATTCCTGCTTTTCCTGCTGCGGCGGCGTAACAGTTCAGCCAGCCCCAAAAACATGACGAAATTTTAAAGGACAGATTTCAGGTCCGATGTGGATAACTTTTTG
>CALWGL010000070.1 GCA_944380025.1 uncultured Lachnospiraceae bacterium
ATATGTGCTCAGCAGAAAAGCGATGGGAGCCGGCGATGTGAAGCATGCCTGAAACAAGAGAAATATAAGAGATCACTTTCCCGTTACTCCTTCGTGTATTTTACCCCGTCGCCATCCAGCCAGGCAGGGATCGTCACCCGCTGGGATACATGGATCGTCGGATCCTTCAGAAACAGCTTCAGGATATAGACCTCCACGTCGTATTCCACCACCAGATCGATCATGCGGTATTCGCTGTCCTGGAACAGCCGGCTTCCGCTGTAATCCAGCCCGGCGGTCCCGTCCCTGACCCCGCATTTTCTCAGAAAGGTATCCGCGTCCCTGGCCCCGGAGGGAAGATAGCTTTCATCCAGATACTTTTCCATCATCCCGCCGCCGAGCCAGCTGATCAGCAGCTGCTTTCCGGCGTTCTCCCCGGCCTCGATCCCCAGATATATGAGGCCGCTCAGCAGGGACTTCGGATCCTCGGCAAAACCGGCTGCGCTGTCTGCCACCGCCTGCCCGCTCTGCAGCGCCTCCGTGGACAGGGAATTCAGGTCGCCGATGAAATCCGTGATGCTGCTGATCGCGCTGTCGACCGGAGCCGTCTGTGAATCGATATCGCCCTTCAGCCCCAGATCCGCGCCCCGCAGCCCCACCGCCTCATAAAAATAGGTGTAGCCGGACAGCTCGCTTCCCACCTGGTACATGGCGTGCTGTATTTTGTTATGGACCCTGTAGATATCGGTAAAGGAGATGATCCCCAGGATCACCATGATAAAGGGGACCAGGCTCAGTACCGCCTCCACCGTCATCATTCCGCGTTCCGCTTCTCTTTTCATTTAATATCCCCGAATGATCGAATATCCGAAGTACCTGTCCTCCAGCACCTCGATCATAGATTCCGCCGAGGTCCCGGAAAGATACATCTCGATAAAGTTTTCCGGCGTCACCGCAAAATCCATCCTCACTTTGCAGGTACTCTTGACCGCCGTCACGGTATCCGCCATCTTAAAATCCAGCGTCGTCAGCTCATCCCCGGTATTCTGCGCCTGATTCACGTTCAGCGTGATCAGGTTGGCGGTCCGGTTCATGAGCGTATTCTGATCCAGCATCAGGCAGAGCAGCACGTACAGGTAATCCTCATAGCCCAGCTGAAGGCCGTCGTCCGTTTTCCCTGCGTTCCCGCTCACCTCTCCTTCCAGCAGTCCCGCTATGGCATCCAGAGACTCCAGCTGTCCCAGCTTTGTCTTGAGGAAAACCGTCTTTTCCCTGTCCATCAGAGCCTTCCAGTCGGCAGCCGTTTCCATCGTTGATATCGCGGCCCGGAGGGCTCCGCTGACCGCCACGCGTACCAGAGGCGCAGCCGGCGCTCCCACTCCGCTTGCGGCCACCGCGGCAGCCGCGGCGTCCGCGATCGCCCTGATCGCACTGTTGATCTCTTCGATCGTGTAGGTGGACACAAAATTCATCGTGAGCCGCACCCCGCAGATGATGTTCCGGCTCGTGTTCAGGTTGTCCTGAGAGGAGTTGTGCCCTGCCAGAAGATATTCCAGCTCGGCTCCGTACAGGTAATTGATATTTTCGGAAATCCGGTAGCCCGTCAGGCTTTCGTCATAATACGTTCCGTCCTGAGCCTGCCCGCCCTGCGTCTGCCCGTCTTCGTCCTCCGGCCTCACTCCGGAGACACGGCTGGAAAACATTCCGAAATCGTAGCTCGTCACCAGAAATTTATTCAGGATCGCGGTTCCCGCTCCGCCCACGGCCTCAAAGGAGAGGCCCCCGGAAAAATAGCTGGAGATGCCGGGGACCGTTCCCCCGGACGCTCCCGAAGATTCCAGCTGCGAAGCGAGGGAATCCGAGATGTTCCTCAGATCTCCGGAGGCGCTTTCCGCCTCGATCTCTTTTTCCGCTTTCTCCTGGGCTTCCTTCGCTTCATTCTGCTTCTTCTCTCCGGCGTCCTCGTCTCCGCCGGAACCGCCGCCCTCGCACAGGGACTGCAGGAACCGGTAAAATTCTCCCTTGTCCTCCTGGAAATCGTACCAGTCCAGGGTGATCTCACTCTTCCAGTAGGAATCTCCCGGCTGGATATTCCCGGTCTCCAGATTCGAGAACACATTGTCCAGATCCGTCAGCTCATCTGTCATCTTTTCCTTATTGTCACGGGACTTCTGCGAATCCTGATGTACGAATTCGATCAGCTCATAGGTCTCCCAGAAGTCCTCCGAGACCTCAAGGATATCTTCCAGCTCCCGGATCTCCTCCTCTATTCCTTCTTTGACCTTTTGCGTACAGGAGGGCAGCGTGGCGTTCAGCTCGCTGACTTTATTCTTCAGCTCCGTGAGCAGGCTGTTGATCGTCTGCGCCCTGTAGCCCAGTTCCGTGATCTGGCCGGGCGCGGCGTCATAGTCCGTCGCCTTCCCCGTATCCGTAAAATTCCACGCGCTTTCCTGCAGGGGCTCAAGCATCTCGTGGATGGTCTCATCATAATTGCGCACCCGCACGGTCAGCTCGGCCATCTCTTCCTCTTCTTCCGACAGTTCTTCCCCGCTGTCGGGATCCGCCGCGATCCGGTCCTTCTTTGCCAGAGCCGCTTCGCACGCCTCTTTGTTCTGCAGGTAATACACATAATCCGCATAATCCGAGCCTGTGGAGATCTCCCTCAGCTTTGCGCTGTAGCTTCGGAAACGATCCTCCTCTGTCTCGACAAATCCCGGATAATCATTGATCTTTTTCAGGATCTCATAGTACTCCCCGATCTCCTCCAGCACCTTCTGACTGCTGTCCGTAAGCGCGTTCCGCTTGTCCATGGTATCCATGTCGGCGTTCATGGAATCGAACTGGTCCAGCGTTTCCAGAACACCGTCGTCTCCCAGCACCTCCTCCACGATCCGGAACCTCATGAAATCGCTGATCTGGGTCATGAGCACATTTCCGTTGCTCAGGGACGCGCCCTCCACGTTTTCATAGACCAGCTCCACGTCCGCCTTCTCGTAGGGCATGAATCCGCTCAGCCCTCTGCCGTCCCGGTTCGGGCTGAACGCGTTTTTCCCATAATCCGCCATCGCTGCGACCGCTCTCAGGCCCTCCTCGTTCTGCGTCACGGAAAACAGTCCGTACAGTTCCTTCAGGAGATTGTCATATTCGCTTAAGATGGCCTCTCCGTATGCGTCCGCCGCCATTACCGCCTGTGAGCTGTATAGTTTGATCCGGGCAAAATCAACCATGATCCCGGTGATCACGACCACCGGAACCATCATTAACGTTACGAATACGGTGATCATTCCCCGCTGTCCATGCTCCCGCCTCATTGATGCGCTCCTCTTTATACTCCCAGATTATACTCCCAGAATACTCTTAAACTTCCCGTACGCCTCTGAAACCTTTGCGGCAATGCTCTTCGCGTACTCTCCGATCCTGGAATCCTCCACCAGATCGATCGCATAATCCGCATCCCGGATCAGGGCGTCGTGGTCCACCGCGGCCACCCTGGCCGTGGCGGTGATCTCATATTCCTTCCCCACTCCGATCAGGCTGAGATCCATCGGAAAAACGACCTTCTGCACCGCGGTCACTTCAAATTCGTCCGCGATCAGGCCGTTATGATATGTGATCGTCAACGACAGGTCGTCGTTAAACAGCATATTCCCCGTTACTGAATGAAAATATTTCTCAAAATCGCTCTGCGAACCCAGATTCCCGGAATCGCCGAACATCCCGCGGTAAGGATTCAGCGGGCGGGACGCTTCATAGGAGTTTCCCGCTCCCACCGCATTCCCTTCCGCGGCGCTGTATACCACTTCGCTGTTCCTGGTCACATAGGTGTCCGTGACCGAATTTCTGTAATAAATGATGCTCGTCTCCAGCGCCGCCTGCAGATTGGCCCGCTGGAACAGAAAAAGGGACAGATACAGCAGAAATACAATGCTGAGAACCGCCAGGGGCAGTATGACAGTGGCTTCGACTTCCACCGCCCCTTCTTCCTTTCCTTTGACACGATATTTCTCCATGCATCCGTCCCTCCGTCGTCTTTCTGCGATCAGCCTCCCAGGCCGCTGTCATCAAATGTGGTGCCGAAAATGCTGTCCATGATACCCTGGATCCAGGTCTTCAGCTGACTCCAGAATGCGGCGATCAGCAGCACCGTGATCAGCAGCACGATGATCACCGCGACCACGTTGGATACTCCGTCCTGACTGGAAAGAAACTCCTTTGCATTATCCCTTGCCCTGGACAGTCTGATCGTCGTCCAGATGTAAGCTCTGTCCAACACGTTCATCATAATCTTAATTCCTCCTTCATGGAAATTTATCATCATCCGGCACGGCCTACAGATTGAAGCCCGCCATGGCCGGAACAACGATCACGATCAGGATCCCGACGAACATCAGCATGGTCGGGATGAACAGCTTATTCTGAATGCTCTCCGTCATGCGTCTGGCGCTGTGCTTCTTTTCCAGCCAGCAGTCCGCGTTGATCTCCCGCAGATCCTCCGCCAGGTTCACATTGCCCGCCGTATAGCTCTTCGTCACCACGGAAACCAGGCG
Organism: uncultured Lachnospiraceae bacterium; assembly: GCA_944380025.1. GTDB lineage: Bacteria > Bacillota > Clostridia > Lachnospirales > Lachnospiraceae > Eisenbergiella. Next base: position 4,527 of record CALWGL010000070.1, read on the forward strand.
GTCCAGAAAACGGTTTTCGCACCTGCACTGCATCCTGGCAAAGGCGGCCGCCACAGTCGCCCCCTGGTCGATTTCCCGTACCGCCAGCCTCAGCTCCCGGTACATCAGGGTATCTCCGCTTGCCGCGGTATTTTCGATCGCTCTGGTCAGGCTCATGCCCGCAGTGACCAGAAGCGTCATCTTGGACAGCACATTCGGGAAATCCAGGTCTATGCCCTCCTGCCGTTTGTCCGCCTTCGTCCGCAGGGCGTCATAGGGCAGATATCCCGCCAGCGCGGGCAGCGCGAAGGCGACGATCCCGAACACCAGGATCTGGACCGCCTCCAGTTCAAGGGCAAGGGCGGCGGCCGTCGCTATGCACGCAAGCAGCACGCCCACGAACAGCCAGGACACGAGAGAGGCGAGCAGATACCTGGCATAGATCTGGGCATTCGCCTTGCCGTTCGTCTCCTGCTTCTTTTCCAGCTCGATATAGCCGGAGCATTCGCAGCGTTTTGTCAGCTTCCGGAGCAGATCGTTGCTGGCATCCATCTTCAGCTCCTGCATCAGCTGATATCCGAACGCCGGGATCAGATCCGCCATGGACAGCCTCTTTCCGGACAGGTATTTTTCCTCCGCGTTCCGGAAGCCTTCGATCTCCTTATTCCAGGCAGCCACCTTTTTCTGCGCCGCCTTTTCCTTTACATGGTGATATTTGCCGTAGGAAAAAAGGAAATCCTCCTTTTCTTCCTCTTTCGTCTGTTTCTGAAAGCGCTTTGACCAGCCGCTGCAGATGATGATCTCCACCACCATGACCTGGTCCAGCCGCTTCATTTCGATCAGCAGAAAGACGCCCAGGACCGTCGCTATGGCCATAAGAACAAAAGACAACATACGTTTCCCTCCCGCTATACTTCGATTTCCGTGGCGCGCACCGCTATGATATAGGATACAAAGGTACAGATCACGCCCACCGTAGCCGCAAGTCTCCCGATGGCGGTGGTAAACAGGCTTCCCAGAAAATCGCTTCCCATGGAAGACATGACGACGATCAGCACCAGCGGGAGCACCAGCATCATATAGGCCTCTGACTTCGCGGAGGTGATCCCCGTCTCGATCTCCATGGTGATCTCCACCTTATCCTTGATCACGTCGTGGGTCTGGGAAATGATATAGCCCAGATCGCTGGTCTTTCCCTCCACCGTCGCGTAGATCGTCGCGAAGCTGACGATATCGTCGATCTCGCTCCTTTCCCCGAGCTCCTGAAAGCCCCTGCTCATGGGAATGCCCGCGCTCTGATAATCGCTGACGATCAGACGGATCTCCCTTACGATATCCGCCTTCTCGTTGTACAGCATCTCCAGATCATGTACGGAGTCCATGATCGCGTTTTCCATGGAGCGCCCGCTTCCTCCGCTGATGGAGATCGATATGATCTCCAGGAACTCCTTAAACTGCAGGCGCAGCTGATTCTTCCTCTTGCGCTGCACGGATTTCGCGTAATTTTTTTCCTGAAGCCAGGAAAGCGCCAGCCCGCCCAGAAGGGAGAGGAGGAACAGATGATAATAGATATACAGGATCCCCCCGATCGCAGCCGCAAAGATGAGATACGCCGCCAGGTGCTGTGCCCGCGTCATATTGTCCTCATAATACCGTATCCTGACTTTTTCCCTATCCTTCTGCATGCGCTTCATCCTCCAGATAATCATAGATCCCGGACAGTTCAAATTTATCCGTATGGATCAGCCGGTTTCCCGTCCGGACAAGTCTCCCGACCACCCGGTCCCTGCTGCTTTCCGCCTTATTCTCCTGAAACCTGAAAATGGGATTGAGCATTACTCTCTGCGTCTCGTAGTCATAGCCCACCACCTCCGTGATCTCCACGCACCTTCTTGAGAAATCACGCAGTCTGGACAGATGCACGATCAGGTCCACCGCCGTCCCGATCTGCTGCCGGATGGCTGTCAGCGGCAGCTCCGCCGATCCGGTGAGCACCATCGTTTCCAGACGGCTCAGCATTCCCTCCGGGGAATTGGCGTGTCCCGTGGAAAGGCTCCCGTCATGTCCCGTGTTCATGGCCTGCAGCATATCCAGCGCTTCCTCGCCGCGCACCTCTCCCACCACGATCCGGTCAGGCCGCATTCTCAGCGACGCCTTGATCAGATCCCGGATGGTGATCTCGTTCGCCTCCCTGGAATTCGCCTTCTTCGTCTCCATCCGCACGATATTTGGGATGTTTTTGATCTGAAGCTCCGCGGAGTCCTCGATCGTGATCACTCTCTCCCAGGCAGGGATGAAGTTGGACAGCGCATTCAGGAAGGTGGTCTTTCCGCTTCCGGTTCCGCCGGAAATAAAGATATTATGCTTGGATATGACCGCCTTTTCCAGAAAATCCGCCACCTCCGGCGTGATGGAATCCTTTTCCAGGAGATCCCGGACCGTCATGGGCTGCTTGGGGAAACGGCGGATCGTAACCGTCGCGCCGTCCAGAGCCACCGGCGGAAATACCACATGTACACGGGAACCGTCCTCCAGCCTGGCGTCCACGATCGGATTGCTGGAATCGATCGTCCGGTCCATCTGGCTTACAAACTTCTGGACGATGCGCCTGAGATCCTCATCGCTCTCAAAATGCTCCTCCAGCCTTGAAAGCTTTCCCGCCTTCTCGATGAAGATCGTATCGTATCCGTTGACCATGATCTCCGTTATGTCCGGATCCATGATGATCTTTCCCAGGATCCCAAGCCCTTCCACGGACTCGTTTACCGTGTATTTCAGGGTGCTTCTGTCCTTGAAGGACATCCCCTCATAATACCGGAAGAGCGCCGCGTCGTTCTCTCTGGCCCACAGGATCCTCTCGGTCAAGGTATCGTCGATCAGCTGCTTCAGCTCCTCCGGAGAATACTCCCGCATTCGGCTCCTGTCCTGGATCACCTTCTTGAGCTCGGAGACCTCCTGCATGAAAAAATTTTCCCCTGCCATCTTTTCCTCCCTGTCGTACCGTTCCTGCCCGTCCGGCGCCTACAGACGCCCGAGCAGCTGGTCGGCGTCGTATTCTCCGCTGGAATTTACCGTCTGGATGACGTTCTTCAGGCTCAGATTCCCGTAATGATGCACGACGCCGAAAACGGGGAGCTTTGCACCCTTCAGATAAGCGGAACCGTTTTCCGCGAAATTGCGGATCAGGAGCATCTTTTCCTTCTGCTCCTGCACGGCTGCCTGTTCCAGAAATGTCTTCATTTTATGGTTCGCCGTCTCACCGGGCTTTTCCACCAGCACGATCTGATCCGCCAGCCGGAACGCTTCCCTGTTGACAGCGTCCAGATTGGATTCCATGTCCACTACGATATACTGGTAATCGCTGTCCTTTTTCAGTGCCTGCAGGACCCTGGAGATCTCATCTCCCGTAACGGCTTCGTAATCCACCAGCCTCCGGAAGCCGGTCAGGCAGTCCACGTTTTCCAGTCCGTGCCGCGCGACGGCGGTCAGCTTCATCCTGAAATTGATCTTTTCATCATTTACCGCCTCCACCAGCGCCGTTATCCCCTCTTCCCCGGGTTCCTGAACGACGGGGGAGCTGTCAAACTGCTCCAGGCTCAGGAACAGCACCCGGTTTCCCAGCGCCCTTAATCTGCATGCCAGCGCCAGGGAGAGCGTGGTCTTACCCGCTCCGCCGCAGGGGGAATAGACCCCGATCAGCCTGGTATCCGTCCGGCTGTCGAGATCCATGGAATATCCCGCCTTATCCGCGTATTCTCCCAGTATGTATTTGTAAATGTTGGATACTCTCTGATACTTCAGGACCTTCCTGCAGTCCCTGTAGAGCTCCGCGCCGCGGCACTCCTCACTGTAGAGACAGACCGCAAGCCGGAAATCGAACAGGCTGATGCGTTCCCCGCTGATATCCGGATCGAACAGAAGCACGTCAAACCTTGTGTTCTCCATGGCCTTCCGGAGATTTTCAAGGCTCGTAAAGGCAGAGATATTCAGTCCCCGGTTTTGCTGGAGTACTTCCGTCAGCCTGTAAAGATACTCTTTATCCGGATCGGCGATCGCCATAGAAATATTCATAATCGGCCCCCTCTTTGCATTGTTTTTCCTCATACACTGTGCCCGGAAGCTGTTCCGCCGTTCTTCTTGTATCGTACAGCCGTATAAGAATTCGGCACAATGTAAACTCATTATATGATAAAAAGGAAAAAAAACCAAGAGGTTTGTCGCAGATTGTCAAAAAGAAGAAAGAAAGGTATCAGTTCTGCCTTTGGCAGAACAGTTACGGCATCCGGCCCATCGCGAAGCGATGGGCCGGATGCTTTCTGCCGATACGTTTTCGTACGGTCTGCGCAGTAAATGCGCAGACCCCTATTCCTCCGCCATCTCCCGGATCCTCTCCACATACGCCTCTCCGGAAAACTGCGCCGCGCGCCTTACCGCCGCCTGGCTGTATTTCTCATGCAGCGCCTCATCGGAAAGGAGCCGCTCCATCTGCTCTGAAAGCTTCCTCTCCTCTTCCGTGATCACAGACGCGTCCAGATCCTTCTTCGCATCCATCACCGGGATCAGGATCCCGTAGTCCGCGTCCAGATACTCCTGGCGGCGGGAGACCGCGTCAAAGTCGTCCGAAAGGATCTCGGCGGGACCGGTCATGCAGTTGGCGGAGATCACGGGGATGCCCAGGGACATGGCTTCCACCAGCACGTTGGGAAAGCCTTCGTTGATGGAGGTCATCACATACATGCGGCCGAGAGCCAGATACGGGAAGGGGTTCTTCTTCACGCCGGGGAAACTCACCGCGTCGGAAATGCCAAGGGCCTCCGCCAGCTCCCAGTATTCCCGGAAGTCGCCTTCGCCCACGATCAGGAGTCTGGCATCCTCATATTTCCGGTGAAGGATGGAAAAGCTCTTGATCAGGTGCCAGAAACCCTTCACGTCATCCTGGCGGCCCATGGAGACGATCACCCTGCCGCAGCCCGCGAAGGGAAGCCGTTCCTTCTCTCCCGCCTCCCGGGACTGCTCCTGAATGGCCGCAAGGTCAAAGGGATTGTAGAGGGTGCAGACCTTTCTGCAGGAAAAACGCTCCTCCAGCTCCCTCCGGATCAGCCTGGAGCAGGAGATCACCCGGTCCGACCGGCGGCAGAACAGGCGCAGAAGGCCCGGATTTCCCATGTCCATGTAGCTGCGCACGCCGCACCAGACCTCCGCCCGGTTCCCGCCGCCCTTTCCGGTTCCCAGTATGCCTCCTCTGGAAAATACGTTCACCAGATTGGCTGTGGGACCGAAGCTGTAAGCGATATCGATGCCGTATTCCTTTTTCAGGGCTGCCACCCGTTTCGCCCTGCGGAACACGTTCAGCACCTTTCCCGCCTTTCCCTCCACGCTCTTCATGTGGATATCCATCACATGAAGGCCGCGGATATCATAAGCGATGTCCATGGCGCTGAAGATCACGATATAAACCTCATAGTACGGCTCAAGAAGCCGGGCCGTGGCAACGCACACCCGTTCAAAACCGCCCTGATGCAGCATGGGCACGATGAGCATGATCTTTTTTTTCATACGGAATTCTCCTGCTTTTCTCTCAGTTTTCTTCTCCCAGATACAGCCTTTCCAGGAACTTCACCTGATCCGACACATCGAACCCGGCGTCTTTTATGGCCTGCGCCGTCTGTTTTCTCTCATAATCCCTGCGCTCGAGCACCCTCCGCGCCCAGCAGCCGGCCCCCCGGGAAAGGGGCATCGCTTCCGCCAGCGGCGTGATCAGCACTTCATCTGTCACGCTGTCCGACACCAGGCAGCGAAGGCCGGCCGCCTGCGCCTCGATCACGGAGCCGGGCAGTCCCTCAAAGACGGAAGGAAACACGAAGAAATCCATGGCCATGTAATAGTCCGCCACCTGCGCCTGATTTCCCGCAAAGATCACCCGGTCCGAAAGGCCGAGGGAAGCCGCCTTTTCCCGCACGGATCCCATCAGGCCTCCCTCTCCCACCAGAAGGAGGCGGGAGGCGGGAAGCTCCTTCCTGATCTGCGCGAACACGTCCAGCAGAAAGGAATGATTTTTCATGTGGCCGAAACGGCCCACATGGCCGACGACAAAGTCCTGTTCTCCGATGCCGAGCTCCTCTCGCTTCTGCGCTCTCGTCCGAGCGGAAAAGGAAAACGCGGAAGCGTCAATGGCGTTGGGAACGGTGGTCACCCTTCCCGCGTCCTCCATTTTTTTCCCGAACACGGCTTCTCCGGCAAGGCGGGAACAGGTCAGGCAGACATCCGCCTTTTCCCCAAGGTTCCTGCGCAGGAAGCGGGTCAGCATGCCCTTCAGTCCGGGATCCACCCCGGCGCTCCTGGCATGGGCGATGGTGAGGGGAACGCCGGAGGCTTTTGCGATGGGCAGGTAAATGGAGGCGGTGCTGGTCATATGCCCGTGCACCGCCCGATATCCCGGATGGGCCCGGAAAAAATCTTTCCAGGCCCTCCGATATTCCAGCCAGTTCACTGCCCGGAACCGGGGGATCCGGTAGATGCGGCCGCCCAGGCTTTCGATCTCCCGGTCAAAAAAGCCTTCTTCCCGCGTATGCACGCAGAAATCAAACTGGATCCGGCTCCTGTCCAGATGCCGGTAGCTGTCCATCACCCGGCTTTCCGCGCCGCCGAGGCCGGTTCCCCCAAGCACCTGGAGCACCCGGACCGGCGTCTGCCGCCCGCAGGATCCCGCCTGCGCTGCGGACTCCGTCTGTCTTCCGGCCTCTCTCTGTCTTCCGGCCTCCCTCTGCTTTGCCGGCCTCTTTTCCGGCTTCCTCTGCTCCCTTTTCCCGTTCATCCCTTCCGCCTTCCCTTTCCCGGCTTCGGCGCGGCCGTTCCCTTTTTCCGCGGCCGTTCCCTTCCGCCGCGGCCGTTCCCTTCCGCCGCGGCCGTTCCCTTCCGCCGCGGCCGTTCCCTTCCGCCGCGGCCGTTCCCTTCCGCCGCGCCCGCTCACTTCTGCCGCGGCCGTTCCCTTCCGCCGCGCCCGTTCATCTCTTCCGCGGCCCGTTCACCTCTTCCGCACCGCTGAAAGCGCTTTCACCGCCAGCCTCTTCCCGCTTGCCTGCACATATTCTGCAAGATTTCCTGCAAAACCGCGTTCTTCCGCCGGAATTTCCAGTAATCTTCCGTAAGAAATAAAATTTTCAGCGTGTTTTGCAAGCATTCCTGCATACCAGTCGATCTCTCTGTCATTCATCCCGTTGGCATGGAGCACCAGGGTGGTATAGCCCTCTCCGCCTTCAAAACAGCTCGACTTCTTCTTCGCGATGGGGAGAAAGGTGAGCCCGCTCCGCCGGTAGGGCCTCGTGCCGAAGCCGTCCGTCACATAGGAAAACCCGCATTCCTTCAGCGCCCGCAGGGTATTGTCATCAAAGGAATGGCCGGGCGCCATGAAGATATCCGTCACGATCCCCTGATCCTCCAGCAGGCGCTTTCCCTGAGCGATCAGCTTTTTCTGCCGTTCGTAAGGCAGACCGGCGAACTCGGAAAACCGGTTCAGCGGGAAGATCCCGCCCTTCCTGGTGGTATATACGTGCCTGCAGCCGTGCTGCGCCATCAGCCAGCCCTCTTCCTGCAGCTCCAGCAGTACCTCCCGGAAATCCGCCCTCGCCTGCATGCAGGAAAGGGACGGATCCCGGTTGTCCGGAACCACGCCGAGCAGCGGCTGAATGCCCGCCTTATCGAAAAGCTCCTTCAGCCGGAAAAAATTATCCCAGTTCATATCTGCCGTAATGTCGTCCATCCGAAGCGCGACCTTCATATCGATCCGTCCAGCCTCCCTTTCTCAGCCAAGCACATCCCCGCTCTCCAGCGCCCGCTCACACTCGTACTCATCGATCAGAAGCGATCCGTCCACCGTCCGTACAATGGGCTTTCCGTCAAACACGTCGATCACCTCTCCCGGCGCGTATGCGGAAAAATCCAGCATCTCGTCAAAAGGATGGGCGCTCCAGACGGTAACCTTCAGGTCCCCGCAGAAAGCGAACGCGCCGGGGAAGGGCCTGGTGACGCCGCGGATCAGGTTGTACAGGTCTCTGGTCTTCTGATGAAGATCCAGCTTCCCGTCCGCCGCGGTGCGCTTTTCATACCAGCCGTCAAAGTCCTTTGACTGCCGGCTGACCTTCACCTCTCCCTCCTGCCACGCGCGCAGAAGCCTTCCGATCAGTCTTTTTGACACCAGGATGTTCTTGTACTGCAGCGTGCGGATGGTGTCATGGGGATTGATGGCAAACATTTCGTTGGCGAACACGTTGGGGCTGTCCGCCTTCGCGTCATACTGAAACAGATTCAGGACAAAGCGGGTATCCCCGTTGATCACGGACCAGTTTAAGGGCGAGCGCCCCCTGCCGTAGGGAAGGTATCCGCAGCTTCCGTGAAAGCCGAAGATCCCGTACCGGAAGCGGTCCAGCACCGCCTGGGGGATCAGCCTCTGCCAGCCCATGGAAATGCCGATCTCAAATTCGTTTTCCGCGAAGAAACGGGAGGTCTCCTCATCCTTCAGTCCGTAGGAATGGGTCTCAAACACCGGGATCCCGTACTTCTCCGTCAGATAGGAAAGGCCCTTATATCCGGATACCTGGTTTCCGGAAAGCACATCGCTGTGGATCGTGACCACCAGATCCACCGGCTGCAGTTTTTCCTGAATATAGGATACGATCTCTGCCGTCGTGTCCTTTACGCCGAATACGACCACTCTGTATTTCATCTCTGCCTCCCTGCCGGAACCTGCGCGCTCCGGCGTTTTGCCGGTTCCAAGGCGCATCTGCCGGAAAACCGGCAAGGCGCCGTCAGTCCCGGCCGCCCGGGAAAAGCCGGAAGCCGCGCCCCTTTTTCGCGAAGCGCCTGTCTGTTCGCACCTCGTGGGACGCTGCCCCCGGCTCTGTTTCTGGTTCCTCTTCTTCCTCTCAGGATCTGCTTCTTTCAGATCCTGCTCATTTCAGGTTTTCTTTATACCAGTCGATGGCAAGCTGGATGCCTGCCGCGAAATCATAATCCGGATCGTAGCCCAGCTTTTCCCTTGCCTTGGTGATGTCCGCGTTGGAATCCCGCACATCTCCCTTTCTCGGAGGTCCGAACTTGGGCTCGATGTTCTTGCCCAGGGCCTTGCACAGATCATAGTAAATGTCGATCAGGAATTCCCTTCCGCCGGAGCCGATGTTGTAGGCCTCTCCCGCCGCGTCGCCGGAAGCAAGGCAGGCCTTCAGGTTCGCCTCGATCACGTTGTCGATATAGGTGAAGTCGCGGGACTGTCTGCCGTCTCCGTTAAT